>JAEZEB010000014.1 GCA_023438115.1 Pseudomonadota bacterium | reverse complement strand
TGAATAAGACACCGCCCCCGCCGGGCGTATGCCCCGCGCGCGCAGACGGCCGCGGTGAGGGCGCTGCCGCTGCACGCGGCGCCCGCCGGCACGGCCCTGCCCAAGGGCACGCTGCAGATGCACGTGGAACGCGACGGCACCAAGCAATCCGTGTGGGTGCGCCTCAGCGATCGCGCCGCGGATGCCTTGCCGCCGGCCGCGACGAACCGCTTGCCTTCCGCGCTCTTCGACACCCGCGCGCTGCGCGAGCCCGTGACCGGCTTCGCGGTGCGCGCCCGCCTGCCGGCCAACGTGCCGGTGCGCATCACGCTGTCCACCAGCAAGGACCTCGCGAGCTGGACGCCGGTGCCGGTGCAAGGGCGGCTGTACCGCTTCGAAGGCGCGGGCGCGCCGGTCAACGACCAGCTGGAACTCACCGCCCCGCTGAACCTCAGGGACCGCTACCTGCGCCTGGACTGGTCCGGCTACGAAGGCGTGGCCGTCGACGCCATCGTGGGCCTGCTGGCCGCCGGCGCGCCGCCGCGCGATCTTCCGGGCGTGGACCTGCCAGCGCCGGTCGCTGACGGGGCGGGGGCGGTCGAGTGGCAACTCGGATTCGCGACCCCGCTCGCAAAGCTGCAGCTCACCACGCCGCGCGCCAACACGCTGCTGCCCGTGCGCGTGCTGGGCCGCAACGATGCCTCGCAGCGCTGGCGGCTGCTCGCCAACGCGGTGGTCTACCGGCTCGGCCCGCCGGAGCAGGAAAGCCTCAATCCCGCGATCGTGCTGCCCCATCCCGGCGTGCGCTGGCTGCGGGTGGAGGCGACGCACGGCATGCGGCTCGAAGGCGTGCCGCTGGCGGCGCGCGCGCTGTTCGAGCCGATGGAAATCGTCTTCCCGGCCGGCGGCGACGGGCCTTATCGACTGGCTGCCGGCCGCGAGGGCATGCAGCCCTCCGCGCTGCCGCTGGACCTGCTGGCGGCGACCACGACCACGCCGGTCGAAGCGTTGCCGCTCGCGCGGATCAGCGACGTGCAATCCGGGCCGGCGACGCCATCCGCGCTGCAAGCCTGGCTGCCGCGCGGCGTGGACGGCAAGACGGCCACGCTGTGGCTGGTGCTCGTGCTGGGCGTGCTGGTGCTGGGCGCGGTCGCCTGGTCGCTGCTGCGGCAGGTGAACGGCAAGCCGCGCAAGTGAAGCGCGGCCTTCAGCCGATGTGGATGATGCGGGCGTTGGGAAAGCGCGTGAACGGGTCGTAGCCGCGCAGCCCCTCGCGCAGCGTGGGCTCGTGCTTCAGCGCGATGCGGATGCGATTGCGCGCATCGGCCCGGGCCATGGCCACCAGCAGGTCGGGGTCGAAGCGCAGCACCACCGGCGCGGCATACGGATGATGCGCATGCGGGTCGTCCACCACGGACCAGGAGATCACGAGGCTGCCCTTGCGCGTCTGCGCGACCAGCGAGTGCGCGGGAAACAGGTGGCGGTAGGCATGCCAGAACACCGAGCGCACGTTGTCCAGCGTGCCCACGCCGATCGGCGGCAGGGTGGTCGGCGGGCGCGTCTCGGGATCGTCGCCGCCGTGGCGGGTGCCGCCGATCGGAAGGCGGCCGGTGCGGTCCTGGGCGGGTGACTTGGGATCCATGGCGGCCTCCTGTGGGGAGGCGAATGGTAGGAGTCATGTTGCACTTTGTCACGTAGGACTACACCGACAAACGCTTTGGCCGGTGCGCAGCCGCCCGCCTCGACGAGCCAAGTCACAGCGCGAGGATCCAGCCGGCCATTGCGTCGGCGGCCTGTTCGACCAGCTCCGGCTGCCCCGACAGGTAGTGGTTGCCTCCTCGGATGTCGACGTTGCGGATGCGGTCGCCACCCGCGCGCAGCCAGGCCTCGCGCGTGCTCGGGAAGGTGGACTGGTCCGCCGTGTAGGTGCACAGGAGCACGGGCACCGAAGTCCGCGCCAGGTTCGCCGGCCCGTCCGCGCGGCTTTGCGGCGACCACTGCGACAGCCAGCCGGTCAGCGAGGTGATGCGCCCCATCTGGCTGGCCGCGTAGTTGACCGCGCGCGCGCCGGCCGCACCCGCGCCCCACACGCTGCCGACGGCGCGGTCGTTGGCGTCGATCGAGAGATCCAGGAAGCGCGGATCGGCATGCGTGCGGTGCACCACGAACACCTCGTCGCGCGGGCTGCCCGGCGCGGTCTCGCTGCGCAGGCGGCGCAGGCGCTCGCCCACCCAGGCGTCGATGCGCTCGTAGCGCGCCTGCTGCGCGCCGCGGAAGCGCTCCAGGAAGGCGTGGTCGTAAGGCGGGCCGTTGCGCGCGTCGTACATGTCCAGCGCGGGATCCGCCGAGAGCACGTCGCCTTCGTCGACCAGCGAAGGATCGATCCAGTTGCGCATCAGCGTGGAGCGGCCCTCGTGCGCGGCGCACAGCGCCAGGCCCTCCACCGGCGGCAGGTCGCCCGGAGACAAGTTCGCGGGATCGCCGTCGACCATGCGTTCGATGGTGAGCCGTTCCGCCTGCGCCTGGTAGAACGCCGACAGCGACGCGCCACCCGAGTTGCCCACCAGCACCACCTTCTCGTAGCCCTGCGCGCGCAGGAACTGCACGCCAGCGCCGAGATCCTGGATCACGCGTTCCATCAGCAGCAGCGTGTCGTTGCCGGCATAGCGCGAGTTCAGGCCCATGCAGGCGACGCCTCGCCTTGCCAGCGGGGCGATCAGGTAATGGCCCATGAAGTTGCTGGTGGGGTGCATCACGATCGCCGCGGCGCGGGGACGTCCGGCCGCGCGGCGCCAGGCGCCGTAGATGCGCGGGCGCAGCATCTGCAGCCCCGACTGGCTTTCCAGGGCCGCGCCGGGCTGGACGTCGAT
The DNA here is from genome assembly GCA_023438115.1 of Pseudomonadota bacterium. GTDB lineage: Bacteria > Pseudomonadota > Gammaproteobacteria > Burkholderiales > Burkholderiaceae_C > Ramlibacter. The sequence continues at coordinate 2,303 of JAEZEB010000014.1, read as the reverse complement.
GACGGCGAGTTCGAGTTCGGGCATGCGCGATTGTGTCGCCGGAAGCCATGGGGCGCGACTATGATGTGTGCAGGGAGAACCCAAGACCGGCCGACCCGCGCGAGCGGAAGCGGACGAGCCGGCACGCCAAGCCCTCACATGCCGAACATCGCCGCCGTCCTGAAGGACGAGATTGCGCGCATCGCGCGCAAGGAAGTCCGGGCCCAGACCGAGGACTTCCGGAAGACCTCCGCCCAGTACCGAGCCCACATCGCCGCCCTGCGCCGCCGTGTCGACGAGCTCGAGCGCCAGCTCAAGCGCGTCAGCAAGACGAGCGCGCGGGCCGCCACGCCCGAAGCCGACGAGGAGTCGCAAGGACCGCCGCGGCGCTTCAGCGCCTCCCGGCTGGCGGCGCAGCGCCGCAAGCTCGGCCTGTCGGCCGCGGATTTCGCCACCCTGCTCGGCGTTTCGGGCCAGTCGGTCTACAAGTGGGAGCATGGCGAGGCGCGGCCGCGCGCGAAGCAGCTCGAAGCCATTGCCGCGCTGCGCGGGATCGGCAAGCGGGAGGCGGCGCAGCGGCTGGAGAAGATGAAGGCGGCGTGACGCCCCCGCACCGGGGTGCGGCTTCGCGCGCACCGCCGGCCTACGAAGAAGGCATTCAACCGCTGACAGAGGTCGGCATGCTGCGGCGCCAAGCTGCACGCATGGCCGTGGAACTCTCCCGCACCGAACTCGATTTCCTGCACCGGCTGCTGCTGGACCTGCAGGACGGCGCCGCGCGCGAGCACGACGATGCGTCGGTTGCGGCAGTGGAACTGGCGCTCGCCCTGCTGCACTGGGAGGGCGAAATGCCGCCGCAGCTCGATGCACAGGTGGGACTCGGTGCGGCCGTGGAAATGAAGCTGGGCGGCGACGCGATGTGCGCGTACCGCCAGTGGCGCAACGAGCGCCGGCGCGCGCCCTTGCCTACTCCCTGAACAACTCCTCGATCACGCCGCGCAGCCAGCGGTTGCCCGGATCGGCCTCGAAGCGGCGGCTCCAGTGCAGCGCCACCGCGAAGTCGCGGCCCGGGAACGCCGGCTCCACGATCGCATAGCCGCCCTCGAAGCTGCGCGCGATGTTGCGCGGCATGATCGCGGCCAGGTCGGTGGCGCGCACGATCGAGGGCAGCACCATGAAGTGCTCGGTCACCAGGCGCAGCCTGTCCTCCAGGCGCGCCTCCTGCACGATCCGCAAGGTGTCCGCATGCGAGCGCACCGCCACGAACTCCAGCTCGCGCATCGCGGCCAGCAGCGCCGGTCCCGAGCGCCGCTTGCGCGTGAACGGGTGGTCCTCGCGCAGAAGGACCACGTAGCGGTCCTGCAGCAGCCGCACATGCTGCGTCTCGCGCACCATCGGCAGGAAGCCGAAGGCAAAGTCGACGCGCCCGGCGTCCAGCGCCTCGGTAACCTGCTCGCGGGGCAGCGGCCGCGTCTCCACCCGCACGTTCGGGGCGCGTTCGCGCAGCGCGACCATCAGCTCGGGAAGGAAGCGGCCTTCGCCGATGTCGCTCATGTGGATGTGGAAGGTGCGCGCGGACTGCAGCGGATCGAAATCGGCCGTTTCGCCGAGCGCCTGCTCCAGCGTCGCGAGCGCATGCCGCACCGGGTCGGCCAGGCGCTGCGCCTTGGGCGTGGGCTGCACGCCGCCCGCGCTGCGCATGAACAGCGGATCCTGGATCAGCGTGCGCAGCCGCGTGAGCCCCTGGCTGGCCGCCGGCTGCGTGAGCCCCAGCAGCTCCGCCGCGCGGCTGACGTTGCGGGTGCGGTACACCGCGTCGAACAGGCGCAGCAGGTTGAGGTCTATGTCCTTGATATGCATCGGCTGGATGGGCTTCCGGCCGATTATGCGGGTGGCTACTGGCCGGGGAAGCGCGCGACGAAATACGCCAGCGTGTCCAGGTCCTCCACCGGGATGCCGCTCACCGCCGCCGTCATCGCCTGCGTGTAGCCCAGGCGCGTGCCGGCGCGGAAGCCCCGCAGGCTCTCGCGCAGGTAGTCCTCGTGCTGGCCCGCGATGCGCGGCACCTGCTGGCCACCGGCGAGCCCGGGGCCGTGGCAGAACAGGCACTTGTGCTGCTGGGCAAGTGCCTCGCCGCGGCTCATTCGCGCGGCGTCGAGCGGCGCCGCGGGCGAAGCCGCCGGCAACGGCGGCAAGGTGCCGATGAAGTCGGAGAAGCCCCACAGGTCGGCGTCCTTCATCGTCTTGGCGACCGCCGTCATCGCTTCGTTGCTGCGTCGTCCCTCGCGGAACAGGAACAACTGCGTCACCGCGTAGTACGAATG
>JAEZEB010000119.1 GCA_023438115.1 Pseudomonadota bacterium | reverse complement strand
CACCCCGACCTACGGGGAGCGCTGCGACGAATTTCGTAGGTCGGGGTGAGCGCGAAGCCGAACCCCGACGCGCAAGACTCAAGCCACCAACGCCGGCTCGTCCATCGCCTCCAGCTGCTCCTCCAGCATCTGCACCTGCCCGCGCCAGTAGTCCGAGGTCCCGAACCACGGAAACGCGCGCGGAAACGCCGGATCGTCCCAGCGCCGCGCCAGCCACGCGCTGTAGTGAATCAGCCGTAGCGTGCGCAAAGGCTCGATGAGCGCCAGCTCCGCGCGGTCGAAGTCGCGCAGCTGCTCGTAGCCGTCGAGCAGCGGCCCCAGCTGCTTCTGCCGCTGCGCGCGCTCGCCCGACAGCAGCATCCACAAGTCCTGCACCGCCGGGCCCGTGCGCGCATCGTCCAGGTCCACGAAGTGCGGGCCGGCGTCCGGCGTCCACAGGATGTTGCCGGGATGGCAGTCGCCGTGCAGCCGCAGGTTGCGCACGCCCGCATCGCGCGCTTGCGCGAACGCCATTTCGATGCGCTTGAGCGCCAGCGCGCAGGCGCGCTCCCAGTCGCCTTGCACGTCCATCGGGATCGCGTCGTGCCCCAGCAGCCAGTCGCGCGGCTCTTTGCCGAAGCTGGCCACATCGATGGCCGGCCGCTCTTCGAAAGGCCGCTTGGCGCCCACCGTGTGCAGGCGCGCGAGATAGCGGCCTATCCACTCCAGCACTTCGGCATCGTCGAGCTCGGGGGAGCGGCCGCCGCGCCGCGGCGACACGCTGAAGAAGAAATCGCCGTGGCGGTGCAGCGTGCTGCCCAGCGGCGCGAGCGGCGCCACAGCGGGGACCTCCGCCTGCGCCAGTTCGGCCGCGAAGGCGTGCTCTTCCAGGATCTGCGCCTCGGTCCAGCGCTGCGGGCGGTAGAACTTGGCCACCACGATGGAGGCGCCCTCGAACGCGTCCTCCAGGTGCACCTGGTAGACGCGGTTCTCGTACGAACTCAGACCGAGCAAGCGGCCGTCGCCGTAGAGGCCCACCGACGCCAGCGCGTCGAGCACGGCGTCGGGGGTGAGGGTGTCGTAGGGATGGCGCGCGCGGTCGGACATGCGGCATTGTCGCCGCGCGACGGGACGATCAGGCGATCGTGAGTTGCACGTCGATGTTGTTGCGCGTGGCGTTGGAGTAGGGGCACACCTTGTGCGCCTCGGCCACCAGCTGCTCGGCCTTCGCGCGCTCCAGGCCCGGCAGGCTGATGGTCATGCGCACGGCGACGCCGTAGCCGAGGGACGTGGGGCCGAGGTCCACCTCGGCGTCGATCGCGGCGTCTTGCGGCACCGTGATCTGCAGCTTGGGGGCCACCGCCTTCATCGCACCCATGAAGCACGCGGAATAGCCGACGCCGAACAGCTGCTCGGGGTTGGTGCCGTTGCCGGGGCCGCCGGGCGAGGACAGCTTGACCGAGATGCGGTCGTCGCTGGACTTGCCTTCGCCTTCGCGGCCGCCGGTGACGTGCGTCTTGGCGGTGTACAGGACCTTGTCGAGGGAGGTGGGCATGGGAGGACCTTTCTTGGGAATGCTTCTCGCGAAGCGGTTGGGGAAAAGGGGATCAGGCGGCCAGGCGCTCGCGCAAGGCGCGCACCTGCCGGGTGAGTTGCTGCAGTTCGGCGATGGAGCACTGCGTGGCTTCGAGCACGCAGGCGGGCACCTTCGCGGCGCGCGCCTTCAGGCGGCGACCGGCGGCGGTGAGATGGATGTGCACGCGGCGCTCGTCCGCCACGTCGCGCATGCGGCTGACGAGGCCGGCGCCCTCGAGCCGCTTGAGCAGCGGCGTGAGCGTGCCCGAGTCCAGGCCGAGGCGCTGGCCCAGCCCGGAGACCGGCAGGCCATCGTCTTCCCACAGCACCAGCATCACGAGATACTGGGGATAGGTGAGTCCCAGCTCGTCCAGCAGCGGCTTGTAGAGCTTGGTCATGGCGAGCGAGGCGGAGTACAGCGCGAAGCAAAGCTGGTTGTCCAGCAGCAGCGCGGCATCGGCGGACGGCGTGCGGGAAGGCATGGGCTGAAATGTAGCTCGAAATTGAATTGTGTGCAACTGATCGGCTGGCGCGCCCGGCGACGGGCGATTACCATGCCGGGCACGACAAGTGCCGCGCGACGGCACGGAGGAGACCAGCATGCAAGCCATCCCCACCCAGGCCGACTACGTGATCGTCGGCGGCGGCTCCGCCGGCTGCGTGCTGGCCGCGCGCCTTTCCGAAGATCCGGCGGTGCAGGTCGTGCTGCTGGAGGCGGGGCCGCCGGACACCAGCGTGCTGATCCACTGCCCCGCGGGACTGGCCCTGCTGGCGAAGAACCGTCAGGCCAACTGGGGCTTCCAGACCGAACCGCAGCCGGGCCTGAACGGCCGCCGCGGCTACCAGCCGCGGGGCAAGGTGCTGGGCGGCTCCAGCTCCGTCAACGCCATGATCTACACGCGCGGCCACCGCGCCGACTACGACGCCTGGGCCGCCGAAGGCAACACGGGCTGGGGCTGGAGCGACGTGCTGCCGTACTTCAAGCGCGCCGAGCACAACGAGCGCGGCGCCGACGCCTTCCACGGCACCGGCGGTCCGCTGAACGTGAAGGACCTGTGCAGCCCGCACCGCTTCGGCCCCGTCTTCGTGGAGGCGGCGGTGCAAGCGGGCTATGCGGAGAACCGCGACTTCAACGGCTCCGAGCAGGAGGGCGTGGGCCTGTACCAGGTGACGCACAAGGACGGCGAGCGCTTCAGCGCCGCCAAGGCCTACCTGGCGCCGAACCGCTCACGTCCCAACCTGCACGTGGTGACCGGCGCGCACGCCACGCGCGTGCTGTTCGAGGGCAGGCGCGCCGTGGGCGTGGCCTGCCGCATCGGCAACGAGATGCCCGAGCTGCGGGCGCGGCGCGAAGTGATCCTCAGCGCCGGCGCGCTGCTGTCGCCGCAGTTGCTGATGCTCTCCGGCGTGGGGCCGGGCGCGCACCTGCAGCAGCACGGCATCCCGGTGCTGCACGACCTGCCGGGCGTGGGCCGCAACCTGCATGACCACGTGGACGTGGTGCAGGTGGTGGACGCGCCGCACCTCACCGATCTCTTCGGCCTGTCCTTCCCCGGCCTCGTCGCCGCGGTGAAGGGCATCCTCGAATGGCGGCGCAGCCGCACGGGCATGCTGACCACCAACTTCGCGGAGGCGGGCGGCTTCATCCGCAGCGCACCGCACGAGCCGCTGCCGGACCTGCAGCTGCATTTCGTGCTGGGCAAGCTGGTGGACCACGGGCGGGCCACCACCTTCGGCCACGGCTATTCGTGCCACGTGTGCCTTCTTCGACCCAGGAGCCGCGGCAGCGTCACGCTGGCCAGTGCCGATCCCTTCGCCGCGCCACGCATCGACCCCAACTTCCTGGCCGAGGCCGACGACGTGCAGCGCCTGGTGCGCGGCTTCAAGGTGATGCGCCACATCCTCGCCCAGCCGGCGCTGGCCGCCTGGCGCGGCCGTGAGCTGGACCACTCGGCGCGTGCCTGCACCGACGGGGAGATCGAGCAGTTCGTGCGCAACCACGCCGACACCATCTACCACCCCGTCGGCACCTGCCGCATGGGCAGCGGGCCGCTGGACGTGGTGGACGCGCAGCTGCGCGTGCGCGGGCTGCAGGGGCTGCGCGTGGTGGACGCGTCGATCATGCCCAGCATCGTGGGCGGCAACACCAACGCGCCGGTGATCATGATCGGGGAGAAGGCGGCGGAGATGGTGAGGGAGGCGCAGCGGGCGCCGCAGGAGGTGCTGGAAGTACCCGCTGAAGCCGTCGCCGCGTGAGCGCTGCCGATCACGGGGACCGGCGCGGGTCAGTGCCAGGCGCGCGAGTAGCCCTCGAGCAGCACGTGGGACGCTTCCGCGCCTCCATGGCTGCCATCAGCGCCGGTGCCGCCGAGCGCCTCCACCGCATCGATGACTTTCACGATGTCGGCGGCAACTGCCGCCGGGGCGTCCGGGCACGCCAACCCGGCGCGGAAATGCACCAGCGCCTGTGCGAGCTGGTCCTGCGCAAGCGACCCGAAGCCGCGCACGAAGTGAGCGAGTGCCCCTGGGGAGGGTGACTCGAGGAGCGGCCCCCAGGTCAGCAGCGCCAGCGCCGGCCGTCCTGAGCTGAACTGCAGCAATCCCAGCTGGTAACGCGCGAGGCTGAACGCCGGCGCGGCCAGCAAGGCATTGGCGAACGATGCTTCCGCGGCCTCGACGTCGCCTCCCGCCGCGTGCTCGGAGGCCGCCAGGAAGTGCGGCAGGCCGGATGTGGGGTCGCGTTCGCTGGCGCGGGCGAAGAGCGCCAGCGCGGCGTGGGCCCGCCCCTCCCGGCTGGCCGCGAGGCCCTCGGCGATCAGGCTGTCGAACACGGCGTCCTCTTGCATGGCAGTTCTCCCGTGGCCCGCGGTGGCCGGCCTTCGCAATACATCCGCAGATTTCCTCTCCCGTTTAGGTGATCCCGTTCACGCGGCCTAAACAAGGGCGCCGGCCTCCGGATGTATTGGCGACGGGAGGAACACACCATGGCAGCCATCGTCAGCGGCCTCGCGGCCGGGCTGGAGCTCAGCTCCCGCGCAGTGCTCGGATCCGCCGGACCCGGCGGCCAGGCCGCGGCCGGTCGCAACGGCGAGTCGGTCTACGTCAACGTGGCGCGCGGCAGCCTGCTGGTGCAGAACCACGACGAGCAGCGGGTGGCCCGCGGGGCGGACTTCACGTCCCTCCGCACGTATGACAGCAACGGCCTCTTCGATGGTGACAACGGCGATCGCTGGCGCGCCGATCGCGTCGGCGTGCGATTGGTCGGCACCTTGCAGCAGGCCGGCAGTTTCGTCGAGCGCACCGAGCGCGACGGCAGCGTCGCCCTGTACGGCTATGACGCAGCGCGAGGCCTCTACGTCACGACCGAGGGCGAGGGCGCGCACGACACCATCGCCTACGTCGCCGCGGACGCGCAGTTCGAATGGCGCGACGGCGGCACGGGCGTGACGCAGCGCTTCGAAGCCAGCGGGGCGGGCCGCATCCTTTCCAGCCGTGATCCGGCCGGAAACGCGTTGGCCTACGGCTACGACGCCGCGGGCCTGCTTCGCAGCGTGAGCTCCTCCAACGGAGACGCCACCTTCTACGATTACGAGGGCACGAAGCTCACGCAGATCCGTGTGGTCGCGGACGGCGTGTCGACGACGCGCGTGCGCTACGTGTATGACGCCGCGAATCGGCTGGCCACCGTGACGGTGGACCTGTCCCCGGCCGACGGCAGCATCGCCGACGGCCGCGTGTACCAGACGCACTACGCCTATGACGGCGCCAGCACGCGCCTGTCCCGCATCACGCAGAGCGACGGCTCGAGCCTGGCCATCACCTACGTGGACGCCGGGGGCGGCAACTACCGCGTGGCCAGCCTGCAGGACGCGCTGGGCAACACCACCCGGTTCGCCTACGGCAGCGGCTTCGCCACCGTGACCGATCCGCTGGGTTTCACCACGCGCTACGAGTTCGACGCCAAGGGCCAGCTCACCCGCATCGTTCCGCCTGGGGCGGGCGGCGGCTCGGGGGCGCGGCAGTTCGCGTATGCGGCCAATGGCGACCTGCTGTCCGTCACGGACGGCACCGGCAAATCCGTGACCTTCGGCTACGACGCCAACGGCAACGAGATCCTGCGGCGCGACGCCGCGGGCCAGACGGTCACGCGCACCTTCGATGCCCGCAACCGGCTGCTGGCGGAAACCACCTGGCTGCAGCCGGACCCCGATGCCGCCGGGCCAAGCCAGCCAGGCACGCCGCTGACCACGCGCTTCGTGTACGAAGCGACGCCGCGCGCGCTGCTGCGCTTCGAGGTAGCGGCCGATGGTGCGGTCACGGAGCACCGCTACGACGGCTTCGGCCAGCGCGTCGAGACGATCGTCTACGCCGGATCCCGGTATGCGGTCGAAGGGCTGGCTCCGGCGGCCACGCTAGGGGAGGCGAGCCTTGCGTCCTGGGCCGCCGCGCAAGACGCGGGCGGGGTGCAGCGCATCACCCGGGTCTACGACAGCCGCGGCGAACTGCATTCGCGCACGCTGCACGGCACGGACGGATCCGCATCCACGGAGCGCCATGTCCACGACCTGGCGGGACGCCTCCTGCAGGTGATCGCCGCGGACGGCGGGACGACGACGCACGTCTATGACGGGCTGGGCAGGACGCTCGTCACAACCGATGCCCTGGGGCAGGCGCGCGTGACGCGCCATGACGACGCCGGCCGCAAGACGGTCGTCACGCTGGCCAGCGGGCTGGTCACGACGAGTGCCTACGATGCCGCGGGACGGCTGATCACCATCGCGGAGTCCGACCTCGCCGGTGCGCAGCTCGGCGAGACGCGCTACTTCCACGACGCGGCGGGACGGCTGCGCATGGTCCGCGATGCGACCGGCGTGCGCACCACCTTCTTCTACGACGACGCCGGACGCAAGATCGGCGAGGTCGATGGGAACGGCACCCTGACCGAGTACAGCCATGACGCCGCCGACAGGCTGGTCGGCACGCGGGTGCGATCCGCGAGCGTGAACACGGCTTTGCTGGTCGACGCGACCGGGCAGCCTGCCTGGCAGGTGACGCTGGCACAGGTCCGGCCGCCCGATGGGGCGTCGGATCGCGCCACCTGGAACGCGTACGACGCCGCCGGGCGGCTGGTCCGCAGCGCGCAGCACGTTGGCACCGGCGCACAGGCAGCCGTGACGGAATATCGCTACGACGGCGCATCGCGGCTGGTGGCGGTGGTCCGCTACGCCAACACCATCCTCGCCGATGGTTCGCCTGCTGCCGCGGCGCCCGGACGGGTGCTGCTTCCGCCGGCTTCCCCCGAGGACCGCATCACGCGCTACTTCCATGATGCGGCCGGACGGCTCGTCGGAACGCTGGATGCGGAGGGCTACCTCACCGTCCACAGCTACACCGCTGCGGGCCAGCACGCCCGCAGCACGGCGTACGCAAAGTCCACCGATCCGGCGCGGCGCGCAAGCGGCACGCTGGCCGAGCTCATGCCCGCGTCCGACCCGGGCGACCGCAGCGAGCGCACCTTCCACGACGGCAAAGGCCAGGCAGTCGGCCATCTGGATGCGGAGGGCTACCTCACGGAGACGGTGTATGACGGGCAGGGGCGCATCGCGCAGACGATCCGCTACGCGAATCGCACGCCGTCCCTGGAGGCCGCGACGCTCGCGTCCGCACGGCCCGCAGCATCCGCGGGGGACCGCATGTTCACGCGCAGCTACGACCTGCTCGGACGACTCGTGCACGAGACCGACGGCCACGGCGTGCAGACCCGGTACGCCTACGACGCCGAAGGACGCCTGGTCTCCACCACCCGAGCCGCGGACACTGCCGAAGCCCGCACCTTGATGGTCCGCTACGACGTGCAGGGCCGTCGCGTCGGCGAGCTCTCGGCGGAAGGCGCGGCCTTGCTCACGGGCGAGCAGACGGCGGCCGAGATCGAAGCGATCTGGACCCGCCACGGCACGACGCACACCTACGACGCGGCGAGCAGACGCACGTCCAGCATCGATCCGCTGGGGCGGCGCACCTGGTTCTTCCATGACGCCGATGGCGCCTTGACGCACACGGTGAATGCACTGGGGGAAGTGCAGGAGACGCGCTACGACGGCCTGGGCCAGGTGCGTGAGCAGATCGCCTATGCGGCGCGCATCGCCACGGAGGGCCTCCAAGGCGGGCTGGCGACAGCCACGCTGCTCTCCCGCGTCGCAGCCATCGTGGATGCGAGCCGCGACGCCCGCACCACCTTCACGCTCACCCGCGACGGCCGCGTCGCCGCGCGCACGGACGCGGAGGGCGCCATCACCTCTTTCGCCTACAACGCCTTCGGGGACGAGGTGCGGCAGGGGCTGGCGGGCTCCGGCGTCTCCGTCGCGGAGGCGTACGCCGTGGACCGTCGCGGCATGCGGGTGTCCACGACGCGGGACTCCGGCGGCATCAACGCGATCCTTCGCACCGAGTACGACGCATTCGGCCAGGCGGTCCGCACGCAGGGCGCGAACGGCGAGGTGCATGAGTTCGCTTACGACCGGCTCGGGCGAACCGTCGCAACGCGCGGTCCGCTCGGCGAGCAGCGTTCGGCCACCTACGACGCGTTCTCGCGTGTCCTCGCGCAGACCGACGCGCTGGGCCATGCCACGACCTACGCCTACGACGCCGCCGCACGCGCGATGGTGGTGACCACACCGGAAGGCGTCGTCACCACGACCAGCTACACGCGCCACGGCCAGGTGCACACGGTCCGGGACGGCGCGGGAGAGCTGACGACCTTCCACTACGACCGCGACGGCCGCCTCGCGCAGACCACGTCGCCACTGGGCACCACGACCCGCAACATCCACGACGCCGCCGGCCTGCTGCGGGAGACCGTGGACGCCAACGGCCATCGCGTGCTCTACGCCTACGACGCGGCGAACCGCGTGCTCAGCCGCCGCGTCGATCCGGGTGGTCTCGATCTGGTGACCACCTATGCCTACGACGGGCAGGGCCGCCGGGTCGCCGTCACGGACGCGAACGGCGTGCTGACCACCATCGAGTACGACCGCAAGGGCCGCGTCCTGCGGCAGACCGTCGATCCCGCGGGACTGCGCCTGCAGACGATCCATGCCTACGACGCGCGCGACAACCTCCTGTCCGTCACGTCGCCCGGCGGAACGCGCACCGAGTACCAGTACGACAGCCTGGGGCGCCGCATCCGCGAGCGCGTCGACCCGTCGGGCCTCAACCTGGAGCGCAGCTGGACCTACGACGCATCGGGAAACGTGACGGCGTCGATCGATGCGCGCGGGCAGGTCACCCGCTACGTCCATGACGCTGCAGGTCGGCTTGTCTTCACCGTCGATCCTGCCGGCGCGGTGCGACGCAATGGCTATGACGCGGCGGGGCGGATCGTCGAGACGGTGGCGTACGCGACGCGAATCGATGTTGCGCTGTTGCCGGCAACGGCCACCATCGAACAGATTGCAGCGCGCATCGTCGCGCAGCCGGCGCAGGACCAGGTGGAGCACCGCGTGCTCGATGACGACGGAAGGCTGCTCGCCACCGTCGACGGCATCGGCGCCGTCGTGCGGTTCACCTACGACGCGCGCGGCCTGCTGGTGGGGCGCGTGGCCTACGCCCGCGCGATCAACCTGGCAAGCTGGGTACCCGGTACTGCGCCTGTCGTCGAGGCGGATGCGGCGCGTGACGCACGCACCACCATTGTTCGAGATGCGCTGGGGCGGGAGCAGTACACCATCGACGGCACCGGCGCGGTGACGCGGCATGCCCATGACGCCAACGGCAACCTCGTGCAGGAGGTGCGTTACGCCGCGCGCCTGGCGGACGGCGAGGACGTTTCGGCGGTCGGGGCCGGCGCCGAGGACCGGATCACCTCCTTCGCCTACGACGCGGCGAACCGTCTGGTGTTCCAGGTCGACGCGCTGGGTGTCGTCACCGAAAGCGCTTACGACCCCGAAGGGCGTGTGGTCCGCCGCACGACGTATGCACGGGCGCTGGAAGCCTTGCCGGAGGATGGTACGTCGGCGACCGAGGCCATCCGCGCCATGCTCGTGCGGGACGCCGCGATGGACCGGACCACGCGCTACACCCATGATGCGGCCGGGCGTCCCGTGCTCACTGTCCATGCTGACGGCGCTGTGGTGGAGCAGCGTTGGGATGCGGCCGGGAACCTGGTCGGACGGCATGCGTACGCCAACGCGCTGGATCCCGCGGTCCTGGACGACGGCATGGACGTGGCCGCCCTGCGTGCCTTGCTGGTGGCGTCGCCGGAAGGCGATCGCGTCACCCGTTACGCCTACGACGCCGCGGGGCGGCGTGTCTACGAGGTGGACGCCCTGGGTGGCGTGACGCGCTTCCGTCACGATGCCGCCGGGCTGCTGCTGGAGACGCGCAGGTACGCCGTGCCGGTGTCCGTCGCCGTTCAGGCGGACGTCGCGACGCTGGCGGCTGCCGTGGTGGAGTCCGCGTCCGATCGCACGGAGCTTCACGCCTATGACGCGGCAGGCCACCGCATCGCGACCACCGATGCTGTCGGCGGCACGGAATCGTGGACGCGCGACGCCCTGGGGCGTGCGCTCACCTTCACCGACAGGAGAGGTGCCGTTTGGACGTACACCTACGATGCCGCCGGCAGGATAAAGAGCGAGACCTCGCCGTCGGTGCCGGTCACCACGGCTTCCTTCGGCGGAGGCACGGGCGCCATCGGCGTTGGTGCCGCGACGGAAGCCCGGATCACCACCCTGTTCGCGCATGACGCCCTGGGCAACCTGGTATCCCGCACCGAAGCGGCCGGCCGGTCCGAGCAGAGGATCACCCGCTACGTGTACGACGCAGCGGGCCACCAGGTCGGCGTGATCTACCCCGAGGTCGGGGTCTACGACGCGGCTTCGGACGCCCTCACGTCCAACACCGGCGTGTCGCCGCGGTCGGAGCAACGGCGCGTGCTCGAAACCCGCACCTGGTACAACGCCTTCGGCGAAGCGGTGGCCAACCGGGACGTCGGTGGCGGCCTGGCCCAGAAGGTGTACGACGGCGCCGGGCGGCTGCTGTACGACATCGATGCGCTGGGCTTCGTCACCGGCTACGGCTACGGCAGTTTCGGTGAGGCGATCAGCCTCACGCGCCATGCGGCCTCGACGTCGCTGGCCGGACGCCCGCTCACCGATGCGGCACAGGCTGTGTCGCGCGAGGAGGTGGAGGCGGCGCTGGCCGGTACCAGTGGCGCGAGGACGCTGCACACGGCCTACGACCGCATGGGACGCGTCGCGGAAACCTGGCAGCCCCGGGTGTTCATCCACGACGCGACGCTGGCCGACAGCCAGTTCGACGCCGAGGCGCGCACGCGCAACACCTACAACGCGTTTGGCGACCTGGTGCAGAGCGCTCGCTCGCGCGACGAGGCGGGTCACACATGGTTCCGGACCACCCACTACGTGGACGACCTCGGCCGGCAGATCGCGACCGTGGACGCGATGGGCCATGTCACCACCTACAGCTACGACACGCTGGGCAATCTCGTGCAGGCGACGGAGCATGCCGTCGCACTGGCTTCCGGCGCATGGAGCCTGCAGGGCCACGGGACGCCGCCGGGCAGCGAGAGCGACCGCACTGTGCGCAATGGCTACGACGCCCTCGGACGGCGTACAAGCGAAACCCGCGTCAACGTGGAGTACAGCGCCGGGCCGAACGGCACATCCGTGCGCGGCGACCTGACCACCACGTTCGCGTACGACGCCATCGGCAACCAGGTCGCGGTGACCGATGCGCTCGGGCGGACGACCCGGACCTACCACGATGCGCTCGGCCGCATCCGCGCCGTCGCTGCGCCGTTCACCGGTTCCGGGACCAGCACCCTGACCATCTTCCAGCGCGACGCCCACGGCAACGTGGTGCTGAAGACGGAATACGCCACGCCGGCGCAAGCTTCGGCGGCCGGCTTCACGGCGCCGGGCGCATCCAGCGGCGACCGGACTACGGCGACGGCTTACGACGTGCTCGGGCGGACCGTTGCGCAGCGCGACGCGAACGGCGCGATGGCCTTCTCCTCCTTCGACGCCCACGGCAACCTGGCCAAGACGTGGCGGGGCGTCACCGACGGCGCGGGCGTCACACGCACGCAGTTCCAGGTGAACGTCTACGACGCCCTGGGCCGCCTGGTGGAAACGAAGACGCCGGCATCCACGGCCGTGGTGCAAGGCGGCGTCAAGGCCACCTACACCCCTGCACCCAATCCGCGGCTGGCGGGCGTCGTCCCCGCATGGGGCATCAGCCAGCTGAAGCTGGAATGGTCGAACTTCATCACCCTCGGCGGCGGCAACGTCCGGGTGGAAGTCGACTACATGGCCAGCGCCATTCTTGCCATTCCGCACGCCGAAGGAGGGTCCGCGGCGCGGCCGGCGCAGCTCGCCACGCATGCGCAGGAGTTCACCGCCGCCGCGGCCGCCGGCGGCGCGGAGCTGGCCTGGAGCGTGGCGACCGACAGCGTCGTGCGCGTCCGCATCCTCCAGCTGGAGGGCGGACGCTGGAAAGAGCTCTGGGACGGTCCGCTCGCCCAGGCGGCAGGCTCCGGCGGCGGCACCCTCACGCAGGCGCAGGCCGGCCTGGTGCATGCATCCCAGCAGTTCAACGCCTTCGGCGAGATGACGCAGCGCGGCACGCAGGGCGGCAGGCAGGAGTACTTTGAGTACGACGGCGCGGGAAGGCTGTGGCGGACCAACAGCGGCGACGGCGTGGACAAGGTGTTCCTGTACGACCTGCAGGGCAATCTCACCTCCGAGATCCGCAGCGCCGGGGCGGGCGGGCTCGACCAGGACATCCGCGCCTACGCAGGAGCGGCCGCGGCCGGCGCGGACCCTTACACGCGGCGCATCGACACGCAGTACGACGCGCTCGGCCACGTCACCTCGCGCACCGAAAGCCGGCGCGCGCTGTCGAACCCGGGGGGCGTCAGTGTCGAGTCGCAGTTCATCACGGCTTCGATCCAGCGGATCCCGTGGGTCCAGGACGGCATGCACGAAATCACCCTGGGCTGGGTGAACCTGCGGGCCCTGGGCAGCGGCGATATCCGCGTGGAGATCGAGTACCTGACGCCCGTCGTCCGCATCGTCAGCGGGCCCGACGAGTATGGCAACAGCCCGCCGGTGAAGTTCACCGGCGGCGTCAGGCGCTCCTACGCCACGCCGTTGCTCGTGGGCGACGAGCACCGCACGGGTGCCACGCTGCGCTGGGTGGATACCGACGGCATCGGGCAGATCGTTCGCGTTCGCGTGCTCATGAAGGGCGTCGACGGCAACCAGCACACCGTCATCGACCAGGGGCCGGGCCGCGGCGGGCACCAGATCCTCGTCGGCGCGCCGGCGGATCCGCAGACGCGCGTCACCCTGGAAACGCGGCTGCAAGGATCCACCACCTGGAAGGCGGTGTCGCTCGTGGACTTCGGCGATCGCCTGCGCTACGACGCCACCTTGCTCGGTCCGGGAAAGCATGAATACCGCGTGCTGCATACCTCCGCGGGCCAGAGCACGGTCAAGGAGGTGGCGCGCGGCAACGTGGAGATTCGCGCCGACCTCCTGGCGCGGATCACCACCCCCATCACCTTCGGACAGGCGACGCGCCCCTACCTGGGCAGCAGCATCCAGATGCCGGTGGCGGGTGCGCTGTCGTGGGCCCACCAGGACTTCTCGTTGCAGCAGGTGCTGCGCTACCGGCCCGCGGGCAGCACCCAGGCCTGGAAGACCTTGCCGATCGAGTTGTTCAGCAATGGCCACCGCGACGGCGTCGACTGCACGTCGCTGGCCGCCGGCACCTACGAGTTCGAGCTGCTCTGGACGCCGGCGGGGGAGGGCGTGCCCACGCAGCACGCGACCGGCCGCTTCCAGATCGTTGCCAAGAAGCCGTCCACCTGGGTGCCGCCCGTGGGCGTGCCGCCGATCAGCGGGTTCATCCTGGAACGGGTCTCCTCGTATGGCCCGAACGAAGTCCTGACCTACCAGAACATCCTCTCCTGGCCCGCGATCAACGCGGACCTGGTGCGGGTCAACATCGGGAGCACCTGGAAAAATCTCACGATCGACAACACCGGCGTCGTGCGCGGCGGCTCGCTGGAGAACGGGGCGAGCGTCCAGCGTGTTTCCCTCGCCTCCCTGGGACCCGGCACCTACGACATCGAGGTGCGCGTGACCGTGGCCGGCAAGGAGAAGCTGGGCAAGATCCGCTATGTCGTCAGCGCCACCGGCAAGGGCAGCTTCACGAACATCACGCCGGCCTACAAGCCGGGCTACTGGACGGCGGAAGTGCCGGCCAGCTACAGCGTGAGCATCTCCACGCCGGCCGCCTCGGCGGCCATCAGCGCACCCGGCGGCGTTCAGGTGACGCCCGTTTCGGCCTGGAACGCGGGCACGGAATGGCAGCGGCCGGTCGTGGTGCAGAACACGGATCGCTGGGGCAACGTGGTGGCCATCAGCGACCCGCGCTCGGCGAACTGGGTGACCACCTACCGCTACAACTGGAACGACCAGCTGGTGCAGCAGGTGTTGCCTGTGGTCTCGGCGGCGTTTGGCGCACCGGTCACGCGCATCTACTACGACGCCCTGGGGCGGCAGGTGGCCGTGCGCGACGCCAACGGAAACCTCGAGGGCCGCGCGTGGGACGCCGCGGGCAACCTGCTGGAGGAGCGGCATGCCGACGGCGGCGTCGTGCGCCATGCCTACGATGCGCTGGGCCGCAGGACGCAAACCGTGGATGCCATGGGCAACGCGGTCGCATTCCGCTACGACCGCATGGGCAACCTGCTGGCGGCCGACAAGGGGACGGCGTATGTCTATCGCTACGACGGCACCACCCTGCAGTCGAAGACGCTCACGCGCATCGAGGACCGGTGGACCTACGACGAACTGGGCCAGAAGCTCTCGCACACGAACGGCAACGGCGAGAAGCTGGCCTATGTCTATGACCTGCGAGGCAACGTCATGGAAACGACGCAACCGCTCGGCCAGAAGACGCGCGCGGCCTTCGACGTGCACGGCCGCAAGATTGCCGAAGTCGATGCGAACGGCATCGCTGCCTACTGGACCTACGACTACTTCGGCCAGCTGAAGTCGCACGTCGACCTGGGCGGGGCGCGGTACTCGTACAGCTATGACCATGCGCGCCAGCTCGTGCTGCAGAAAAGCACGCGCGGGCAGCACCTCGCCCTCTCGTACGACACGGCGGGCCAGCTCGTCCTGCTGCATGACGTCGCCCTGAACCAGAAGACCATGTACGCGTACGACGAGGCCGGCCGTCGGGTGCGCGAGCGCGTGATCCAGGATGGAATCACCTACCAGGACAACCACCTCGCGTACGACGCCCTCGGAAACCTGCGCGACGTCGCGGATGGTCGCGTCCATATCCGCATGGACTACGACCTCGTGGGCAACCGCAAGTTCGTGGGCACGTACGTGCACTACGCCGGAACGAACGGGAACGTCCGCCACGAGGTCGACCGCTACTACAAGTACGACGCGATGAACCGCCAGGTGGTGGTGGATGCGTCTTCGGCCAGCGGTGCCATCGATGCGTCCGGTGGCCACATCATCACCTACGACAAGAATGGCAACCGTACGTCTGACAAGACTGCGGCGGGCACGGAAACCTACGAGTACGACGCGCAGAACCGCATCAAGTCGGTGCTGCGCGGGGGTGCTCTGGTCGACGCGCGCCACTACGACGGCGCCGACCGCCTGGTGCACTCCGGCGCCACCGGCACGGAGAACACCTACAACCGCTACGACGCCAATGGTCGCTTGCTGCGACAGGTGATGGTGGGCGGCGACGGCAGCCTGCGCACCGAGGTGAGCTGGGACGCGAGCCAGAACTTCAGCGGCAAGACGCCGGACGGCTATGACGGCGTAGGCAACGCGAGGGGCTACGTGGTGCGTGACCTCCAGTCCGGCGTGGTCACGGAGTACAGCACGTCGTTCGCGCGCTTCGAGGGACACCAGGCCGACGTGACCCAGGGCAGCTCCACCGTCGCGCAGGCTGGCTCGACGCGGCACGCCTACGACGCCAACGGCTTCCTCGTCTCGGTAACGGACACGACCAAGCCGGCCAATAACCGGATCTTCGTCAACGACGCCCAGGGCCGCGCCCTCTACGTGAACCAGCAAGGGCACGTGCAGCGGCAGCTGATCGTCAACGGCGAGGTGCTGGGCATCTACGGCGCCGGCGTCGATCCCGACCGGCCGCTGAATGGTGGCGGCAATCCCAACTTCGCCAACCTCGCCGACTTCGGCTTCGGCTACGCACCCATCACGGCCAGCCATCCCAACGCCGCACCCGGCGCCTACATCGTGCGTCCCGGCGACACCTTGCAAGCCATCGCGCAAGGCGCCTACGGCGACAGCGCGCTGTGGTACCGGATCGCGGAGGCCAACGGCTTGGCGAGCAGCAACGACCTGAAGGTCGGCCAGACGCTGAACATCCCGAACCGCGTGGCGACGATCCACAACAACGCCACGACGTTCGAGCCGTACGACCCGAGCCGGATCCTGGGGGATACCACGCCGAACCTGCCGATGCCGGGGAAGGAGGGGTGTGGTGGGTTGGGGCAGGTGCTCATGGTCGTGGTTGCTGTGGCCATCACCGTCGCCGGGGGCGGTGGGCTCGTGCCTGCCCTCATGGGTTCACTGACCGGGCAGGTCGTCGGACTCGCCACCGGTGCCGTGGAGGAATTCAGCTGGAAGCAGGTCGCCTTGTCGGTCGTCAGCTCCTATGTGGCCGGCAGCCTCCCGAGCACGATGTTCAGTGCGCTGGGCAACGTTGGCAGCGCCATCGCGCGTGGCGCGCTGGCGAACGCCGCCACGCAGGCCGTGGGGGTGGTTGTCGGATTGCAGAAGAAGTTTGACTGGCGAGGCGTGGCCGCGAGCGGGCTGGGCGCAGGCGCAGGGCGACTCGCCGGGCAGGCACTGGGGCTTGCCCCGGAGGGCCGCCGACCAGACGGGATGGACAAGGCCGAGTACTTCGGGAAGGCGGTGGCATCGAGTCTTGCTGCAGGTCTGACGACGGCCGCTGCGCGCGGAGGGAAGGTGGCGGTCGTGCAGGTGGCGGCGGATGCTTTTGGGAATACGTTGGGCAGCGGTTTTGCCGAGGCAGCCGCGAACGATGCTACCCGGACGATGAGCGCTGGCTCTGCTCCGATGTCGGAAGGGGGCGGCAGCGGCGACGGCTTGAAGGTCACTCAGTCTCTCTACGACAGCTGGGGGCCGAGAGTCAATGTGGGCGACGTTTCGCTGGATGGGCCTGCGTGGGATCTTTCCGCCGGCGGCGCGCCCAGACTCAGCAGCCTTGGTGTCTATGGTGAGCAGTCCTACGCCCACACCTATAGCGAGGCGGGTGTTGATGGTGGCGTGCCGGTCTACGTTGATTCGGAGACCGGAGTGGAGGTTACGCCGATTCGCCCGCAGACGGTCCTTGTAGCTCGGACGCTGCTGCCATTGGCACTAGTCCCGCGTGTGGCGATAGAGCCGAGTGCGGGAGGTTACATGGTCGGCCGAGTCGTTGAGGAGATGGATGGCATCCGCGCCAGGCTCGATGCATTGGGCGAAGACCCCAGCACGCCGAGCTGGCTGCGCTTCGGAGCGGCGATGGCGCGTGGTCCTGGGAGCTGGATTCCCGAGACGGTGAAGTTCTTTGCTGGTGCTGGTGGCTACGCGCTGGACGCTCAGCTGCGCGGCCAAGTCAACACGGCGGTCGGCAACTTCTTCGCCGGTGACCCTATTGCGAAGACTCAATTCGCAGCAATGCGCTATTGGGATGACCACTCTCTGTTGGAGATCGGAGCAGACAGCTTCAACTTGGTTGCCGGTGGCGCGATCTCGGCGCCGCTTGCCAAGCTCGGTGGCTTGGCGTTCAGGGGTGGGCTCTCTGCGGTAAACGATGCCGGTGAGGCGACGCTGCGGTGGACGCAAAGGCTGTCGGACTACAGCATCGAGTTGCCGCAGACGCGACCGCAGACGTTGTACAGCTTCGTTGGTGGGCTGGATCCCAGGCCGCTCATCCCGACTATCCGCAATCTCCGCGCGGAGGCCATTGCGCTGGCGCCGGAGGGCTTCGAGGTAGTGCGCATCAGCAACGGCTCGGCGATCATGCGCTATGCGGACGACACCTACTACTCGGTGCCCAAAGGTCAGTACTCGTTCATTCCCGAGCTGCGCGCGATGGACACGATGGGGGATGCGCTTGCAAGGCGGGTGCAAAGCCTTGCGGATAGCTTCGACTCACGTGTCAGCTTGACCTTCGAGCAGAGGGTTCGTCTTGATGCGACGCCCAATGGTTGGATGAAGAACAGATTCCTGAGCGCGTACAAGGGCTCATACGTTCACGCCGGCCTCAGAGACGAACTGCCGTCCATTCGTGGGGCGGAGGGGCTGACGTACAGGACCGTTGGCCCCGACATTGTCGGCAGCTCTGGAGGCGTCGGATTGAAGTATGAGATTACTCAGCTGACGCCATCTCTGAACGCGATCTACTCGCACACAAAGAAGTATCCCAACGAGCTGCTACGCTACGTGACTTACAGGTGATACCCATGACCTATCAACTCGATCGAAACGGCTACATCCGTGAGCAGAAACTTGCCCACGAGACTGTAGTCCTCTCGGAGAAGGAGTGCCATGGCCTAGTCAGTAGCATGTTCGTCTCCGGCACTCTGCGGCTCGCTCAAACCAAATATAGCCCCGCTATCGTGCAGAGCTCCGTAATCGATAGTGATGTCGTTGCGGTAAGACGTCAGAAGGATTACCGCTTCTTCAAAGCGCGCTTCGTTGATTGCAGATTTCATGGCGTCTTCAGCGGAATTGACTTCGGCCGCTCTCATAGCATCGAGGTTGATGGAGACTTCGGGGCGGTTGAGGGCTGCGACTTTACCGATGCGACTCTTGATGGGTGCCGCTTTTTCAATGTCGAGGCGTCGACGCTTCGTTTTCCGGCTTGGCCGCACGTAGTTTTGCATGACTTTGCTAAGCGTGCTCAGGACGTTGCTGCTGTAGCGTGGCCAGGAAAGCTGGGCCAGTACATGCGTATCTGCGCGGATCAGCCGGAGTCGGTGAAGGTCTCGGTGATCCATGTGCCCTCGGTCGCCAAGCTGGTCGCGTGCACCGACGAGCAGGTCCGCGACGCTCTTGAGAAGGTCGGCTTGGTGAAGTAGCTTTCTTATAGAAGGTCCACAGCCTTGCGCTTCCTGCAATCAGGCGATCCGGTGCGAGTCACACGCAGGTGCCGTCGCAAAAGAAAAAGCCCGCGGCTTCCACCGCGGGCTTTCTGCTTCTGAAGCGACGGGCTTCAGGCGCCGGACATTACATGTCCATGCCGCCCATGCCACCCATGCCACCCATGCCGCCGGCGGGCATCGGGCTTTCTTCCTTCGGCGTCTCGGCCACCATGGCTTCCGTCGTCAGCATCAGCGACGCCACGGAGGCGGCGTTCTGCAGCGCGGTGCGGGTCACCTTGGTCGGGTCCAGGATGCCCATCTCGATCATGTCGCCGTAGGTGTCGTTGGCGGCGTTGAAGCCGTGGTTGCCCTTGCCGGCCAGCACCGCGTTCACCACCACGCTCGGCTCGCCGCCGGCATTGGCGACGATCTCGCGCAGGGGCGCTTCCACGGCCTTGAGCACCAGCTTGATGCCGGCGTCCTGGTCGGGGTTGTCACCCTTGATCTCGCCGGCTTGCTGGCGAGCACGCAGCAGGGCCACGCCACCGCCGGCCACGATGCCTTCTTCCACGGCAGCGCGGGTGGCGTGCAGCGCGTCTTCCACGCGGGCCTTCTTTTCCTTCATTTCCACTTCGGTCGCGGCACCGACCTTGATCACCGCAACGCCGCCGGCCAGCTTGGCCACGCGCTCTTGCAGCTTCTCGCGGTCGTAGTCGGACGTGGCTTCCTCGATCTGCACGCGGATCTGCTTGACGCGCGCTTCGATGTCGGCGGCGGCACCGGCGCCGTCGATGATGGTGGTGTTTTCCTTGCCCACTTCGATGCGCTTGGCCTGGCCCAGGTCGGCCAGCGTCACCTTCTCCAGGGTCATGCCGGTCTCTTCGGAGATGACCTTGCCGCCCGTCAGGATGGCGATGTCTTCCAGCATGGCCTTGCGGCGGTCGCCGAAGCCCGGGGCCTTGACGGCCACGACCTTCAGGATGCCGCGGATGGTGTTGACCACCAGGGTGGCCAGCGCTTCGCCTTCCACTTCCTCGGCGATGATCAGCAGCGGGCGCGAGGCCTTCGCCACCTGCTCCAGCGTGGGCAGCAGGTCACGGATGCTGGACACCTTCTTGTCGTACAGCAGCACGAAGGGGTTGTCGAGCAGGGCGGACTGCTTCTCGGGGTTGTTGATGAAGTAGGGGCTCAGGTAGCCGCGGTCGAACTGCATGCCTTCCACGACATCCAGCTCGTTCTGCAGGGACTTGCCGTCCTCGACGGTGATCACGCCTTCCTTGCCGACCTTGTCCATGGCGTCGGCGATGATCTTGCCGATGGATTCGTCGCTGTTGGCGGAGATGGAGCCGACCTGGGCGATTTCCTTGGAGGTGGTCGTCGGCTTGGAGGCCTTCTTCAGCTGCTCCGTCAGGGCTTCCACGGCCTTGTCGATGCCGCGCTTCAGGTCCATCGGGTTCATGCCGGCGGCCACGTACTTCATGCCTTCGCGCACGATGGCCTGGGCCAGCACGGTGGCGGTGGTGGTGCCGTCACCGGCGTTGTCGCTGGTCTTGGAAGCGACTTCCTTGACCATCTGCGCGCCCATGTTCTGGAGCTTGTCCTT
>JAEZEB010000386.1 GCA_023438115.1 Pseudomonadota bacterium | reverse complement strand
TCTCAGAAGGAGCGCCACTCTCCGGCCGCGGCCGTCCCCGGCTGCGCGAGCAGCGGGGCCACCGGCTGCGGCCGCGCCTGCACGCGGATCGGAGCGACGGCCGGTGCCTGCGCCGCCGCTTCGCCGCCCAGGCGGAAACGCGAGACGGTGCGCAGCAGCGCCGCGGCCTGCTCCTTCATCGATTCGGTGGCCGCGGTGGCCTCTTCCACCAGCGACGCGTTCTGCTGCACCACCTGGTCCATCTGCGTGATCGCGGTGTTGACCTGCGCGATGCCCGAGCTCTGCTCCTGGCTCGCCGCGGCGATCTCGGCGATGAGGTCGCTCACCTTCTTCACCGAGCCCACGATCTCGTCCATCGTCTTGCCGGCCGAGTCCACCAGGCGCGCGCCCGCGTCGACCTTGTCGACCGAATCGGCGATCAGCGTCTTGATCTCCTTGGCGGCCGTGGCGCTGCGTTGCGCCAGGCTGCGCACTTCCGAGGCCACCACCGCGAAGCCGCGGCCCTGTTCGCCGGCACGCGCCGCTTCGACCGCGGCGTTGAGCGCCAGGATGTTGGTCTGGAAGGCGATGCCGTCGATCACGCCGATGATGTCGGCGATCTTGCGCGAGGAGCCGGAGATCCCGCTCATCGTGCTGACCACCTGTCCCACCACCTGGCCACCCTTGCGCGCCACGTCCGAGGCTTCGACGGCCAGCTGGCTCGCCTGCCGCGCGTTCTCCGCGTTCTGGTGCACCGTGGAGGTCAGCTCCTCCATCGAGCTGGCTGTCTCCTCCAGCGTGCTGGCCTGTTCCTCCGTGCGCTGCGACAGGTCCAGGTTGCCCTGCGCGATCTGCGCGCTGGTGTCGGCCACCGCGCGGGCGCCGCCCACCACTTCGGTCACCAGGCGGCGCAGGTCCTCCTGCATGCGCATCTGCGCGCCGAGCAGTTCGGCCGTCTCGTCCTTGCCGTGCACGGTGACCGCGCTGCTCAGGTCGCCGCGGGCGATCTCGCCCGCCACGTGCGTCGCTTCGCGCAGCGGCTGCACCACGCGGCGCGCCATCACGATCGCGGTGGCCAGCGCCACGGCCGCCGCCAGCACGGCGATGCCGAGGATGGAGATCAGCATGTTGCGGAAGTCGCGCGCTCCCTGCGCCGAGCTCTCGGCGGCGAGGGTGCCCTGCAGCTCCTGCATCTTCGTGTAGATCTGGCCGAGTTCCTGGAACGTGCGGTCGGAAGCCCGCAAGGCCGTCATCGCGGCGACGGGATCCGTCGTCGCGTTGGACATCACCGCGTCGATCTCGCGCCGGTAGCTCGCCAGCTTCGCGAGCGAGGACTCGACCAGCGCGCGTTCCTCGCTCTCGAGGTTGGGCAGCGCAAGGTATTCCTGCGCGCGCTTGACGACGGCGTCGAGCTCGGCGTCCTGCGCCGCGGCCTCCTGCTTCATCTTCTCCGCGCCCTGCTCCGCGGCCGCCACGTAGTTGCGGTAGACGCTGGACTGCACCTGGCCCGTGGCCTGGAAGACGGTGAGCGCGAGCGTGATGCTGCCGCCGCGGTTCTTGATCAGCGTGTTGATCGCCAGGCCCTGCCGCGCCATCAGCGCCACCGAGATGGCGCCCAGCGCGAGCAGGAACACGATCGCCACGACGGGCGGAACCAGGATCTTGTGCCAGACTTTCATTTCGCCTCCCCTCCCCCGGGAGCCGGCCCTGAAGGGCCTTGGTACTGCCGTTTCTTTGCCTTCGCGCGCCGCCTCAGAGCAGCATCGCGCCTTCGCGCCCGGACAGGCGCACCAGGTGCGCCACGTCCAGGATCAGGGCCACGGAACCGTCGCCCATCACCGTGGCGCCGGACAAGCCCGGCACCCGGCGGAAATTCGTCTCCAGGCTCTTGACCACCACCTGCTGCTGCCCCACCAGCTCGTCGACCAGCAGCACCGCCCTGGCGCCGTCGGTCTCGACGATCACGCCGATGCCCGCGGCCTGCTCGCGCGGGCGCTGCGGCGGGAACAGCTTCGCCAGGTGCAGCACGGGCAGGTATTCCTCGCGCACGCGCAGCGTGTCGCCGTGGCCCGGCAGCGTGTGGATCGCGTCGGCCGAAACGCTGAGCGACTCGACGACGCTCGCGAGCGGCAGGACGTAGGTCTCGCCGCCGATCGCGATGGTCATGGCTTCCATGATCGCCAGCGTCAGCGGCACGCTCACGCTGACGCGCGTGCCCTGGCCCGCCACCGACGACAGGTCCACCGTGCCGCCGAGGGCCTGGATGTTGCGCCGGACGACGTCCATGCCGACGCCGCGGCCGGAGACGTCGGTGACCTTCTCCGCGGTGGAGAAGCCGGCCTCGAAGATCAGCTGGAAGACCTCGGCATCCGGCGCGTCGGGCGAGATCGCGATGCCGCGCTCGGCGGCGCGGCGCAGGATGCGCTCGCGGTCCAGGCCGCGGCCGTCGTCGCTCACCTCGATCACGATGTTGCCGCCGCGCTGGCTGGCGCGCAGCTGCACGGTGCCCATCGCGGGCTTGCCGGCGGCAACGCGCACGTCCGGCGTCTCCAGGCCGTGGTCGATCGCGTTGCGCACCAGGTGCATCAGCGGATCGGAGATCTTCTCGATCAGGCCGCGATCGAGCTCGGTGCCCTCGCCCGAGGTCTTCAGCTCCACCTTCTTGCCCAGGCGCGCCGACAGTTCGTGCACCACGCGCGGGAAGCGCTGGAACACGTTGGAGATCGGCAGCATGCGGATGGCAAGCACAGCCTCCTGCAGGTTGCGCGTATGGCGCGACAGGTCGGCCAGGCCGCTGTTGCCGCCGTAGCGTCCGTCGTTGGCGACTTCGCCCAGCTCGCCGGAGCGCGCCAGCATGGCCTCGGTGATCACGAGCTCGCCCACCAGGTTCACCAGCAGGTCGATCTTCTCGGTGGACACGCGGATGTAGGTGGCGTCGTGCGCGGCGCCCAGGTGCGCGTCGAGGTCCGCGGCCGGAGCCGGCCTGGCGGGCTTCGCGGCCTGGGCCTTCAGTTCGGCGGGACTGACGAACAGGTCGACGTTTTCCTGCTGCTGCGGCGGCTTGCGGAATTGCTCGGGGGAGACGAACAGTTCGATGCCGTCGTCCTCGGCCGCGGGTGCCCTTTTCTTCTTCAGCTCCGCGGGATCGACGAAGAATTCGTCGAGCTCGTTGGCGGCGGGTGCAGCGGGTGCGACGGCCTGCAGCGGCGGCGCGGGTTCGATCGCGCGGACCGTGACTTCCGCCTGTCCCAGCGTTTCGATCGCGATCTTCTCCGGCGCCACCACCAGCGCCAGCACGCCCTGCAGGTCGGCCGCGGCGCCCTCCAGCAGCACGTCGAAGCGCACGCTGCCCCCCGCGGTGTTGTCCACCACGGTGTCGCTCACGGCGCCCATCTCCGAGAGGCCGGTGAGCATCATGTCCAGTTCGAGCTCGTCGATCGCCTCGTCCAGCGGGCCGAGCTGCACGCGGAAACTGCGCGTGACGGGACCCGACTGCCCGTTGCGCGCATCGGCGGCGGGCTGCGCCACGCGCTCGCGCAGCAGCGCTTCCACGCCGTCGGCATCGGGCGCGTCGGGGCGCGATCCGCGCCGGTGCTGCACCTGCAGGCGCAGCACGTCGCCGGCGCGCAGCATCGCGTCGACGTCGGCGGCGGCGATGGGCCGCTCGCCCTTGCGCAGCAGGTCCAGCAGGTTCTCCTGCAGGTGCGTCAGCGCGGCGATCTCGGTGCAACCGAGCATCGCGGCGCTGCCCTTGATGGAGTGCACCGCCCGGAAGATCGCGTTGAGCTCGTCCGGGTGGGGCGCGGCTATGTCCATGCGCAACAGGATCGCCTCGACGTTGGCCAGGTGCTCCTGCGCCTCCTCGAAGAAGATGGTGCGGAAAGCGACCGGGTCGCCGAAGCTGTTGGATGGCTGGAACATGGCGCCTCCCGCGTTCGGCTCAGATGAACTTGCCGACGATGTCCAGCATGCGCTGGGGATCGAAGGGCTTGGCCATCCAGCCCGTGGCGCCCGCCTCGCGCCCGCGCTGCTTGAGCTCCGGGCTCGCCTCCGTCGACAGCACGATCAGCGCCACGTGGTCGTAGTTGGGCAGCGCGCGCAGCTCGCGCACGAGCGTGACGCCGTCCATGCGCGGCATGTTGTGGTCGGTCACGACGAGGTCGAACACCCGCGCGCGCGCCAGCTCCAGCGCCTCCACGCCGTCGCCCGCTTCCGCCACTTCGTAGCCCGCGCCCTGCAGCACCGCGGCCACCATCGCGCGCATCGACCGCGTGTCGTCCACCACCAGAATGGCCTTGCTCATTTTTGTTTGCTCCCTGACTTGTCCCGCTTGCGGCTGGAAGGAAGGAACTGGGCGATCACCTCGAGGAGGCGGTCCTCGTCCAGCGGCTTCGTGAGGTATTCGTCGCAGCCCGCGAGCGAGCCGCGCAGCTTGTCGAACGGCGAGCTGCGGCTGGTGAGCATCACCACCGCCGTCTTCTTGATCGCGTGCTTGTTGGCCTTGATCAGCTTGCAGACCTGGTAGCCGTCGATGCCGGGCAGCACCACGTCGAGGAAGACGCAGGTGTACTCGCGCGTGCCGGTCAGGCCCACGGCCTCCTCGCCGGTCTCGGCGAAGTCGACCTCGAAGTTGAAGGGCGCCAGCTTGGCCTTCATGAACATGCGCACCGAGGCGTTGTCGTCCACCACGAGCACGGTGTCCCCGAGCGCGCGGCGCTTGGCGGCGGCGGCATCCAGCGGCGGCGTCGAGGTGCCGGCGCCCGAGCGGCCGGCGGCGCTCGCCGACAGCGTCGTCCCCAGAGGCAGCGTGCCCTCGTCGTCGTCGCGCTTGCGCCCGCCCGAGGTCGTCACCGTCGCCTCCAGCGCCTGCAGCAGGCGGGCCCACTGCAGCGGCCGCGGCAGCATGGGAAAGCCCATGCTGTCGCCGCCGGAGCCGATCATCACGGCCGGCAGGTTCGAGCGCTTGGACAGCGTCTTGAACTCGTTGAGTGCCTCCGGGCTCTCGGCATCCACCAGGTAGATGTCGGCCGACCCGCTCACCGTGGAGTTCGGGTCGTACTGCACGAAGGCCGGATCGCGCCGCGCGGCGAGGGCGAAGATGCTCGCGAGCATCGACCGCTCCACCGGATTGAAGCCGATCACGTCGACGAGATATTGTTCATTCAGGGTCACGACTACCACCTTGGCTCAGAAGGTCCAGGACTGCATCCGCGTGCGGAAGCCGCTGTTGCACCTCTTTGGCTAGCATGCGATCCACCAGCGGCTGCAGGTCCACCGCGTGGGCGGGCAGGCGCGCGGGGGCGGCGAGCAGGTGCTGGGACAGCACTTCCATCAGCGTCTCGCCGGAAAAGGGCGGGCGGCCGCAAAGCATCTCGTGCAGCAGCACGCCCAGGCTGTAGACATCGGCCGCGGGCGACGCGGGGCCGCCCTGCAGTTGCTCGGGGGCGACGTAGCGCGGCGTGCCGGTGAGCGCGCCTTCCGCGCCGGCGGGCACGGTCCCGGCGCGGGCAACGAGCCCCAGGTCGGCCAGCACCAGCGCACCGTCCGCGCGCAGCAGGAAGTTGGCGGGCTTCACGTCGCGATGCACGCAATCGCGGCGATGCAGTTGCGCGAGCCCACGCGCCGCCTCGGCGAGCCAGGCCAGCGCCTGGGCGCGTTCGACCGGACGGCGCAGGCGCTGCGCGAGATCGCCGCCCGGAAGGTATTCCATCGCCAGCCAGGCCCAGCGGGCGTCGCGGCCGTGGTCGAACACGCGCACGACGTGCCCGCCCGCGCATCCGGCGGCGAACTCCCATTCGCGGTGCAGCTGCGCACCGTCGGCGGGCTGCAGCTTCAGCACGAGGGTCTCCCCGTCTCCATCCTGCGCCAGCCAGGCGCTGCTGCGGCGGCCCGTGCCCAGCTCGCGCAGCACGCGGTAGCCCGGCACCGAGGGCGCCAAGTGCAGGCGCTCGGCGCCGCGGAAAGGTGTGCCGAGCACGCGCCAGGCCACGGAAGCCGGCATGGGCAGGACGTGCGCCATCACAGTCCCTGCTGCTCCAGGTCGGCGAGCAGGGTCGCGGCGGACGGATAGCGCTGCTCGCGGTCCTTGGCCATCGTGCTTTCCATCACCGCCTGCAGGTGGGCGTGCTCGGGCGGCAGCAGCGGCACGGGGCCGTGCACGTGCAGGTTCAGCAGTTCCTGCGCGGAGCTCGCGTGGTAAGGCTTGCGGCCCGTGAGCAGTTCGAAGGCGAGCACGCCCAGGCTGTAGATGTCGCAGCGCGGGTCCACGGGCTGGCCGAGCGCCTGCTCCGGGCTCAGGTAGTAAGGCGTGCCGACGATGTCGCCGTCGCCGGTGTCGGTGATCTTCATGGACACCTGCTTGGCCACGCCGAAGTCGGCCAGCGCCAGGCTGCCGTCCTGCCGGAACATCAGGTTGTCCGGCTTGAGGTCGCGGTGCACGATGCCCACCGCGTGGATGGCGGCCAGGCCCGCGGCGGTCTGCTTGATGAAGGACAGCGCGGTGGCGGTATCGATGGGGCCGGCCTTCATGCGCGCGCGCAGGTCGCCCTGCGGGAAGTACTCCATGGCGATGTAGCAATGCCCCACCGAGAAGTCCTGGCGGAAGATGCGCGCCACGTTGGGATGCTGGATCTGCGCCAGCAGCGCGAACTCCTGGATGAAGCGCTGCAGGCCGTCCGCCTCCACCGCGCGATCCAGCTGCATCACCTTCAGCACCTGCGGCGCCCCTCCCTCGGCGGCCTGCGCCAGGAAGATCGAGGCCATCCCGCCTTCGCCGATCTTGCGCAGCACGCGGTAACCCTCGATCAGGAAATGCGAGCCGACCACGGGCGCCAGGTGCGGCGCGGGCGAGTTGCGCTTGCGCACCTGCTGGTTGGCCAGCAGCGACTCGCGCAGCATCTCGAAGACGCGCGCCGGCGTGCTGGAGCCCTTGCGCGGCACCAGGCCCGTGACTTCCACGATGTCGATGAAGCTGGCGTCCGGCAGGCCGACCGAGCCGATGCGGCCGCCGTCGGCGCGTCCGGCCGACGCGAGCCGGGTGCCCGAGGAAGTCGCGATGCTCCAGCCCAGGTCCATGGCCGTGACTTCCAGCAGGCGGGCGACTTCGACGGCGTCGCCGACCGCGTGCACTTTTCCGTTGCCCCGGGGCAACAGGTCGGCCACCCCGAGGTGCACGCCCACCGCCAACGTCAGGGACGGCAGGCCCGCGCACTCGGGGCGGGCGGCAACCGCCTGGGCCAGCTGCACGGTGTCGTGCACCGCCAGGATCGCGGCATGCAGGCCGCGCTGCGCGTGGTTCGGCTTCTTGTCGTCGGGCTTGTTGCTGAAGACCGCCAGGATGGAATCGGGGCGGCGCTGGGCGACTTCGCCACCGAGCTTCATCACGGCGTCCGTCAGCATGCGCCGCACTTCGTTGACGAAGGACGAGGCGGCCTCGGCGCCCAGCGCGTTGCAGACGGCGGAGAAATGGTGCAACCGCGCGTACATGAAAGTCGCTACGGTCGACTGGTGCACACCCAGGCTGGGGTCGGTACTGCCCAGCATCTGCGACGAGGGCGCGAACTCGCTCATCCGGGGCACGGAGAGTGCCTCGGCGGAAAAGCGGGCGTCGAGAGTTTGTCGCATCTGGTTACATGTTAGCCGCAACTACATTTCGTCACAAGGCGGGCCCCTCCTACTTTGTCACGCTTGCGATCGGACGCGGCGGCGCCAGCTCGACGGCTGTAACCCGACTGTCCCAGATCGACCGCATATCGGCGACCGCCAACCGCCCTGCGGCGCCTGTCGGCGACAGGCGGGCCTGCGCGGACCCTCGACGGCGCGGCTATTGCTAGCATGCAACCGCCATGTCCATCCACGCCGCCCTGCACCACGTTACGCATTACAAGTACGACAGGGCCGTCGGCCTCGGGCCGCAGGTGGTGCGCCTGCGCCCGGCCCCGCATTGCCGCAGCAAGGTCGTCAGCTATTCGCTACGGGTCGAGCCAGCCAATCACTTCATCAACTGGCAGCAGGATCCCTTCGCCAACTACCAGGCACGGCTGGTCTTCCCCGAAAGGGCCACCGAACTGAAGGTGACGGTCGACCTCGTCGTGGAGATGGCGGTCTTCAATCCGTTCGACTTCTTCCTGGAGCCGGGCGCGAGCAGCTTCCCCTTCCGCTACGAGCCCGAGCTGGCCGAGGAACTGGCGCCCTACCTCGCCTGCGAGCCGCTCACGCCGCGCGTGCAGGCCTACCTGGAAAAGATCGACCGTCGGCCGCGCGCGACCATCGACTTCCTGGTCGACCTCAACCGGCAACTGCAGGCCGACGTGCGCTACCTGATCCGCATGGAGCCGGGCGTGCAGCCGCCGGAGCAGACGCTGGAACTGGGAAGCGGCTCCTGCCGCGATTCGGGCTGGCTGCTGGTGCAGCTGCTGCGGCGCCTGGGGCTGGCGGCGCGCTTCGTCTCCGGTTACCTCATCCAGCTCAAGCCGGACGTGAAGGCGCTCGACGGGCCCAGCGGCACCGAGGTCGATTTCACCGACCTGCACGCCTGGTGCGAGGTCTACCTGCCGGGTGCGGGATGGATCGGCCTGGACCCGACCTCCGGCCTGCTCGCGGGCGAAGGCCACATCCCGCTCGCCTGCACCCCGCAGCCCTCGGGCGCCGCGCCCGTGGAAGGCGTGGTGGACGAATGCGAAGTGGCGTTCAGCCATCACATGCAGGTCACGCGCATCCACGAGTCGCCACGGGTGACGCGCCCCTATACGGAGCAGCAATGGGCCGAGGTGCTTGCGCTCGGCCAGGCCGTCGATCGCCAGCTGCAGGCGGGCGACGTGCGCCTGACCATGGGCGGCGAGCCCACCTTCGTCGCCGTCGAAAACCGCGACGCGGCCGAATGGAACACGGACGCCCTGGGCCCCACCAAGCGCGGCTACGCGATGGACCTGGTGCAGCGCCTGCGCGCCGAATACGGCCAAGGCGGCTTCCTGCACTTCGGCCAGGGCAAGTGGTATCCCGGCGAGCAGCTTCCGCGCTGGGCGCTGTCGATCGGCTGGCGCGCGGACGGGCAGCCCTGCTGGAGCGACCCCGCGCTGTTCGCCGACGAACGCGAGCCCTCCGGCTACACCGGCGAAGATGCGCAGCGCTTCATGCGCCGCCTCTGCGCCCATCTCGGACTGCCGGACCAGCACGTGCAACCCGGCTACGAGGACGTCTTCTACTACCTGTGGCGCGAGCGGCGGCTGCCGGTCAACGTCGATCCCTTCGATTCGCGGCTGGACGACGAGCTGGAACGCGCGCGCCTGCGCCGGGTGTTCTCGCAGAAGCTGGACAGTGTCGTGGGCTACGCCCTGCCCCTGCAGGCGCGTGAAGACGATCCGCAGCTGATGGGTCCGCGCTGGCAGACCGGCCCCTGGTTCCTGCGCGACGAGCGCCTCTACCTGCTGCCCGGCGACTCGCCCATGGGCTATCGACTGCCTCTGGATTCGCTCCCCTGGGCGAATGAGGCCGACCAGCAGCAGGTGCTGCCGCAGGATCCCTTCGACGCGCGCGCGCCCCTGCCCGCGACGGCGTCGCCGCGCTATCCCGCCGGGGATCCGCGCTTCGCCCAAGAGGGCCAAGCTACCCGCGCGCCGCAGCGCCACGCATCCGCGCGCGAGATCGTCCGCACGGCCCTGTGCGTGGAAGTGCGCGATCCGCAGCGCGCCAACGGCGCGAAGGCGGAACGCGAGCACGGCGGCCAAGGCGGCGTGCTGTACGTGTTCATGCCGCCGCTCGCACGCCTGGAGGATTACCTCGAACTGCTGGCCGCGGTCGAACGCACCGCGGCGGAGCTCGGCGTGCGCATCGTGCTGGAAGGCTATCTGCCGCCCCGCGATCCGCGCCTGAAGCTGCTGCAGGTGACGCCCGACCCCGGCGTGATCGAGGTGAACATCCACCCCGCGCACGACTGGGGCGAGCTGGTGCAGCACACCGAGTTCCTGTACCAGGCCGCCTTCGAGAGCCGGCTCTCGGCCGAGAAGTTCATGACCGCCGGCCGCCCCACGGGGACTGGAGGCGGCAACCACTTCGTCCTGGGCGGCGCCACGCCCGCGGACTCGCCCTTCCTGCGCAAGCCCGAGCTGCTGGCCAGCCTGCTGGTGTACTGGCACAACCATCCCAGCCTCAGCTACCTCTTCAGCGGCCTTTTCATCGGCCCGACGAGCCAGGCGCCGCGCGTGGACGAAGCGCGCGACGACCAGCTCTACGAACTCGAGATCGCGCTGGCGGAGATCCGGCGGCAGCGCGACCTGCACGGCGAGGCCATGCCGCCCTGGATGGTGGACCGCACGCTGCGCAACATCCTCGTCGACGTCACCGGCAACACGCACCGCAGCGAGTTCTGCATCGACAAGATGTACTCGCCCGATAGCGCGACGGGCCGCCTCGGCCTGCTGGAGCTGCGCGCCTTCGAGATGCCCCCGCACGCGCGCATGAGCGTGGTGCAGCAGCTGCTGATCCGCGCGCTGGTGGCGCGCTTCTGGCGCGAGCCCTACCGCGCGCCCGTGACGCGCTGGGGCACCGAGCTGCACGACCGCTGGCTGCTGCCCACCTTCATCTGGATGGACCTGCTGGACGTGCTGGAAGAGATGCGCGAGGCCGGCCATCCCTTCGACCCGTCGTGGTTCGCGCCGCACTTCGAATTCCGCTTCCCGGTCGCGGGCGACCTGCAGGCGATGGGCATGGAGCTCACGCTGCGCAACGCGCTGGAACCCTGGCACGTAATGGGCGAGGAAGGCGCAGCCGGCGGCACCGTGCGCTACGTCGACTCCTCGCTGGAGCGCATCGAAGTGAAGGTGAACGGCCTCAACGCGAGCCGGCACGTCGTCACGGTCAACGGCCGCGCGCTGCCTCTGCAGTCGACGGGGACGGCGGGCGAGTACGTGGCCGGCGTGCGCTACCGCGCCTGGCAGCCCACGAGCGCGCTGCACCCGACCATCCCCGTGCACGCACCGCTGACCTTCGACATCGTCGACACCTGGATGAACCGCTCCATCGCGGGTTGCCAGTACCACGTGGCGCATCCGGGCGGCCGCAATTACGTGACCTTCCCCGTCAACGCCTACGAGGCCGAGAGCCGTCGCCTCGCGCGCTTCTTCCGCATGGGCCACACGCCCGGGCGGCTGCACGTGCCGCCGGCCACCATCGACGTGCCCGGCAGCCGCGAGTTTCCGTTCACGCTCGACCTGCGCCGGCGCTGACGCGTCGGCCCACCGCAACACGCCGCATGGACCCCTCCGCAGCCCGGTGGGAGAATCGGCGCCTCGTGGATTCCATCAACCCGTCGCTGTTCGGCGCGCAGGCCGAGGAAACCCCCGCCGCGCTCGCCGCCGCGCTGGCGCCGCCCGCGGCTGCCGGCCACTACGACGAGCTGCGCGGCGGCGTGCCCGGCGCCCTGCCCGTGCGCCCGTGGGCGCGCTTCTTCGAGAACCTGGGCCGCGACGGCTTCGCCGACCTCGATCGCCGCACGCGCGACCTGCGGCGGCAGGTGCGCGACAACGGGATCACCTACAACGTCTACGCGGCGTCCGGCGGGCCGCAGCGGCCCTGGTCGCTGGACCTGTTCCCGCTGATCGTGCCGGCGCAGCAGTGGCAGCGCATCGAGGCCGGCGTGCTGCAGCGCGTGCGCCTGCTCGAACGCATCCTCGACGACGTCTACGGCCCGCAGGAACTGCTGGCGGCGAAGCTGCTGCCGCCGGCGCTGGTGCAAGGCCATCCCGGCTACCTGCGTCCCATGCACGGCGTGCAGCCGGCGGGCGGCAGGCGCCTGCACATCGCGGCCTTCGACCTCGCGCGCGACCCGGCGGGCGCCTGGTGGGTGATGGCGCAGCGCACGCAGGCGCCCTCGGGCCTGGGCTACCTGCTGGAGAACCGGCTGATCATCTCGCGGCTGTTCCCGGAAGCCTTCCGCGACCTCAAGGTGCAGCGGCTGGCCGCCACCTACCGCGCGCTGCTGGAAAGCCTGGCCGCGCGCTGCCCCGCCGGCGGCCGCGAGCCGCGCATCGTGCTGCTGACGCCGGGGCCGTACAACGAAACCTATTTCGAACACGCGTACCTCGCGCGCTACCTGGGCCTCACGCTGGTGGAAGGCAGCGACCTCACCGTTCGCGGCGAGCGCCTCTACCTCAAGACGCTCAAGGGCCTGGAGCCGGTGCACGGCGTGCTCAAGCGCCTGGACGACGAGTTCCTCGACCCGCTGGAGCTGCGCGCCGATTCGCACCTGGGCGTGCCGGGCCTGCTGCAGGCGATCCGCGCCGGCAACGTGCTGGTGGCCAATGCGCCGGGCTCGAGCTTCCTCGAATCGCCGGGCCTGCTCGCCTTCCTGCCGGCCCTCAGCCGCCACCTGCTGGGCGAGGAACTGCAGTTGCCCGCGCTGGCCACCTGGTGGTGCGGCGAGCGCGCGGCGATGCAGTCGGCGCTGCCCGAACTCGACGCCAGCGTGGTGCTGTCCACCTACGGCCGGCGCAACCCCGCGCCCGTGCGCGGCGAGGCCCTGAGCGCGCGCCAGCGCGAGGAATGGGCCGCGCGCATCCGCAGCGAACCCGACGAATACACCGTGCAGGGCTACGTGCCCCTGTCGCAGATGCCGACTTGGCACACCGGGAACGGCAACGAACGCATCGTGCCGCGCTCGCTGCTGCTGCGCGTGTTCGCTGTCTCCGAGGGCGAGGACGGCTGGCGCGTGCTGCCCGGCGGACTGACGCGCCTGGCGGCCGATGGCGGCAACATCGCCTCCATGCAGCGGGGCGGCAGCAGCGCCGACACCTGGGTGCTCACCGACGGCGAGGTGGACGCCACCAGCCTGCTGCACCACGACCACCCCTCGGTCGACACCGCGCATCGCAGCCGCACCGTGACCAGCCGCGCCGGCGAGAACCTGTTCTGGTTCGGCCGCTACACCGAACGGACCGAGAACACCGCGCGCTTCGCGCAGCTGGCGATCGAGAGCCTCAACGGGGAGGACCAGGGCTCGCAGCCCTTGCTGCGCTGGATCGGCGAAGTGGCCGTGGCCAACGCACTGGTGCTGCCTGCCGTGCCGCCGCCCACGCAGGCAAGGCGCGTCTTCGAGCGCGCGCTGATCGCCGGCCTGGGTGACGCGGACAAGGCGACGAGCGTGGGCTACAACCTCGAGGCGCTGCGCACCGCCGCGGCCGCCGTGCGCGAGCGCCTGTCGCAGGAGCAATGGAACCGCGTGGTGCAGGCCGAACAGGAATTCCTCCAGGGCTGCGCCGCCTGCGTCGGCGAAGGCGAGTATTCCCCCGTCGAAGCCGTGCGCGTGCTGGAAACGCTGTCGGGCCACACCGCCGCCATGACCGGCGCGCAGACCGACCGCATGACGCGCGACGATGGCTGGCGGCTGCTGTCCACCGGTCGTCACGTCGAGCGCCTGGGCTTCCT
>JAEZEB010000385.1 GCA_023438115.1 Pseudomonadota bacterium | reverse complement strand
GCGAAGCCCCAGGCCGCCCCGGCCGCCGCTTCCGTCCCGGCTGCCGCGGACGCGGAGTAAGCCCGGACGGGGCGCGGACCGCCCACCAGGCCCCGCACAGGTAAAATCGGCAGCTTTGCCGCCGTGGCAACGCCTTGGAAAAGGCGCGTGGCGGCTCCACCTGATCCTGCTGAACGACAAAAGGACTGCGCCGTCCGGCCCGCCTCCAGGCAGCCGCGACCCCACCGCGCCCCCATGGCCACGACGAACTTCCTGACCAAACTCTTCGGTTCCCGCAACGACCGCCTGCTCAAGCAGTACAGGCGCATGGTGGAACAGATCAACGCGCTCGAGCCCAGGCTGGAACAGCTGTCCGACGAGCAGCTGCGCGCCAAGACGCAGGAGTTCCGCGACCGGCTCGCCAAGGGGGAGACGCTCGATGCGCTGCTCACCGAAGCCTTTGCCGTGGTGCGCGAAGCGTCCAGGCGCGTGATGAAGATGCGCCACTTCGACGTCCAGCTGATGGGCGGCATCGCGCTGCACCAGGGCAAGATCGCCGAGATGCGCACGGGCGAGGGCAAGACGCTCACGGCCACGCTGCCCGTTTACCTGAATGCGCTGTCCGGCAAGGGCGTGCACGTCGTCACGGTGAACGACTACCTCGCCAGCCGCGACGCGCAGTGGATGGGGCGCCTGTACAACTTCCTGGGCCTGACGGTCGGCATCAACCTGCCGAACATGCCGCGCGAGGAGAAGCAGCAGGCCTACGGCTCCGACATCACGTACGGCACCAACAACGAGTACGGCTTCGACTACCTGCGCGACAATATGGTCTACGAGACCGGCGACCGCGTGCAGCGTGGCCTGAACTACGCGATCGTCGACGAGGTGGACTCCATCCTCATCGACGAGGCCCGCACGCCGCTGATCATCAGCGGCCAGGCCGAGGACCACACCAGCCTGTACCTGTCCATCAAGCAGGTGGTGCCGCTGCTCACCCGCCAGGAAGGCGAGGCCGACCCGCGCACCGGCGAGGGCGTCGTCAAGCCCGGCGACTTCACGGTGGACGAGAAGACGCACCAGGTGTTCCTGACGGAGCAGGGCCACGAGAACGCCGAGCGCATCCTCGCGCAGATGGGGCTGATCCCCGAGGGCGCGACGCTGTACGACCCGGCGAACATCTCGCTGATGCACCACCTGAACGCGGCGCTGCGCGCGCAGCACCTGTACCACCGCGACCAGCACTACGTGGTGCAGGACGGCGAGATCATCATCGTCGACGAGTTCACCGGCCGCCTGATGCAGGGCCGCCGCTGGAGCGACGGCCTGCACCAGGCCGTGGAGGCCAAGGAAGGCGTGGGCATCCAGCCCGAGAACCAGACGCTCGCCTCGATCACCTTCCAGAACTACTTCCGCCTGTACGCCAAGCTCTCGGGCATGACGGGCACGGCCGACACCGAGGCCTACGAGTTCCAGGAGATCTACGGCCTCGAGACCGTGGTGCTCCCGCCGAACAAGCCGAGCAAGCGCGACGACCAGCTCGATCGCATCTACAAGACCTCCAACGAGAAGTACGCCGCGGCGATCCAGGACATCCGCGAGTGCTACGAGCGCGGCCAGCCCGTGCTGGTGGGCACCAGCTCGATCGAGAACTCCGAGATCATCTCCCAGCTTCTGGACAAGGCGAAGCTGCCGCACCAGGTGCTCAATGCCAAGCAGCACGCGCGCGAGGCCGAGATCGTCGCGCAGGCCGGCCGGCCGAAGATGATCACGATCGCCACCAACATGGCGGGCCGCGGCACCGACATCGTGCTGGGCGGCAACGTGGAGAAGGCGGTCGAGGCCGTGCAGGCCGACGAATCGCTGGACCCGGCGGCCAAGGAAGCGCGCATCGCCGAGATGCGCGCCCAGTGGCAGAAGGACCACGAGCTGATCAAGCAACTCGGCGGCCTGCGCATCATCGCCACCGAGCGGCACGAGAGCCGCCGCATCGACAACCAGCTGCGCGGCCGCTCGGGCCGCCAGGGCGACCCCGGTTCCTCGCGCTTCTACCTGAGCCTGGACGACCCGCTGATGCGCATCTTCGCGGGCGACCGCGTCAAGGCGATCATGGAACGCCTGAAGATGCCCGACGGCGAGGCCATCGAGGCGGGCATCGTCTCGCGCTCCATCGAGAGCGCGCAGCGCAAGGTGGAAGGCCGCAACTTCGACATCCGCAAGCAGCTGCTGGAATACGACGACGTCGCCAACGACCAGCGCAAGGTGATCTACCAGCAGCGCAACGACATCCTCGACGCGCAGAACCTCGGCGCCCAGATCGCCGCCCTGCGCGAAGGCTGCTTCACCGACCTCGTGCACCAGTACGTGCCGCCGGAATCGGTGGAGGAGCAGTGGGACCTGCCGGGCCTGGAGAAGGCGCTCGCCGAGGAATGGGGCCTGCAGCTGCCGCTGAAGCAGACCGTGGAGACCGCCACCGCCATCGGCGAGGAAGACATCGTGGAGATGGTCCTCAAGGCCGCCAACGAGGCCTTCCAGGCCAAGGTGGAACAGGTCGGCGAGGAGAACTTCACCCACTTCGAGCGCATGGTGCTGCTGCAAAGCATCGATTCGCACTGGCGCGAGCACCTGGCCGCGCTGGACTACCTGCGCCAGGGCATCCACCTGCGCGGCTACGCCCAGAAGCAGCCGAAGCAGGAGTACAAGCGCGAGGCCTTCGAGCTGTTCGGCCAGATGCTGGATGCGGTCAAGAACGAGGTCACCAAGGTGCTGATGACGGTGCGCGTGCAGTCCGCCGAGCAGCTGGAGCAGAGCGCCGAGGACCTGGAGCAGCGCGCCGAACGCATCGCCAACGTCACCTACACCGCGCCCACCGAGACCGGCGAGGTGCAGAGCACGGTGGACGAGAGCACGGCCGTCCAGCGGCGCGTGGCCGCCGCCGCGGCCGGCGCCATGCCGCGCGTGGGCCGCAACGATCCCTGCCCCTGCGGCAGCGGCAAGAAGTTCAAGCACTGCCACGGGCAACTCAGCTGAGCTTCTTCAGAGGCGCCCGGCCTAGGGCGCCTGCTTAATCCGAGACACTCTCCTGTAATACCCCCTGTCAGAATTGACAGGGGGTAGGCAGCATGAGCTGCGGACTTTCTCTTCAATCTGCAACTTGCATTGAGGAGTTGTCCATGGAAGTCGTTGAGAAACAGATCGCGCCCGCAGCCGCCCGTCCGTCTGCCCCCACCGAACCCGGCTTGTCCGGCCACCTGCGCGCGCGCATCGCGCGCGATTTCAAGGAGCGCTGGGAGAAGGACTGGAAGCGCAAGTTCGTCACCCACGGCGTCGCCCCGGGCCCGGACGCCGTCAGGCTCGACGGGAACGACTACCTGTCGGTCACCGGCCGGCCCGAGATCGTCGAGGCGCAGCTCGAAGCCCTGCGCTGCAACCGCGAGTTCATCGTGCAGTCCGGCGTGTTCCAGCTGGATGGCAGCCCCACCTCCCGCTTCGAGGCCGCGCTGGCGGACTTCGTCGGCAAGGAAGGCGCGCTGCTGTGCCAGTCCGGCTACGCCGCCAACCTGGGCCTGATCCAGGTGATCGCGGACCCGCAAACGCCGGTCTATGTCGACAGCCTGGCGCACATGTCGCTGTGGGAAGGCGTGCGCGCCGCCGGCGCGCCGGCCCATGCCTTCCGCCACAACGATCCTGCGCACCTCGATCGCCTGATCGCGCGCCAGGGCGGCGGCGGGCTGGTGATCGTGGATTCGGTCTACAGCACCACGGGCGCGCTGTGCCCGCTGGAGGCGATCGTGGAAGTGGCCGAGCGCCATGGCTGCATGATCCTGGTGGACGAATCGCATTCACTGGGCACGCACGGTCCCGAGGGGCGCGGCCTGTGCGCGCAGCTGGGCCTGTCGCACCGGGTCCACTTCATCACCGCCAGCCTGGCCAAGGCCTTCGCCGGGCGCGCGGGCTTCTTCACCATGCCCGATGAACTGCGGCCCTACCTGATGTGCCACAGCTTCCCGAGCATCTTCAGCTCCTGCCTGCTGCCGCACGAGATCGCCGGCCTGGCCGCCACGCTGGAGGTGGTGCGCGGCAGCGACGACGCGCGGGCGCGCCTGCGCTCCAACACGCTGCGCCTGCGCGGCGCCTTCGAGGCCCTGGGCTACCCGATCCAGCATGGCAGCGAGCAGATCATCTCGCTGGAGGCCGGGCCCGAGGTGGACACGCTGGCGCTGCGCGACGCGCTGGAGAGCCGCGGCATCTTCGGCGCCGTGTTCTGCGCGCCGGCCACCAGCCGCAACCGCTCCATGGTGCGCCTGACGCTCAATGCCACGCTGACCGACGCGGAGATGGCCCACGTGGAGAACGTCGCGCGCGAACTCGCGCCGCAGCTCAAGCCCTGGGAATGGCCGATCGCACGCCGCCTGAAGGGGCGAGGGGAGTGATCCGAGCGTGGTGTCGGGGTTCGCCTTCGGGCTCACCCCGCCCTACGGGGGTGGGTTCGTAGGTCGGGGTGAGCCCGAAGGCGAACCCCGCCGAAGCCGGATCTTTTCCACCCGGCTTGGCGGATTCTCCAGGGTCAGTCCTGCACGTGCCGCTTCGGTTGGCGCGACAGCCAGCGGTTGTAGCTGTTGTCCGGGTCGGGGCCGTTGGGGGCTTCGACCGGAAAGGCGGCGGCCAGCAGCGCGCCGCCCTCTCCGATGGGGATCGCGTCCACGAGGGCAGGGGGCTGGCTGGAAGACAGCGCCTGCCGCAGCTCGATGTCCGCCAGCTTCGCGCCGCTGCGGATCTCCTCCACCGCCGCCGCCGGCACGCCCGCGACGGTGGCGAGTTCGGCCAGCGCCTCCAGGCCCTGCGGCGTCTCCAGTTGCAGCCAGCCGATGCCGCCGTTGGCATCCATGCCCAGCACGCCGAAGGGCGCGCCGATCACCACGTGTTCCACCCAGTGGGCGGCGCAGTACGTGTCCAGCCAGGCGCTCACGCCCGGTGCGCGCAGCAGCGCGTTCTGCTCCGGCGTGAGCGTGGAGCGCCAGATCTGCGCGTGGCGCGCGTGGGCGGTGAACAGCAGCCGCTCCACCGCCTCGACGAGGCGGCGCGAGATGTCCTGCGTCTGCTTCGGGATGAACTGGTCGATCAGCCCGCGGTTGAAGGCCCGCACGGCCACCTGTTCGTCGGCCTGGCCCGTGAGCAGCACGCGCGAGCCGGGCCAGTCGCCCAGTTCGGCAAGGGCCTGCAGGCCGTCCATGCCCGGCATGGAGAAGTCCACCACGCACACGCGCGAGAGCGCGTAGCGCTCCGTGTAGCGGGACCAGTAGGCCAGGATCTGCGGGATCAGCGGCTTGCCCTCGCGCCACAGCAGGATCAGCTGCTGCTGGTTCCACGCGTCGGCCTCCCAGAAGGGCGGCTCCTGCAGCAGGTGCGCGATGCAGTCGGACGGCCGCAGGAACAGCTTCACGTGCCAGTGCTTGGGCAGCACCAGGGCCAGCATCTCCAGGTAGTCCGGGTCGTCGTCGAGGAAGACGACCGTGCCGGGGCGATGGAAGAGGGGGAAGGTCATGTGCGTTCGGCCTGCGGATGCTACGCCACCGGCAGGTCGATGGTGAACACCGCGCCCTGGTGGGGCGCCGATTTCACGCGGATGGAGCCGTGGGCCGCCTCGATCACGCGCTGGCAGAAAGCCAGTCCCAGGCCGTGGCCCGTGCCGCGGTCCGTGGAGAAGAAGGGCTGGAAGATGCGCTTGCGCAGGTCCGCGTCCATGCCCACGCCGTTGTCGCGGAAGGCGATGCGCCCGCGCTGGCCCTGCGAACCGACCTCCACCAGCAGGTCGCCGGGCTGGGGTGCGGACGAAGCCGCGGCCAGCGAGCGCAGCGCGTTCTTGACCAGGTTGTCGACCACCTGCGCGAACAGGTCGCGCGAGCCCATGAAGTGGAAGTCCGCGTGCACCCGCACCAGCACGGCCTGCTTCTCGCGCGTGCTGCGGAACGGGTATTCGGCGATGGCCGAACGCACCAGGTCGGCGGCGGAGACGCGCTCGACATGCCCGCCCAGGCGCATCAGCCGCGCGTTGGTGATCTGCATGTCGATCTGGTGGTTCATGTTGCGCACCAGGTTGGCCAGCCGCAGTCCCAGCTGTTGCAGGCGTTCGCCGCTCTCTCCCCCGACCTGCGGCGCCTCGGTGCGCACCGCCTCGGCGATCAGCTGCATGGTGGCCAGCGGGGTGCGCAGCTCGTGGGCCATGATGCCCATGGTTCCCAGGGTGTAGTTGAGCTGCTCGCGCCGCAGGTTCGACGAGGACAGGCCCAGCACCAGGCCCATGAACCAGCAGAAGGCCAGCACCACCGTGTTGGTGGCGGCCTGCTCGAATCCGATCGGGGGCGCGGACGGCCCGGCGGCCTCGAAGAGCAGCCAGGCGGCCAGCAACCCGCTGGCCGAGCCGAGGGTGGCCAGGCGCCAGTCGGTGAGGTGGTAGTAGATCAGCAGCATCGCGCCCACGCTGGCCAGCCAGACCGCGTTGCCGCTGTTGCAGAAGTACATCCAGAAGAAGAACAGCGGCAGCGTGATCCAGAAGATCAGCGAGAACGTGATCGCGGCCGAGCGGCTGGGCGGCGAGGTACCCACGCCGGGCAGGACGAGCAGGATGAGGCCGCAGACCGCCATCAGGATGCGGCCGAACAGGCTTTCGTAGGGCTGCGGCAGCCAGATCGCCCACATGAGCCAGAAGACGGGATGGCCCACCATCGTGGAGAAGCCGAGCGCCCGGATCCGCCACTGCGAGGGATGCAGGATCGGCTCCACCAGCGGCTGCACCACTTCGGTGGAAGTCCACCGGCGCACCCGCTGCTTCACGGCTTCGACCGTGGCGCGCGCCGGGGGCGGGGAATAGGCAGACCGGTAGTGATCCTCGTTCATGGGGTGGGGTCCGATGGTGCTATTGTCACAGCCCGGCGGTGGTTCTAACGATTGGTCATGGGGATCCCTGTTAACTTTGACAGTGTCAGCCTGGATGGGATCCTCAGCGACTGGGTGGCGGCCCTGCGCGAATTCTCGGTGGAGTCCGTCGTGGTGCTGGGGCCCGATCCCTTCGGCGGCCCCGACGACCGCCAGGTGGTGGCGGTCCATCCCCCCCTCGTGATGGAGGCCGCCACCGCGCTGGCGGAAAGCCGCGACTTCGGCGCCCGCTGGCGCGACTCCGACGCGCCCCTCGTGGCCTGGCAGACCCTCTCGAAGTCCGATCCGCAGGGCACCAGCCGCTGGCGCATGCTGTGGCGCGCGCACGGCTTCCAGACCGTGGTGCGCGTGGAGTTCCCGCTGCCGGCCGGCCGCGCCTTCGAGTGCTTCATGTTCAGCCCGCGCGAGCTCACCGAGCGCAACGAGGCGGCGCTGCTCGCCTGGTCGGCGCTGAACATCTGGCCCCTCGTGAAGCGCAGCATCGCCGCGGCGCGCTCGATGCTCAGCCCGCGCGAGCGGGAATGCCTGGAACTCGCCTTCCAGGGCAAGACCGCGCGCGAGACCTCGCAGGCCTTGCAATGCACCGAGCGCACGGTCAACTACCACCTGGCCAACGCCATGAGCAAGCTGAAGGTGGACAACAAGATGGCGGCGAT
Organism: Pseudomonadota bacterium; assembly: GCA_023438115.1. Taxonomy (GTDB): domain Bacteria; phylum Pseudomonadota; class Gammaproteobacteria; order Burkholderiales; family Burkholderiaceae_C; genus Ramlibacter. Next base: position 156 of record JAEZEB010000385.1, on the reverse strand, counting down.
CCAGCGGGCCTGCTGGCTCGGCGCGCTCTGAACCGGCGCAACGGGTTGTTACCCGCTGGCGCAGCCCTTACCATTCGCGGCATGAGCGAGCCCGACGAAGACCGCACCGCGTCCCTGATGACGCCGGCCAAGCTGGCGCAGCTGCAGGTGCGCCCG
>JAEZEB010000378.1 GCA_023438115.1 Pseudomonadota bacterium | reverse complement strand
GAAGGCGTGGGCGGCGGCTTCACCTGGGGCGCGGTGCTGCTGGACTTCTGATCATCGGGGCCGGACCCGTTTGCGTCGCCGAGGCGACACGGCACGGCCCTCATCCTGAACAAGAGACGACAAGCATGAAACCGTTCGCTTTCGTGTTCCCCGGGCAGGGTTCGCAGTCCGTGGGCATGCTGGACGCCTGGGGCGACCACCCCGCCGTGCGCGAGACGCTCAAGGAAGCCTCCGATGCGCTGGGCGAGGACATCGGCCGCCTGGTCCGCGAAGGTCCCAAGGAAACGCTGGCGCTGACCACCAACACGCAACCGGTGATGCTGGTGGCGGGCGTCGCCGCCTACCGCGCCTGGCGCGCCGAAGGCGGCGCCGAACCCGCCGTCGTGGCCGGCCACTCGCTGGGCGAGTACAGCGCGCTGGTCGCCGCGGGCGCCCTCACGCTCGCCGACGCCGCGCCGCTGGTGCGCTTCCGCGCCCAGGCGATGCAGGAAGCGGTGCCCGTGGGCACGGGCGCCATGGCCGCCATCCTGGGCCTGGACGCGCAGAAGGTGGTCGAGGGCTGCGCGGAAGCGCTGCGCCTTCTGGGCACCAACAGCGGCGAGACGGTGGAAGCCGCCAACTTCAACGATCCCGCGCAGACCGTGATCGCCGGGAGCAAGGCGGCCGTCGACCAGGCCTGCGAAGTGCTCAAGGGCATGGGCGCCAAGCGCGCGCTGCTGCTGCCGGTGTCGGCGCCCTTCCACTCCAGCCTGATGAAGCCCGCGGCCGAGAAGCTGCGCGAGCGCCTGGCCGCCACCACCGTCCTGTCGCCCCGCATCCCGGTGGTGAACAACATCGAGGTGAAGGTCGAGACGGATCCCGACCGCATCCGCGGCGCGCTGTACGAGCAGGCCTTCGGCCCCGTGCGCTGGGTGGAGTGCGTGCGCGCGATCCAGCAGCGCGGCGTGGACACGATCGTCGAATGCGGTCCGGGCAAGGTGCTCGCCGGCCTCGTCAAGCGCATCGACGCCAACCTGGCTTCCGCGGCCATCCACGATCCGGCCACGCTGGCCGAAGCGAAGGGAATCCTGGCATGAGCACGCAGGTCGAGATGCAGGGGCAGGTCGCCCTGGTCACCGGCGCATCGCGCGGCATCGGCGCCGCGATCGCGCAGGAACTCGCCGTCCGCGGCATGAAGGTAGTCGGCACGGCCACCACGGAAGACGGCGCGCAGAAGATCACCGAGGCGCTGGCGCAGTACGCCGGTTGCCGCGGCGCGAAGCTGGACGTCAACGACGCGGCCGCCGCCGAAGCGCTGGTCGACGCTGTCGCCAAGGAGAACGGCGGCCTGCACGTGCTGGTCAACAACGCCGGCATCACGCGCGACAACCTCGCCATGCGCATGAAGGACGACGAGTGGGAGGCGGTGCTGGACACCAACCTCAAGGCCGTCTTCCGGATGAGCCGCGCCGTGATGCGCACGATGATGAAGCAGCGCTACGGCCGCATCGTCAGCATCACCAGCGTGGTAGGCGCCTCCGGCAACCCGGGGCAGGCGAACTACGCCGCCGCCAAGGCCGGTGTCGCCGGCATGACCCGGGCGCTGGCCCGCGAGCTCGGCAGCCGCGGCATCACGGTCAACTGCGTGGCGCCGGGCTTCATCGAGACCGACATGACGGCGGCCCTGCCGCCCGAGCAGCAGAAGGCGCTGCTCACCCAGATCCCCCTGGGCCACCTCGGCAAGCCGGCGGACATCGCGCACGCGGTCGCCTGGCTGGCCTCTCCGCAGGCCGGCTACGTCAGCGGCCAGGAGATCCACGTCAACGGCGGCATGTTCATGGCCTGAAAAGGCCCGCCGCCGCCCCAACCCAGCCGGACCCTCCGCCCGGCTTAAAATCGCGGATTCAACTCACAACCCTTAGAGAGGGAACCCCATGAGCGATATCGAAGCACGTGTCAAGAAAATCATCGCCGAACAGCTCGGCGTCGAGGAGTCCCAGGTCACCAACGAGAAGGCCTTCGTGGCCGACCTCGGCGCGGACTCGCTGGACACGGTGGAACTGGTCATGGCCCTCGAGGACGAGTTCGGCATCGAGATCCCGGACGAAGACGCCGAGAAGATCACGACGGTGCAGAACGCCATCGACTACGCCAACGCCCACCAGAAGGCCTGAGTCCAGCCATGCGTCGCCGTGTCGTCGTGACGGGACTGGGCTGCGTGAGCCCGGTCGGGAATACGGTCGAGGAATCCTGGGCCAACCTCTTGAAGGGCCAGAGCGGCATCGACCTCGTCACGTCCTTCGATACCTCGGCCCTCGCGGTGAAGTTCGCGGGGCAGGTCAAGGGCTTCAATGTCGCCGACTACATGCCCGAGAAGGAAGCGCGGCACATGGACCGCTTCATCCACCTGGGGCTGGCCGCGGCCGACCAGGCGATCAAGGATGCGGGCCTGCCGAGCGGCGAGGCGCTCGACCCTGAACTGGCCCAGCGCATCGGCGTGAACGTCGGCTCCGGCATCGGCGGGTTGCCGCTGATCGAGGAGACGCACAGCGAGATGGTGAACCGCGGCCCGCGCCGCATCTCGCCCTTCTTCGTGCCGGCGTCGATCATCAACATGATCTCCGGCCACGTGTCGATCCGCCACGGCTACCAGGGCCCCAACATCGCGGTGGTGACCGCCTGCACGACGGGCCTGCACGCGATCGGCCTGTCCGCCCGGATGATCGAATCGGGCGACGCGGACGTGATGATCGCCGGCGGCGCCGAATCCTGCGTGTCGCCCCTGGGCATCGGCGGCTTCGCCGCGGCCCGCGCGCTGTCCACCCGCAACGACGATCCGAAGACGGCCTCCCGCCCCTGGGACAAGAATCGCGACGGCTTCGTGCTGGGCGAGGGCGGCGGCGTGCTGGTGCTCGAGGAGTACGAGCACGCGAAGAAGCGCGGCGCGAAGATCTACGCGGAACTCGCCGGCTTCGGCATGAGCGCCGACGCGTACCATATGACCGCGCCCAACGTGGACGGCCCGCGCCGCTCCATGGTGGCCGCGCTGAAGAACGCGGGGGTCAACCCCGACGAGGTGCAGTACCTCAATGCCCACGGCACCTCCACGCCGCTGGGCGACGTGAACGAGACCAACGCGATCAAGAACACCTTCGGCGACCACGCGAAGAACCTCGTGGTCAACTCGACCAAGTCCATGACCGGCCACCTGCTGGGCGGCGCGGGCGGCATCGAGTCGGTGTTCACCGTGCTGGCCGTGCACCACCAGAAGAGCCCGCCCACCATCAACATCTTCGACCAGGATCCCGAGTGCGACCTGGACTACTGCGCCAACGAGGCGCGGGACATGAAGATCGAGCTGGCGCTGAAGAACAACTTCGGCTTCGGCGGCACCAACGGCTCGCTCATCTTCCGGCGCGTCTGACCCGGCCGCCCGGGCCGCTCCGTCCCCGCATGCACCACGCCCCATCGGTTCGCTACCCGGTGGGGCGCAGCGCTTTCGCCGCGCGCGCGTACGCGGCGCTGGCGGCGCTCGGCCTCGCCGCCGTGTGCACCTGGTCGTTGCAGGCGCAGGCCTTCGGCGGGCGCCAGGCGCTCGCCCTCGCGGCGGTGCTGGCCTGCGCCGGTTTCGCCTTCGCGAACTGGCTGCGCTCGCCGCGCGGCGCGCTGCACTGGGACGGCGGCGCATGGTGGTGGGAAGAGGGCGGCGCGGCCGAAGCCGGACGGCCCGATCCGGGCCTGGACCTGCAGTCCGTGCTGCTGCTGCGGTGGCGCGCGGACACAGGCCGCATCCGGTGGTTCTGGCTGGAGCGCAAGTCAGACGTTTCCCACTGGGACGCGCTGCGGCGTGCGGTATATTCCCGCGCCAGCGCCACGATCTCGGCCTTCCCCGCGCAGGGGAAGGAGCGCCCGCCGAAGGGGCCGCCCCCCGCGGCCGAACAATGAACAAGACGCCTTCCGCCGCTCCCCCGCCTTCCTCCGCCGACACCGACCTGATGCTGGTGCAGCGCACGGTGGCGGGCGACCAGAAGGCCTACGAGCTGCTGGTGCTGAAGTACCAGCGGCGCATCGAGCGCCTGATCGGCCGCATGGTGCGCGACACCGACCTGGTGGAGGACATCGCCCAGGAGACCTTCATCCGCGCCTACCGGGCCCTCGCGCAGTTCCGCGGCGAGGCCCAGTTCTACACCTGGCTGTACCGGATTGCGGTCAACACCGCGAAAAAAGCCCTGGTCGATCTCAAGCGCGACCCCGTGGTTTCCGAATCCGCGCTCAAAGGCGGTGATGATGAGGACGAAACTTCCGGCGTGGAGAACGAACTAACCAGCGCGGAAACACCGGAAACCGTGCTTGCGGCCAAGGAGATCGCCCGCGCCGTGAACTCTGCCATGGAGGCCCTGCCCGATGAATTGCGACAGGCGGTCACGCTGCGCGAGATCGAGGGCCTCAGCTACGAGGAGATCGCGGAAGTGATGAACTGCCCGATCGGCACGGTGCGCTCCCGGATCTTCCGGGCGCGCGAGGCCATTTCCGTGAAGGTGAAGCCCCTGCTGGAGAACCAGACGGGGAAGCGCTGGTGAAGAGGCGCATGATGGATGCAATGGACAAGATGGACAACCAGGAACTGATCTCGGCGCTGGCCGACGGGCAGCTGCAGGGCGGGGAATTCGCCCGCGCTGTGCAGCTGGCCGCGTCGGATGCGCGTGCGCGCGAGGCCTGGTGCGCCTACCACGTGGTGGGCGAGGTGCTGCGCACCGGCCGGGCGTCCACCGGCAGCGCGCCCGAAGCCTTCCTCGCGCGGCTGCAGCAGCGCCTGGGCGAGGAGCCGGCCCTCCCGGCCGCCCGGCCGGTGGTCGTGCAGCGGGCGGACCGCGCCGCGGCCAACGACTGGCACTGGAAACTGGTGGCGGGGCTCGCCTCCGTCGCGGCCGTTGCGGCCGTGGGCTGGAACATGTGGGGCTCCACCGGAGCCGGCAGCGGCGCCCCGCAGCTCGCCTCGGTCCGTACGCCGGCGAACGTGATCGCCGTGGGCGCCGAGAGCGCTCCCGCCATGGTGCGCGACCCGCGGCTCGACCAGCTGCTGGAGGCGCACCGCCAGCTGGGCGGCGCCACCGCCCTGGGCACGACGTCCGGGTTCCTTCGCAACGCGACCTTCGAGGCGCCCGCTCGCCGATGAAGCGCGCTGTGCCGGTCCGCATCCGCCTGTCGCACGGCGTGCTCGCCTTCTGGACGATGGCCGTGCTGGGCCTCGCAGCCACGCAGGCCGCGGCCGCCGCCCCGCGCGAGGACGAAGCCCGCCAGGGCCGCGGCGAGCGCAACGTGAGCGAGTGGCTCGCGCGCATGCACGAGGCCTCGCGCGTGCGCAACTACGTGGGCACCTTCGTCGTCACCTCCAACACCGGGCAGATGTCCAGCGCGCGCATCTGGCATGCGTGCGACGGCCCGCGTCAGGTGGAACGGGTGGAAGCCCTCACCGGCGCGCAGCGCTCCACGTTCCGGCGCGACGACGAAGTCCTCACCTTCCTGCCCGAAAGCCGCACCGTGCGGGTGGAGCGGCGCGAGGCGCTGGGCCTGTTCCCGGAACTGCTCAAGCCGAACGAAGGCGCCATCCCCGATTTCTATTCCGCGCAGCGTGTCGGCAGCGACCGCGTGGCGGGCTTCGACGCCGACATCGTGCAGGTGCTGCCGCGCGACGCCCTGCGCTTCGGCTACCGGATCTGGAGCGAGAAGAAGAGCGGGCTGGTCGTGAAGCTGCAGACGCTCGACGCGGCCGGCAAGGTCCTCGAGCAGGCCGCCTTCTCCGAACTGCAGCTCGATGCGCCCGTGCGGGTCGAGAAGATCACGCAGCAGATGGCTATCCCCGAGGGCTGGCGCGTCGAGAAGGCGCAAGTGGCCAAGACGACCGCCGCCGCCGAGGGCTGGGGCCTCAAGGCGGCCGTGGCCGGCTTCAAGGCGATGAACTGCTACAAGCGCCCGGAAGAGGGCGTGCTGCAGTGGATCTTCTCGGACGGGCTGGCGTCGGTGTCGATCTTCGTGGAAGAGTACGACCGGCAGCGGCACCAGCACGAAGGCGTGTTCGCGAGCGGCGCGACCCACACGGTCACGCGGCGGCTCGAGGACTGGTGGATCACCGCGGTGGGCGAGGTCCCCCCGCAGACGCTGAAGGCCTTTTCGCTGAGCCTCGAGCGGCGCCGCTGAGCGCGGCCGCGCGCCGGCCGGCGCCACGCAAGAAATCGCGTCGCGCCGTCGACTGACGTGCAACTTTGCCGCACGGGCGTAATCTCTGCTATTACCCTTGGCAATCTGACCCTACTGGAGAGGTCCGTATGTTCCGCTTGGAATGGAAGCAACTGCGTGGCTATGGCCTGGCCGTGGCACTCGCCATCGCCGGTACCGCCGCGATCATGCCGACGGCGCCCGTGAGCGCACAGTCGGCGCCGCAGCCCCGATCGCTGCCCGATTTCACCGAACTCGTGGAGGCCGTGAGCCCCGCGGTCGTCAACATCCGCACCACCGAGCGCGTGCGCACCCCCGCCGCCGGCGCGGGGCAGATGGACGAGGAGATGCAGGAGTTCTTCCGGCGCTTCTTCGGCGTGCCCATGCCCAACACGCCGCGCCAGCAGCAGCGGCCCGCGCCCCGCGGCGGCGGGGACGAGGCGCCGCGCGGCGTGGGCTCCGGCTTCATCCTCACGCCCGACGGCTACGTGATGACGAATGCGCACGTGGTGGAGGGCGCCGACGAGGTGATCGTCACGCTGTCCGACCGCCGCGAGTTCAAGGCGAAGATCGTCGGCGCCGACAAGCGCACCGACGTCGCCGTGGTGAAGATCGACGCCACGGGCCTGCCCTTCGTGCGCGTGGGTGACGTCAATCGCCTGAAGGTCGGCGAATGGGTGATGGCCATCGGCTCGCCCTTCGGCCTGGACAACACGGTCACGGCGGGCATCGTGAGCGCCAAGGGCCGCGACACCGGCGACTACCTGCCCTTCATCCAGACCGACGTGGCGATCAACCCCGGCAACTCCGGCGGCCCCCTGATCAACATGCGCGGCGAGGTCGTGGGCATCAACAGCCAGATCTACTCGCGCTCCGGCGGCTTCATGGGCATCTCGTTCGCGATCCCGATCGACGAGGCGACCCGGGTGGCCGAACAGCTGCGCGTGAGCGGGCGCGTCTCGCGCGGCCGCATCGGCGTGCAGATCGACCAGGTGACGCGCGACGTGGCCGAGTCCATCGGCCTGGGCCGTCCGCAGGGCGCGCTGGTGCGCAGCGTGGAGAACGGCTCGCCGGCCGCCGCCGCGGGCATCGAGGCGGGCGACATCATCACCAAGTTCAACGGCCAGGCCATCGACCGCGCCACCGAACTGCCGCGCCTGGTGGGCAACACCAAGCCGGGCAGCCGCGTCGCGATCACGGTGTTCCGCCGCGGCGCGTCGCGCGATCTCGCGATCACGGTCGCCGAGATCGAGCCGGACCAGCGCACGGCGAGCAGCTCTCCCACCCCGTCGGAGCCCGCGCGGGCGCAGACCCCCGCGGCCCGCACGCTGGGCCTGGCGGTCAGCGAGTTGACGGAGGCGCAGAAGCGCGAGACGGGCGTGAAGGGCGGCGTGCGCGTGGACGTGGCGACCGAGGCCGCCGAGCGCGCCGGCATCCGCGAGGGCGATGTCATCGTGGCCATCGGCAACACCGAGGTGAACAACGTGCGCGAGTTCGAGGCGGCCATCGCCCGCGTCGACAAGACGAAGGCAGTGCCGGTGCTGCTGCGCCGCGGCGAACTGGCCAGCTACCTGCTGATCCGACCCGCGCGCGGCTAACACGCCCCGGCAGCGAAAGCCCCAAGGCCTTTCTGGGCCTTGGGGCTTTTTGCTGGACCGTTTGGCAAAAACAGACAGGCGGCAAAGTTTTTTCAGCCTGCTGCAAGCTCGTCACCATGTTGGCGCCCGCTCACATTGGGACGGGTCTAAGAACCGGATTGGGTAGAATCGGCCCCGGCCAGCAGCCATTCACGGCATATCGCTTGGCTGCTCCACCACCATGCGGGATGCGCGCCCGGCGCGCGTTGCCGATCCACAGATCGCCCACATGTTGTCCTCCCCGGCCCCTGGACCGATTGTTGAAAAGCTGTGAATAATGTGCGAGTTGCGGGCCTGCAACGGCCGGGTCGGGATGACCTTCCGGCTGTACGCCCGGTCCGTTTTGCCTACAATGAAGCTCCAACCATCGCAGTTGCCATAGATTGTTGGTTCAGGGCGCGTCACCTTCTGGCGCGCCCTTTTTTCTTGCTGCGCGCCCTTTCGAATCAATCACTTGAGCGTTCCCGTTGATGAATCACATCAGAAACTTTTCGATCATCGCGCACATCGATCACGGCAAATCCACGCTCGCCGACCGCCTGATCCAGCGCTGCGGCGGACTGTCCGACCGCGAGATGGAAGAGCAGGTGCTGGACTCGATGGATCTCGAAAGGGAGCGTGGGATAACCATCAAGGCGCAGACCGCTGCGCTCACCTACAAGGCGCGTGACGGGCAGGTCTACAACCTCAATCTGATCGACACGCCGGGCCACGTCGACTTCTCGTACGAGGTGAGCCGCTCGCTCTCCGCGTGCGAAGGCGCGCTGCTGGTGGTGGACGCGAGCCAGGGCGTGGAAGCGCAGACGGTCGCCAACTGCTACACCGCGCTGGACCTCGGCGTGGAAGTGGTGCCGGTCCTGAACAAGATGGACCTGCCGCAGGCCGACCCGGACAACGCGAAGGCGGAGATCGAGGACGTGATCGGCATCGACGCGAGCGACGCCATCCCGTGTTCCGCCAAGACCGGCATGGGCATCGACGAGATCCTCGAGGCCATCGTGGCGCGCGTGCCGCCGCCCGAGGGCAATCCGCAGGGCCCGCTGCGCGCGATGATCATCGACAGCTGGTTCGACAGCTACGTGGGCGTGGTGATGCTGGTGCGCGTGGTCGACGGGCGGCTGGCCCGCGGCGACCGCATCAAGCTGATGGCGACCGACGCCACGTACGAGGCCAACCAGCTGGGCGTCTTCACCCCCGGCAACTCGCCGCGCGACGCGCTCGAGGCGGGCCAGGTGGGCTACATCATCGCCGGCATCAAGGAACTGCAGGCCGCCAAGGTGGGCGACACCGTCACCCTAGTCAAGGCCGGCACGGGGGGCGCGGCGTTCACCGCGACCGAGCCGCTGCCCGGCTTCAAGGAGATCCAGCCGCAGGTGTTCGCGGGCCTGTACCCGGTGGAGGCCAACCAGTACGACTCGCTGCGCGACAGCCTGGAGAAGCTGAAGCTGAACGACGCCTCGCTGCACTACGAGCCGGAGGTGAGCCAGGCCCTGGGCTTCGGCTTCCGCTGCGGCTTCCTGGGGCTGCTGCACATGGACATCGTGCAGGAGCGCCTGGAGCGCGAGTTCGACCAGGACCTGATCACCACCGCGCCCAGCGTGGTGTACGAGGTGGTGAAGAACGACGGCGAGGTCATCATGGTCGAGAACCCGGCCAAGATGCCCGACCAGGGCAAGATGCAGGAGATCCGCGAGCCGATCGTCACCGTGCACCTGTACATGCCGCAGGAGTACGTCGGCCCGGTGATGACGCTGGCCAACCAGAAGCGCGGGGTGCAGATCAACATGGCCTACCACGGCCGCCAGGTGATGCTCACGTACGAGCTGCCGCTGGGCGAGATCGTGCTGGACTTCTTCGACAAGCTGAAGTCCGTCAGCCGCGGCTACGCCTCCATGGACTACGAGTTCAAGGAGTACCGGGCCTCCGACGTGGTGAAGGTCGACATCCTGCTCAACGGCGAGAAGGTCGACGCGCTCTCGATCATCGTGCACCGCACCCAGGCGCAATACCGCGGCCGGGCGGTGGTGGCCAAGATGCGCGAGATCATCAGCCGCCAGATGTTCGACGTCGCCATCCAGGCGGCGATCGGGGCCAACGTGATCGCCCGGGAGACCGTCAAGGCCCTGCGCAAGAACGTGCTGGCAAAATGCTACGGCGGCGACATCACCCGCAAGCGCAAGCTTCTCGAAAAACAAAAGGCGGGCAAGAAACGCATGAAGCAGATCGGATCCGTCGAGGTCCCGCAGGAAGCGTTCCTGGCCATCCTCCAGGTCGAAGACTAAGAAAATGATCCCCCAAGCTCCGCACTCAGCGCTGGCGCACTTCGTGACTCCGCGGCCCCCCAAGGGGGCGCAAGCCTCCCTTGGGGCGGCCCGGCGGGAGGCTTGATGATGCCTTTCATCACGGCCGCGGTGCTCGCGGCCTTCGTCGGCTACGCCGGCGCCTGGTATTTCGAGCTGGTCGAAGGCAACTTCGCGCTCCTCCTTTTCCTTGCCACGCTCGTCACCGGCCTGTACTGGATCGCCGAGCGCCTCTGGTACCTGCCGAAGCGGCGCCGCGCCGCCCGCGACTTCGAGGCCAACGCAGGGCAGCGCCGGGACCGCCTGTCCGCCCAGGGCGTGGCGGCGGACCATGCCGACGTGGAGGAGGCCCGGCAGAAGATCCTCGCCCAGCCCTGGTGGCTGGACTGGACCGCCGGCCTGTTCCCCGTGATCCTCGCGGTGTTCGTGCTGCGGTCCTTCCTGTTCGAGCCGTTCAAGATCCCCTCGGGCTCCATGATCCCGACGCTGGTGGTGGGCGACCTCATCCTGGTCAACAAGTTCACCTACGGCCTGCGGCTGCCGGTGCTGAACACGCGCCTCACGCAAGGCACGCCGCCGAAGCGCGGCGACGTGATGGTCTTCCGCTATCCGCCCAAGCCGACGCTGGACTACATCAAGCGCGTGGTGGGCGTGCCGGGCGACGAGGTGGCCTACCTGAACAAGCGTCTGACGATCAACGGCCAGCCGGTGCCCACGACGCGCCTGCAGGACTACTTCGATCCGGACGCGATGCGCTATTTCAAGCAGTTCCAGGAGACCCTGGGCGAGACGCCGCACCGCCTCCTGAACGACGACGACCGGCCGGCCTTCGTGCCGGGCGCGGACGACTTCCCCTACAAGGACCACTGCCGCTACAGTGTGGAAGGGGTCGTCTGCAAGGTGCCGGAGGGGCACTATTTCATGATGGGCGACAACCGCGATAATTCGCTCGACTCGCGCTACTGGGGTTTCGTTCCGGATCGCAACATCGTCGGCAAGGCGTTCCTGATCTGGATGAATTTCGGCGACCTCAAGCGCATCGGGTCGTTCCGGTAAGAAGGACGGAGGGGGTTCCAATGGCAGTGAAGTCGCGTCAGCGTGGCATGTCCATCGTCACGCTCATTTTCATCCTGGCGGTGCTGGCGGTGATCGGGGCCGTCACCATGAAGGCGTTGCCTTCGTTCCTGGAGTACCAGGCCGTGCTCAAGGCCGTGGACCGGGCCAAGAACGAGGGCACGCCCAACGCCGTGCGCGCGGCGTTCGACCGCTCGGCGCAGGTGGACAGCATCGACTCCATCAGGGGCAAGGACCTCACGATCACCCGCGAAGGCGACGAGACCGTCGTGTCGTTCGAGTACGAGAAGGAGTTCCACATGATTGGCCCCGCCTGGCTGCTCATGAAGTACGAGGGGCGTTCCCGCCCCGGCCGCTAGCACCCGTGGCGGACGCGCTCGCGGCTTTGCAGGACCGGCTGCAGCATCGCTTCCGCGACCCGGGGCTGCTGGCGCGGGCGCTCACGCACCGCAGCTTCTCGGCCGAGCACAACGAGCGGCTGGAATTCCTCGGCGACTCCGTCCTCAGCCTGGCGGTGTCGTCGCTGCTGTACGAACAGCTGCGCTCGTTGCCGGAAGGCGACCTCACCAAGGTGCGCGCCTCCATGGTGCGGCAGGAGCCGCTGCACAAGCTGGCCGTCGAGCTCGGCCTGCCGCCGCTGCTGCGCCTGGGCGAGGGCGAGGTCCGCACCAACGGCCGCCAGCGGCCCTCCATCCTGGCTGACGCGATGGAGGCCGTGATCGGCGCCGTCTACCTGGACGGCGGCTTCGCCGTGGCCGAGGCGCTGGTGCGGCGGCTGTTCAAGGACGTGGAGATGAAGCCGTCCCTGGCCGTCGCCGCCAAGGACGCCAAGACCGAGCTGCAGGAAGTGCTGCAGGGCCGAAAGATGCAGCTGCCGGTGTACCGCGTGGTGGGCACGGTGGGCGCCGCCCACAAGCAGACCTTCGACGTCGAGTGCGAGGTGAGCGAGCTCGGCCTGGTCGAGCGCGGCATCGGCGCCTCGCGCCGCGCCGCCGAACAGGCCGCCGCAGCCGCTATGCTGTTGGCACTGAAATCCAGGCTGAAATGACCGAGAGCCCCGATCCCGGCCTTCCTCCCGAGGAGGAAGGCGAAGCCGCGGACACCGCCGCCACGCAGGCCGCCGCCGGCCAGCGCTGCGGGCTGGTGGCCATCGTAGGCAAGCCCAACGTGGGCAAGTCCACGCTGCTCAACGCCCTCGTGGGGCAGAAGATCAGCATCACCTCGCGCAAGGCGCAGACCACCCGGCACCGCATCACCGGCGTACGCACCGAGGGCCAGACGCAGTTCGTCTTCGTCGACACCCCGGGTTTCCAGACCCGCCACAGCTCCGCCCTCAACCGCTCGCTGAACCGCGCCGTCACCGGCGTGGTGGGCGATGTCGACGTGGTGCTGTTCGTGGTGGAGGCCGGCAACTTCGCACTGGCCGATGCCAAGGTGCTGGCGCTGCTCAAGCCCGGCATCCCCGCGATCCTGGTGGCCAACAAGCTGGACCTGGTGCATCGCCGTGGCGAGCTCGCGCCCTGGCTGCGCGACATGCAGCAGCGCCACCCCTTCACCGAGTTCATGCCGATCTCGGCCAAGCAGCCCAAGGACATCCAGCGCCTGCTGGAGGTGTGTTCGAAGTACCTGCCCGAGCAGCCCTGGTGGTACGCCGAGGACGAACTCACGGACAAGAGCGAGCGCTTCATGGCCGGCGAGATGGTGCGCGAGAAGCTGTTCCGCCTGACCGGCGAGGAGCTGCCCTACACCTCCACCGTCGTCATCGAGAAGTTCGAGGAAGAGCCCAGCCCGAAATTCAAGCGCATGGTGCGCATCGCCGCCACCATCGTCGTGGAGCGGGACAGCCACAAATCCATGGTGATCGGCGAGGGCGGCGAAAAGCTCAAGCGCATAGGCACGGAGGCGCGCCAGGAGCTCGAGCAGCTGTTCGACGCCAAGGTGTTCCTGCAGCTGTTCGTGAAGGTGCGCTCCGGCTGGGCGGACGACGAGGCGCGTGTCCGTTCCTTCGGCTACGAATGAAAATGGCCCCCAAGGTCCTCGCTTCGCGTCGGCCCGGCCCCCCGAGGGGGCGCAGCCCGGCTTGGGGCGGCCCGGCGCCGGTCTGAGTCCATGGCCAGGCGCATCGCCGACGAGCCGGCCTACGTGCTGCACCGCTACGACTGGAGCGAATCCAGCCTGATCCTCGAGCTGCTGACGCGCCACCACGGCCGCATCGCGGTGGTGGCCAAGGGCGCCAAGAAGCCCAGCTCGAATTTCCGCCCCGTGCTGCTGCCCCTGCAGCCCCTGCACGTGGCCTTCGGCGGCGACGCCGAGATCCGCACGCTGAAGTCGGCGGAGTGGCTGGGCGGGCAGGTGATGCCCACCGGCGAGGCACTGCTCTCGGGCTACTACCTCAACGAACTCCTGTTGCGCCTGCTGGCGCGGGACGATCCGCATCCGCAGCTGTTCGACGTCTATGCGGCGGCGGTGCGCATCCTCGCGGGCGAGGATGTCGCGGCGCTGCAGCCGGCACTGCGCGCGTTCGAGCTGCTGCTGCTGCGCGAGATCGGGCTGCTGCCCACGCTGGATGCGCAGACCGCCACGCTGGCGCCGCTGCAGCCGCAGGAGCGCTACGTGCTCCGCGCCGAGGGCGGCCTGGTGGAAGGCCGCGACGACGAAACGCGCGGCAGCCTGACCGGCGCGCAGTGGCAGTCCCTGCAGGCCGCGCTGGACGCGCCGGCGCCTTTCCACGCGACGCTGCTGCAGGCGGCCGAACTGGGCGAGCTCAAGCCGCAGCTGCGCGCGCTGCTGCACTACCATTGCGGCGTGTCCACGCTGCGCACGCGGCAACTGATGATGGATCTGCAAGCTCTATGACTTCGACGGCGCTGTCGGTCAACCTCAACAAGGTCGCGCTGGTGCGCAACACGCGCCACCTGGGCATCCCCAGCGTCACGCGCGCCGCCATGCTGTGCCTGCGCGCGGGCGCGCACGGCATCACGGTGCACCCGCGCCCCGACGCCCGCCACATCCGCGACCGCGACGTGCGGGAGCTGCACGCGCTGCTGCGCGACGACTGGCCGCGCGCCGAGTTCAACATCGAGGGCAATCCCTTCCACAACCTGATGGACTACGTGCGCGCGCTGCGCCCGCACCAGTGCACCTTCGTGCCGGACAGCGAAGGGCAGTTCACCAGCGACCATGGCTGGGACCTGCGCGCGGACGCCGACCGCGTGCGGCCCCTCATCGCGGAGGCGAAGGCGCTCGGCGTGCGCGTCAGCCTGTTCATGGATGCCGACCCGGCGCAGATGCCGCTGGCGAAAGCCGTGGGCGCCGACCGCATCGAGCTCTACACCGAACCCTATGCCGCCGCGTGGGGCACGCCTGCGCAAGGCGAGCAGCTGCGGCGCTTCGCGGACGCCGCGCGCGCAGCGCGGGAGGCGGGCCTGGACGTCAACGCCGGGCACGACCTGAACCGCGGCAACCTCACCGAGTTCCTGCGGACCGTGCCCTGCGTGCAGGAAGTCTCGATCGGCCACGCGTTCGTCGCCGATGCCCTGGAACTGGGCTACGCCGCCACCGTGCACGCCTACCTGGAGGCCATCCGGGCGGCGGGATGATCTACGGGATAGGCACCGACATCTGCGACGTGCGGCGCATCCGCGCCTCGCTGGACAAGCACGGCGAGCGCTTCGCGCGCAAGATCCTGGCCGACGGCGAATTCGCCACCTGGCAGGCGCGCAGCGCGCGCTGGCCGGAGCGCGGCGTGCGCTTCCTCGCCACGCGCTTCTCGGCCAAGGAGGCCTTCAGCAAGGCCGTGGGCCTGGGCATGCGCATGCCCATGACCTGGCGCCTGTGCGAGGTCGGCAAGCTGCCCAGCGGCAAGCCCGTGATCGTGCTGCACGGCGTGCTGAAGGACTGGTGTGACAGCCGCGGCCTCTCGGCGCAGGTGAGCGTGACCGACGAATCCGACTACGCCGCGAGCTTCGTCGTGGTGGAACAGAAGAAAGAGCCAAGCCATGAGTGAACATGCCCCGGTGATCATCGACGTCGCCGGCCTCACCCTGTCCGACGACGACCGCCGCCGCCTCGCGCACCCCCTGGTGGGCGGCATGATCCTGTTCGGCCGCAACTGGGAAAGCCGCGAGCAGCTGGCCGCCCTGTGCGCGGAGATCCGCGCCGTCCGCGAGGACCTGCTGATCTCCGTGGACCACGAGGGCGGGCGCGTGCAGCGCTTCCGCACCGGCGGCTTCACGCACCTGCCGCCCATGCGGCGCCTGGGCGAGCTGTGGATGAAGGACGCGCTGGCCGCGACCAATGCCGCGACGGCCGCCGGCTACGTGCTGGGCGCGGAGCTGCGCGCCTGTGGTGTCGACCTCAGCTTCACGCCGGTGCTCGATCTCGATTACGGCGAGAGCAGCGTCATCGGCGACCGCGCCTTCCACCGCGACCCGCGGGTCGTGACGATGCTCGCCAAGAGCGTGATGCACGGCCTGCTGCAGGCGGGCATGGCGAACTGCGGCAAGCATTTCCCCGGGCACGGTTTCGTGCAGGCCGACTCGCACGTGGAGATCCCGGTCGACAAGCGCAGCCTCAAGGCCATCCTGGCGGACGACGCCTGCCCCTATGGCTGGCTCGGCACCACGCTCACCAGCGTGATGCCCGCGCACGTGATCTATCCCAAGGTGGACAGCCTGCCGGCCGGATTCTCGCCGCGCTGGCTGCAGGCCATCCTGCGCGAGCGGCTGCACTTCAATGGGGCGATCTTCAGCGACGACCTCAGCATGGCCGGCGCGCGCAAGATCGAGGGCCGCGAGGTCAGCTACACGGAGGCGGCGGTGGTGGCGCTCAACGCCGGTTGCGACATGGTGCTGCTGTGCAACGAATCGGTGAACAGCGAAGGCGGCCGCGCGATCGACGAAATGCTGGACGGCCTGGAAGAGGGGCTGCGGCGCAAGCAGTGGCGGGCCAGCGAGGCGAGCGAGCAGCGGCGCCTCGCGCTGCTGCCGTCCATGCCGCCTGCGTCCTGGGACGCGTTGATGACCGAGCCGCGCTACATGCACGCGCTGCGGCTGCTGCCTTGATCGCCCTGGCGGGGTTCGCTTCGCTCACCGCCGCCCTACGAGACATGGCCGCCGTTCGGCACGTAGGTCGGGGTGAGCGCGAAGCCGAACCCCGACGCGGCGCTAGCCCTTCCAGGTGAACGGAAACTTCAGCTGCTTCACGAAGCCGTTGGGCACGTAGTCGCCCAGCACGCCGTAGTCGGACGGCCATTCGCGGTCGCTCTTCACCGCGGTGCCGAACAGGTGGTCGAGGAAGGCGAAGTGGGCCGCGTAGTTGCGGTCCAGCGCTTCCTTGTCCTGGCTGTGGTGCCAGTGGTGGAAGTTGGGCGTGACGACCAGGTAGCGCAGCGGCCCCAGCCGCACGCTCACGTTCGCGTGGTTGAACACGGCCTGGAAGCCGACCACCACGATGTACGCGTCGATCACTTCCTTGGAAAAACCCAGCACGTAGATCGGCGCCAGCACCAGGGTGCGCGTGATCAGCAGCTCCAGGATGTGCTGGCGCGAGCCGGCCAGCCAGTCCATGCTCTTGACGCTGTGGTGCACCGCATGCAGGCGCCAGAGCACGGGCACCTCGTGGTAGGCGCGGTGCGTCCAGTACTGCACCAGGTCCGCCACCAGGATGATCAGGAACAGCGCCACCCAGAAGTTTAGGCCCTGCACCCAGCCGCGGATGCCGTCGCTCGCGGCCCATCCGAACAGCTTGTGCACCAGCAGGTTGGTGGCCAGCAGCACGAAGCCCACCACCATGTGGTTGACGATGAAGTGGTGCAGGTCGGTCTGCCACTCGGCGCGGAAGATCGGCTGGTCGCGGCGCAGCGCGAACAGCTTCTCGATGAAGATGAAGATCAGCGCGGAGCCGAGCAGGTCCAGGATGAACCAGTCCAGGCCGATGTAAGGCGTGTTGTCCGCGAAGTCGTTCACCGGTACCTTGTGGCCGCCCAGCAGCGCCGTCAGCACCACCAGCAGGAAGGCGAAGGAGGCGAGCCAGCGCGAGCGGTTCAGCACGATGTTGGCCAGGCTCAGGCCGCCGGCGACGACCATCGCCGCCAGCATCACCTTGCGCAGGACGTCCACGTCGTAGTTCTTGCGCAGCTGCGGCGTGGTGAGGTACTCGGGGAAATGGAAGGCCAGCACGCCCAGGAAGCACAGGATGCCGAGGCCCAGCGCGATCACGCCCGTCACCCGGCCCTGTCCGGGCTCCAGCGATCCGTGGCTCTCCACGAATTCGTTCAGTTTCTCCAGCATCGCTCCTCCTCGTGCCGGCAGTGTAGGAGGAGCGGTGGCTTCAGCGCGAGGCCGTCCAGCGTCGCGCGGCGTACGCCAGGCCGGAAGCCACGCCGCCGAACAGGTCGCCTTCGACCAGGGGCGTGCCGGGAAAGCGCTTGGCGAGGAGAGCCAGGAAGGGGCGCAGCGCCGACGATCCGCCCGTGAGGTAGATCGCGTCGATGTCGCCCGGCGCGAGTCCGGCGCGGCGCACGCATTCCGAGGCGCAATCGACCACGCGCGCGAGAAGAGCGTGCAGGTCGTGCGCCATGGCTTGCGCATCCAGTTCGGCCTGCAAGCCGCGTTCCACGGCCGAGAGGTCGATCGTCGCGGGCCCGCTGTCGCCGGAGCTCGCGATCTTGGCCTTCTCCACTTCGCCGAGAACGCGGTGCCCGAGCCGCTCGTCCAGCACCGTCATCAGCCGATCGTGCAGTTGCGCATTCGTGTAGTCGGAACGCAGGGCCCGCACCTCCCGGATCCGCTTGGGCGCGTACATCCAGTGGATCAGGTGCCAGCTGGCGAGGTCGATGAAAGGCCCGTGCGGCACTTCGCGGCCGGACGGACCCACGTGGCCATAGCCGAACAGCGGCATGACGCGCCGCAGGTTCAGCCGCTGGTCGTAGTCCGTGCCGGCGATGTGGATGCCGGCGGTGGCGAGGATGTCGCTGGCGCGGTCTTCCTGCGCGACGCGCTGCGGCCCCAGGCGGACCACGGTGAAGTCGGATGTACCGCCGCCGATGTCGACGATGAGCGCCAGCGCCTCCTGCTTGATGCGCTGCTCGTAGTCCAGGGCCGCGGCGATGGGTTCGAGCTCGAAGCGCACCTCGTCGAAGCCCGCGGTGGCGGCGCAATCCGCAAGCGCCTGTTGTGCGCGGCGATCGCGCTCGGGCGCATCGTCGGCGAAGTGCACGGGACGGCCGATCACGGCGCGCGTGGGCGCCTGTCCCAGATGGGCCTCGGCGCGTGCACGCAGCTCGGCGAGGTAGCGCGCGATGATGGCCCGGAAGCTCAGGGTGCCGGAGCCGACCGCGGTCTCTTCCTCCAGCAGGCTGCTGCCCAGGAGGCTCTTGAGCGAGCGCATGAGGCGCCCTTCGACGCCGGCGAGATAGAGCTCCACGGCTTCGCGGCCGAAATGCGTGCTGCCGTCTTCCGCGTTGAAGAAGACGGCGGTGGGCATGCCGGTGGCGCCGCCTTCGAGCGGCACCAGGCGCGCGCGGCCGTCGTGGCCGAGGGCGGAGACCGCGGAGTTCGACGTGCCGAAATCGATGCCGACCGGCGCCGGCGCGCCCGCACCGGCCCGGTGGCGGCCGGCCATCAGGATTCGCGCCGCAGAGCGGGGAACAGGATGACGTCGCGGATGCTGGGGCTGTCCGTCAGCAGCATCATCAGGCGGTCGATGCCGATGCCGCAGCCGCCCGCCGGCGGCATGCCGTATTCCAGCGCGCGGATGAAGTCATGGTCGTAGAACATGGCTTCGTCGTCGCCCGCGTCCTTGGCGTTCACCTGCGCCTGGAAGCGCGCCGCCTGGTCCTCGGCATCGTTTAGCTCCGAGAAGCCGTTGGCCATCTCGCGGCCGGTGATGTACAGCTCGAAGCGCTCCGTCACCTCCGGGCGTTCGTCGTTGGCGCGCGCCAGCGGCGAGATCTCCGTCGGGTGCTCCATGATGAAGGTGGGCTGCCACAGCTTTTCCTCCACCTGCTCCTCGAAGAAGAGCACCTGCAGCGAGGCCAGCGAGCGGCCGGAGAGGCGGTCCTTCTCCTCGGTCAGCCCGAGCTTGCGCAACTGCTGCACCAGCCAATCGCGGTTGCCCACGTTCTCGCCGGCATCCGTGTGGCGCACGATCGCCTCGGGGATCGTGAGGCGCTCGAAGGGCTTGGCCAGGTCGACTTCCTTGCCGCCATAGGAAAGCTGCAGCGTGCCCACGGCCTTCTGCGCGGCGTCGCGCAGCAGGGCCTCGGTGAAGTCCATCAGGTCGCGGTAGTTCCAGTAGGCCGCGTAGAACTCCATCATCGTGAACTCGGGGTTGTGGCGGACCGAGATCCCCTCGTTGCGGAAGTTGCGGTTGATCTCGAACACGCGTTCGAAGCCGCCCACCAGCAGGCGCTTGAGGTACAGCTCCGGCGCGATGCGCAGGTACATCTCCTGGTCCAGCGCGTTGTGGTGCGTGATGAAGGGCTTGGCGTTGGCGCCGCCCGGGATCGGGTGCAGCATGGGCGTCTCCACCTCGAGGAAGCCGCTCTGCACCATGAAGTCGCGGATGCCCGACATCGCCTTGCTGCGGGCGACGAAGCGCTTGCGCGCCTCCTCGTCGGTCATCAGGTCCACGTAGCGCTGGCGGTACTTCACCTCCTGGTCCGCCACGCCGTGGAACTTGTCCGGCATGGGACGCAGGCTCTTGGTGAGCAGGCGGATGGAGGTGGCGTGCAGCGACAGCTCGCCGGTGCGCGTCTTGAACACCTTGCCCTCGGCGCCCACGATGTCGCCCAGGTCCCAGTGCTTGAAGGCGGCGTAGGCCTCCTCGCCCACGGCGTCGCGCGTCACGTAGATCTGGATGCGGCCGCTCTGGTCCTGCAGGGTGGCGAAGCTGGCCTTGCCCATCACCCGCTTGAGCATCATGCGGCCGGCCACGCTGCCCGTCGCGCCTTCGGCTTCGAGCTGTTCGGCCGGTTTGGCACCGTGCGACGCGTGCAGCTGCGAGGCGTGCTGGCCCGGCTTGAAGTCGTTGGGGAAGGCGGGACCCTGGCCGTTGCGCTGCGCCTCGCGCAGGGCGCGCAGCTTCTCGCGGCGCTCGGCGACCAGCTGGTTCTCGTCGGTGGGCGGGGTGGTCTGTTCGGACATCGGAGGCGGGCGCCGGGCGCCGCTGGAGGCGAAACCCGACATTGTAGGTTCGCGCGCCGTCCGCCGCCGGAGCCTCAGTCCATGATGCCGGTGCGGTGCAGGACGTCGCTCACCAGCTCCAGGCGCACGAGCGGGTTGTCCAGTTCCATCAGGCGCTGCTTCAGGGGCACGGGCAGCGGCAGCAGCTCGCACCAGCGGTTGGCCACCCAGCCGCAGTCGTCCAGCTTCCACGGCGGCAGCAGGGGCAGGGGATTGGCGGCATCGGCGCGCATCTCGAGCGACTGGATCAGGCGCTGCAAGGCGTTGGCGACGGGTTGCAGGTCTTCCGGCACCGGCACGGCCACATCGGCCGTGAGGCGCTCCACGTCGGCCACCCACAGGCCGTGCTTCAGCTGGTCGCTGGCCGTGATGCGGAAGCGCTGGGCGCCGGTGGCGCGCACGAGCATCAACCCGGGCTGCGGGTTCTCCACGTCCACCAGGGTGGCGAGCGTGCCGACCTGCGCGAAAGCCTCGGTGGTGCCGGGCTGGCGCACCTCGTTCCCCTGCGTGAGCGACACGACGCCGAATGGGGCGCCGGCCTTGCGGCACTTGGCGATCATGTCGAGGTAGCGGACCTCGAACACCCGCAGGGACAGCAAGCCGCCGGGAAACAGGACCGTGCTCAGGGGGAAGAGGGGGAGGGACTGCAGGGTGAGGGTCGCGGTCACGGGGGTTCCAGTGCTGCCGCTATCATCCCACGAACCCGACCGATCCATGTTCTTCCAGATCACCACCTTCCTGCTCGACGTCGTCGCCGGCCTGCTCGGCGGCGCCTGCCTGTTGCGCCTGTACATGCAATACCAGCGGCTGCCCTTCGGCAACCCGGTGGGGCGCTTCATCTTCGCGCTCACGGACTGGATCGTGCTGCCCCTGCGCAAGGTGCTGCCCGGCTACAAGCGCTGGGATTTCTCCAGCCTGCTGGCCGCCTACCTGATCGAGCTGGCGCAGTTCACGCTGCTGTGGCTGCTGATGGGACGCGGCGGCTTCGGCGCCTACGTGCCGGTGCTGGCGCTGTTCGGCCTGCTGCGGCTTGCGATCTCCGGCGCGATCGGCCTGGTGATCGTGGCGGCCATTCTCTCGTGGGTACGCGTGGATTCCCCGATCGCCGACATCATCGAGCGGCTCGCGGCGCCGTTGCTGCGGCCCTTCCGCCGCTTCATCCCGCTGGTGGGGGGCTTCGACCTGTCGCCGCTGGCGGCGCTGGTGGCGCTGCAGGTGGGGGCGATCATCGTCGCGAACCTGCAGCAGGCGGTCATCCGCTGAAACACCTCGTCATTGCGGGCTTGACCCGCAATCCATGCGGCGCTCGATCTGCGGCCGCATGGATCCCGGCTCAAGGCCGGGATGACAGCTTCCTACTCCACCGCGTCCGCCGACTGCCGCGTCAGCATCGCCAGCGTGTTCGCCACGGTCTTGCGCAGCTCGCGGCGGTCGCAGATCAAGTCGACGGCGCCTTTCTCCTGCAGGAACTCGGCGCGCTGGAAGCCTTCGGGCAGCTTCACGCGCACGGTGGACTCGATCACGCGCGGGCCGGCGAAGCCGATCAGCGCCTTGGGCTCGGCGATTACCACGTCGCCCACGAAGGCGAAGCCCGCGCTTACGCCGCCCATGGTCGGGTCGGTCAGCACGCTGATGTAGGGCAGGCCCTTCTTGGCCAGGCGCGTGAGCGCCGCGTTGGTCTTGGCCATCTGCATCAGCGACAGCAGGCCTTCCTGCATGCGCGCGCCGCCGGTGGCGGTGAAGCACACGAAGGGCACCTTCTGCTCGATGGCGGTGTGCACGCCGCGCACGAAGCGCTCGCCCACCACGCTGCCCATCGAGCCACCCATGAAGTCGAACTCGAAGGCCGCGGCCACCAGGTTGATGCTGTGCACGGAGCCGCCCATCACCACCAGCGCGTCGGTCTCGCCGGTGTTCTCCAGCGCTTCCTTCAGGCGTTGCGGGTACTTGCGGCTGTCCTGGAACTTCAGCGGGTCGACCGGCAGCACCTCCTGGCCTACCTCGTAGCGGCCTTCCGCGTCGAGGAAGGCGTCCAGGCGCGCGCGCGCGCCCATGCGGTGGTGGTGGCTGCAGGTCGGGCAGACGTACTGGTTCTGCTCCAGGTCGTTCTTGTAGAGCACCGTGTCGCAGCTGGGGCACTTGATCCAAAGGCCCTCGGGCACGCCGCGGCGCTCGTTGGGATCCGTCGGCTGGATCTTCGGGGGCAGCAGTTTTTCCAACCAGCTCATCGGGGGCTCCTCAATCGAATCTCACGAGTCTAGCGCGGCGCGGATCTCCGCCAGGAAGGCGGACAGGCGGGGCGCGATTTGTTCACGGGGTTGGTCCTCCACGACCTGGATGACCTTGGTGCCTATCACCACGGCGTCCGCCACGCGGCCCACGGCGCGGGCCGAAGCGGCGTCGCGGATGCCGAAGCCCACGCCCACCGGGATCTTCACGTGCTGGCGGATGCGTGGCAGCGCCTGTTCGACCGAGGCGGTGTCCAGGTGGCCGGCGCCGGTCACGCCCTTGAGCGAGACGTAGTAGACGTAGCCGCTGGCCACGCGCGCGACCTGGCGGATGCGCTCGTCGGTGCTGGTGGGCGCCAGCAGGAAGATGAGGTCCAGGCCGTGCTGCTTCAGCTGCGCGGCGAATTCCTCGCACTCCTCGGGCGGGTAGTCCACGACCAGCACGCCGTCGACGCCGGCGGCACCCGCGTCGCGCGCGAAGCTGCCCTTGCCGTGCGCGAGCTCGTAGCGCTCGACGGGATTGGCATAGCCCATGAGCACGACGGGCGTGGCGTCGTCGCGCTCGCGGAAGCTGCGCACCATGGCGAGCACCTGCGCCAGGCCCACGCCCTGCGCCAGCGCCTGTTCGCCGGCTTTCTGGATCACGGGGCCGTCGGCCATCGGATCGGAGAAGGGCACGCCCAGCTCGATCACGTCGCTGCCGGCGGCGACCATCGCGTGCATCAGCTCCGGCGTGATGTCCGCATGCGGGAAGCCGGCGGTGATGTAGGGGATCAGCGCCTTGCGCTTGCCCTCGGCCAGGCGCGCGAAGGTGGCGGCGATGCGGCTCATGCCTTGGGCCCTCCCTTCAGCGTCAGCCCGCGCATGGAAGGCCGGTCGTAGAAGTCGACGCCCGCCAGGTCGGCCACGGTGCCGATGTCCTTGTCGCCGCGGCCGGAGAGGTTCACGAGGATGGACTGCTCCGGCTTCATGGTCTTCGCGAGCTTCATCGCGTAGGCCACCGCATGGCTGGATTCCAGCGCGGGGATGATGCCTTCGGTGCGGCACAGGTAGTGGAAGGCTTCCAGCGCCTCCTGGTCGGTCACGCCGACGTATTCGGCGCGGCCGGTGTCCTTGAGCCACGCATGCTCGGGGCCGACGCCGGGATAGTCGAGGCCGGCGCTCACGCTGTGGGTCTCGGTGATCTGGCCGTTCTCGTCCTGCAGGATGTAGGTGCGGTTGCCGTGCAGCACGCCGGGGCTGCCCTTCTGCAGCGAGGCCGAGTGCTTGTCCGTGTCCAGGCCTTCGCCCGCGGCTTCCACGCCGATCAGGCGCGTCTTTTCGTACGGGATGTAGGGATGGAAGATGCCCATCGCGTTGCTGCCGCCACCCACGCAGGCGATCACCGCGTCCGGCTGGCGGCCGGCGAGCGCCGGCATCTGCTCGATCGACTCCTTGCCGATCACGCTCTGGAAGTCGCGCACCATCATCGGGTAGGGGTGCGGGCCCGCCACCGTGCCGATGATGTAGAAGGTGTTCTCGACGTTCGTCACCCAGTCGCGCATGGCTTCGTTCAGCGCGTCCTTGAGCGTCTTGCTGCCCGATTCCACCGGCACCACGCGGGCGCCGAGCAGGTTCATGCGGTAGACGTTGGGGCTCTGGCGCTGGACGTCGTTGCTGCCCATGTAGACCACGCACTCGAGGCCGTAGCGCGCGCAGATCGTCGCCGTGGCCACGCCGTGCTGGCCGGCGCCGGTCTCGGCGATGACGCGCGGCTTGCCCATGCGGCGGGCCAGCATCGCCTGGCCGATCACGTTGTTGATCTTGTGCGCGCCGGTGTGGTTGAGGTCCTCGCGCTTGAGGTAGATCTGCGCGCCGCCCTGCTCGCGGCTCATGCGCTGGGCGTGGTAGATGGGCGAGGGGCGGCCCACGAAGTGCTTGAGCTCGTATTCGAATTCGCGCAGGAACTCGGGGTCGTTCTGGTACTTCGCGTACGCGTCGCGCAGCTCGGCGATCGCGTGGGTCAGCGTCTCGCTGACGAAGCTGCCGCCGTAGGTGCCGAAATGGCCGCGGGCGTCAGGCTGCTGGTAACTGGACATCGGATGACCTTGCAAGAAGCGCGTCGGCGGCGCGCACGGCCGCGACGAACTGATGGATCTTCCCGGCGTCCTTGATGCCCTTGGCGGACTCGACGCCGGAACTCACGTCAACGGCCAGCGTCCGGAAACGCGGCCGCACTTGCAGGATGCCGTCGCTCACGTTTGCAGGTGTGAGCCCACCAGACAAGACGGCGTGAACGTTGACGCTTGTTGGCAGTCGTGACCATGGGAATGTCTTGCCCGCGCCGCCGTAGCCCTCGACGTGGGCGTCGAGAAGCAGGGCGTTCGCCTGGGCGTGCTCCAGCGCGAATTCTACCAAGTCGAAGGGTTCGGCCGCGTCGAGGGGGATACGCGCCGCGCGCACGTACGGTCGCACGCCGCCGCTCGCTTCGCGGCAATACGCCGCGCTCTCGTCGCCGTGGAACTGCAGCAGCGCATGGGGCAGCAGGTCGCAGGCCGCCTGCACGCCGGCGACGGGCTCGTTCACGAACAGCAGCACCGGCGTGACGAAGGGCGGCAGGCGCTTCGCCAGTTCAGCCGCGCGCTGCGGCGTGACGAAGCGCGGGCTCTTCGCGTAGAGCACGAAGCCGACGGCATCGGTGCCGGCCTCGACGGCCGCGTCCACGTCCTGTTCGCGGGTGAGGCCGCAGATCTTGATGCGCGTCCGGCTCATGGCAGCCAATCATACGCAGCGACCTGGCTCGGCAGCCCCCAGACGGCGTCGTACACAGGGCCCAGGAAATAGAGCCCGTCGGGCGAGAAGGTGGGGGCCGCGGCGTCGCGGCTGCGCGCCTGCAGCACCTCGCGCATCCAGTCCGGGTGCGCCAGGCCCTGGCCGACGTGGACCAGGCAGCCCATGATGTTGCGGATCATGTGGTGCAGGAAGGCGTTGGCCTGGAACTCGAAGCGCCAGTAGGGCCCGCGGCGCGTGATGCGCACCGGCTCCAGGGTCTTGACCGGCGTCTTCGCCTGGCAGGCCGAGGCGCGGAAGGACGTGAAGTCGTGCTCGCCCACCAGGTGCGCCGCGGCCGCCTGCATGGCTGTCGCGTCGAGCGGGCGGAACACCCAGCCGACGCGCCCCGCCTCGACGCTGGGGCGCACCGGCGACTCGAGCAACACGTAGGCATAGCGGCGCGCCTTCGCGCTGTTGCGCGCATGGAAGAGGTCGGGTACGGGTTTCGCCCACTGCACGGCGATGTCCGGCGGCAGGAAGGTGTTGGTGCCGCGCACCCAGGAGAAGTCCTCGCGCTGCAGCGGAGTGTCGAAGTGCACGACCTGCATCAGCCCGTGCACGCCGGCGTCGGTGCGGCCGGCGCAGACCGTGCCGACTTCCCGCGTGGTGAAGCGGGCGAGGGCCGCCTCCAGGTGGTCCTGCACGGTGCGCCCCGACGGCTGGCTCTGCCAGCCATCGTAGGCCTGTCCGTTGTAGCTGATGCCGAGAGCAAGGCGCATGTGGGTCAGGGCATGAGCTGGGGAAGGTTGCTGCAGTATCCGCTAGCGGCACGAGGGTCGCGCGGAATGGCATGCAGCGCGGCCCCGCTTGCGGAAAGGATCCGGCTTTGCCGGTCCTTTTCGCACTGATCAGGCCACCCTGAAAAGTCGCTTGCGACTTTTCAGGGTGATGCTTTAGCCGATTTCGGCGAGCAGGCGTTGCGCGCGGGACTTGAGATCGCCCGACGCCTCCGCCAGCACTTCCTCGGCGAGGCTGCGGGCGCCGTCGGCGTCGCCGATGGCGTTGAACTCCTCGGCCAGCGCCAGCTTGGTCGCGAGCGGGTTGTCGTCGCCGGCATCGCCGCCGCCCAGCGGGGGCGCGTCGAGGTTCAGGCTCTGGTCCAGGCTCACGGCCGGGGCCGCGGACTTGGCCGCCGGAGCGGGCGCCGGGGCATTGCTGCCAGGCAGGTCGAGCGACAGGCCGCCCAAGTCGAACTCCAGCATGCCGTTGTCGGCGGCCGGCGCAGGCGCGGCCTGGGCTACCGGGGCCGGGGGCGGCGGGCTGGGGGTGAAGTTCAGGCTGTTGTCGTCCAGCGTGGGCGCGGGCGCCGGCGCGGGTTCGACCGCCGGCAGCGGCGGGGCGCTGAATTCCATGGGCGCCGGGGCCACGGTGGGCGCGGGCGCGGCGGCGACCG
>JAEZEB010000366.1 GCA_023438115.1 Pseudomonadota bacterium | reverse complement strand
CTGCGGGGCGGCGAGGAGCGGCCGCTGGACGTGGACTGGTGGCGGCGCATGGCCACCGACATCGCGGCGCAGGGCTTGCGCGTGCTGGCGCTCGCCGGCCGCCGCGCGGCCCCGGCGCAGGGCGCGCTGTCGTGGGACGACCTGCGCGAGGGCTTCTGCATGCTGGCGCTGGTGGGCATCATCGATCCTCCGCGCGAGGAGGCCATCGCGGCGGTGCGCGAATGCCATGCGGGCGGCGTGCGGGTGAAGATGATCACCGGCGACCACGCGGAGACGGCGCGCGCGATCGGCGCGCAGCTGGGGATAGGCGCGGGCAAGCCCGCCGTCACCGGCGCCGAGGTGGCCCTGATGGACGATGCCGAGCTGCGCCGCATCGCCTGGGACGTCGACGTCTTCGCGCGCGCCGCGCCGGAGCACAAGCTGCGCCTCGTGCAGGCGCTGCAGGCGCGCGGCGAACTGGTGTCCATGACGGGGGACGGCGTGAACGATGCGCCCGCGCTCAAGCGCGCCGACGTCGGCGTGGCCATGGGCCGCAAGGGCACGGAGGCCGCCAAGGAAGCCGCGGACATCGTGCTGGCGGACGACAACTTCGCCACCCTCGCGGCCGCGGTGCGCGAGGGACGCGCGGTGTACGACAACATCCGCAAGTTCATCCTGTTCATGCTGCCCACCAACGGCGGCGAGGCGCTGGTGATCGTCGCGGCGATGCTGTTCCAGTTCACGCTGCCGATGACGCCGGCGCAGGTGCTGTGGATCAACATGGTGACATCCAGCACGCTGGGCCTGGCGCTGGCCTTCGAGCCGGCCGAGCCGGGCATCATGCGGCGGCCGCCGCGCCCGCCCGGCGAGAAGCTCCTGTCGCCCTTCTTCGCCTGGCGCGTGGTCTTCGTCTCGCTGCTGATGGCGGCGGCCTGCCTGGGGCTGTTCCTGCTGGAACTGCGGCAGGGAACGGGGCTGGAGACCGCGCGCACCATGGCCGTCAACGCCGTCGTGGCCGCGGAGATGTTCTACCTGCTGAACAGCCGCTTCATCGACCAGCCCGCCTTCTCGCTGCGGCCGCGCCCCGCCAACCGCATGGTCGCCGTGACCATCGCGGCCTGCGCGCTGCTGCAACTGGCCTTCACCTACCTGCCGCCGCTGCAGGCGGTCTTCGGCTCGACGGGCCTGGAACCCGCGCAATGGGGCAAGGTCCTTGCGGCCGGCGCGCTGGTGTTCGTGTTCGCGGAGCTGGAGAAACTCCTGCTGCGCGTCCTGCGCGCATCGCCGCGCGCGCCGCAGGCGCCGGCCGCCGCCTGATCCGATGCAACCTGGAGGAAGACGATGCGCCTGACCTTTCTCGGTGCCGCCGGCACCGTCACCGGCTCGAAGTACCTGCTCGAGGAAGCCGGCCGGCGCATCCTGGTGGACTGCGGCCTGTTCCAGGGCCTGAAGCAGCTGCGCCTGCGCAACTGGGAGCCGCCGCCGATGGATCCGTCCAGGATCGACGCGGTGGTCCTCACGCACGCGCACATCGACCACAGCGGCTACCTCCCCGCGCTGGCGCGCGGCGGCTTCCGCGGTCCCGTGTTCTGCACGCCGGCCACGCGCGACCTGTGCGCGCTGCTGTTGCCGGACTCGGGCCACCTGCAGGAGGAGGATGCCTTCTACGCCAACCGGCACGGCTTCTCGAAGCACCATCCGGCGCTGCCGCTGTACACGGAGGAGGATGCGCGCAAGGCCCTGCGGCTGCTGCGGACGGTCGAGCCGGGCACGTCCTTCGAAGCCGCGCCCGGCCTGCAGGTGCGCTTCTCGCGCGCGGGCCACATCCTCGGCGCCGCGAGCGTCCACGTGCAGGGCGACGCGGCGTCCATCCTGTTCTCGGGCGACCTCGGGCGCGACGCGGACATCCTGATGCGGCCGCCCGAGCCGCCGCCGGCCGCCGACTTCGTCGTCATGGAGTCGACCTACGGCGACCGCGCGCACGCGGCGGAGGATCCCGCCGAGGCCTTCGCGGACGTGATCAGCCGCACGGCCGCGCGCGGGGGCGTGGTGGTGGTGCCTGCGTTCGCGGTGGGCCGCGCCCAGGCGCTGCTGTACGTGATCGCGCAACTGAAGCGCGAGCGCCGCATCCCGGACCTGCCGGTCTTCCTCAACAGCCCGATGGCGGCCGACGCGACCGAGATCTACCGCAAGCACCATCGCGAGCACCGGCTCGATGCCGAGGCCTGCCACCGCATGTGTTCCGCCGCGCGCGTGATCAACACGGTGGAGGAATCGCGCGAGCTCAACGCGATCCGCTTCCCTGCCGTGATCATCTCGGCGAGCGGCATGGCCACCGGCGGGCGCGTGGTGCACCACCTGAAGGCGATGGCGCCCGACCACCGCAACACGATCCTGCTGGCCGGCTACCAGGCCGCGGGCACGCGCGGCGCCTCGCTGCTCGAGGGCGCGAAGCAGGTCAAGATCCACGGCGAGTACGTGCCGGTGCGGGCCGAGGTCGCGAGCATCGGCTCGCTCTCCGCCCATGCGGACCACGGCGAGCTGCTGCGCTGGATCGCCCGCATCCCGCAACCGCCGAAGCGCATCTTTCTCACGCACGGCGAGCCCGTGGCCGCCGACCGCCTGCGCCTCGCCATCGAGGAGGCGCACGACTGGCCCTGCACGGTGGCGGAACACCTGCAGGCGGTGGATCTCCGCTAGCACCACGAGCACGATGCAGCCCGTCCTGACCCTGACCCTCAATCCCGCGCTGGACCTCTCCACGCGCACGGCCGCCGTGGAACCCGCGCACAAGCTGCGCTGCGCGCCGCCGCGGGTGGATCCGGGCGGCGGCGGCATCAACGTCGCCCGCGTCATCGCGCGCTTCGGCGCCGGCGTGACGGCGCTCTATCCGGCCGGCGGCGCCACCGGTGAAAGGCTGCGCCTGCTGCTCGATGCGGAGGGCGTGGCGAGCGCGTGCATTCCCATCGCGGGCGAAACGCGCGAGAGCTTTTCCGTGGTGGAGGAAGCGTCCGGCCGCGAGTACCGCTTCGTGCTGCCGGGGCCGACGCTCTCCGGCGCCGAGTGGCGGGCGTGCCTGGATCGCGTGGCGGACGCCGCGGCAGGCTGCGCGCTGGTGG
>JAEZEB010000343.1 GCA_023438115.1 Pseudomonadota bacterium | reverse complement strand
AGCCCTGCACGTCGGCCTTGATGATGATGGGCAGGTTCTGCACCTCGCCCGCCGTCATGTCGGCGAACACGTTCTCGAGCTTCGCGGCCTGCTGGCGTGCCAGCTTGGTGTTGCGGAACTTGCCGGCGCGGTAGGTCGCGATTTCGCGGGCACGGCGCTCGTCGGAGAGCACCATGAACTCGTCGCCGGCCTGGGGCACGTCGGACAGGCCCTGGATCTCCACCGGAATGGAGGGACCGGCGGACTTGGTCGCCTTGCCGTTTTCGTCCAGCATGGCACGCACGCGGCCGGAGGTCTGGCCCGCGAGCACCACGTCGCCCACCTTGAGCGTGCCGGACTGCACCAGCACCGTCGCGACGGGGCCGCGGCCCTTGTCGAGCTGCGCTTCGATGACGAGGCCCTTGGCCATCGCCTCGACGGGCGCCTTCAGCTCCAGCACTTCGGCCTGCAGCAGCACCTGCTCGAGCAGGTCGTCGATGCCCATGCCGGTCTTGGAGGACACAGGCACGAAGGGCGATTCGCCGCCGTACTCTTCGGGCACGACTTCCTGGGCCACCAGTTCCTGCTTGACGCGGTCCGGGTTGGCATCCGGCTTGTCGGCCTTGGTGATCGCCACGACGATCGGCACCTTCGCCGCCTTCGCGTGCTTGATGGCTTCCTTCGTCTGCGGCATCACGCAGCACATCGGCGCGTACCACGTGGAAACCCCGCGCGGCGTGATCTCGTTCCTGGACACCCCGGGTCACGAGGCGTTCACCGCCATGCGGGCCCGCGGCGCGCAGGCGACGGACATCGTCATCCTGGTGGTGGCGGCCGACGACGGTGTCATGCCGCAGACCAAGGAAGCCGTGAAGCACGCCAAGGCGGCCGGCGTCCCCATCGTGGTGGCGATCAACAAGATCGACAAGCCCGATGCCAACCCGGACCGCGTCAAGCAGGAACTGGTGGCCGAAGAGGTAGTGCCGGAGGAGTACGGCGGCGAGTCGCCGTTCGTGCCGGTGTCCGCCAAGACGGGCCAGGGCATCGACGACCTGCTGGAGCAGGTGCTGCTGCAGGCCGAAGTGCTGGAGCTGAAGGCGCCGGTGGATGCGATGGCCAAGGGCCTCGTGATCGAAGCGCAGCTGGACAAGGGTCGCGGCCCGGTGGCCACGGTGCTGGTGCAGTCCGGCACGCTGAAGGTGGGCGACGTGGTGCTCGCGGGCCAGACCTATGGCCGCGTGCGCGCCATGCTGGACGAGGATGGCAAGACCATCAAGTCGGCCGGCCCGTCCATCCCGGTGGAGATCCAGGGCCTGACCGAAGTGCCGCAGGCCGGCGACGAGTTCATGGTGATGACCGACGAGCGCCGCGCGCGCGAGATCGCGACCTACCGCGCGGGCAAGTTCCGCAACACGAAGCTGGCCAAGCAGCAGGCCGCCAAGCTGGAGAACATGTTCGCGGACATGACGGCCGGCGAGGTGAAGACGCTGCCGATCATCGTGAAGGCCGACGTGCAGGGTTCGCAGGAAGCGCTGGCGCAGTCGCTGCTGAAGCTGTCGACCGACGAGGTCAAGGTGCAGCTGGTGTATGCCAACGTGGGCGGCATCAGCGAGTCCGACGTCAACCTGGCCATCGCCTCCAAGGCGGTGATCATCGGCTTCAACGTGCGCGCCGCCGCCGGCGCGCGCAAGCTGGCCGAGGGCAACGGCGTGGACCTGCGCTACTACAGCATCATCTACGACGCCGTGGACGAGCTGAAGACGGCGATGTCGGGCATGCTGGCGCCGGAGAAGAAGGAAGAGGTCATCGGCGGCGCCGAGATCCGCACCGTCTTCGTGGCGTCCAAGATCGGCACGGTGGCCGGCTGCTACGTCACCTCCGGCGTGGTGCGCCGCGATGCGCACTTCCGCCTGCTGCGCGACAACGTGGTGATCTACACCGGCGAGCTGGAATCGCTCAAGCGCATGAAGGACGACGTGCGCGAGGTGCGCGAAGGCTTCGAGTGCGGCGTGAAGCTGAAGAACTACAACGACATCAAGGAAGGCGACCAGCTCGAATTCTTCGAGGTCAAGGAAATCGCCCGCACGCTGTAAGCGATGAAGAAGAAGTCATCCACCCCCAACCGCGGCTTCAAGGTCGCCGACCAGATCCAGAGGGACCTGGCGGAGCTGATCGCGCGCGAGCTGAAGGACCCGCGGGTGGGGATGGTGACGATCAACGCGGTGGAGGTCACGCCCGACTACGCGCACGCCAAGGTGTTCTTCAGCATCCTGGTGGGCGACCCGGACGAGACCACGGAGGCCCTGAACCAGGCCGCCGGGTTCCTGCGCAACCACCTGTTCAAGCGCCTGCACATCCACACCGTGCCGACGCTGCATTTCCAGTTCGACCGCACCACCGAGCGCGCGGCGGACATGAACGCCCTGATCGCCAAGGCCGTTTCCTCCCGTTCCAAGGAAGACTAGGGATGAACGCGCCACGCACCAGGGTGCAGCGGCGCCCTGTGCATGGGGTGTTGCTGCTCGATAAACCGCTGGGCCTGTCCAGCAACGACGCGCTGCAGAAAGCCAAGTGGCTGCTGCGGGCGGAGAAGGCCGGCCACACCGGCACGCTGGATCCGCTCGCGAGCGGCGTGCTGCCGCTGTGCTTCGGCGCGGCCACCAAGTTCAGCCAGCTGCACCTGGACGCCGACAAGACCTACCGGGCGGAGATCCGCCTGGGCGTTCGCACCACGACCGGTGACGCCGAAGGCGAGGTGGTCGAGGAGCGGCCCGTGCCGCAGGTCGGCCCCGAGCTCCTGGCCCGGCTGCAGGACCAGTTCACCGGCGCGCAGAACCAGCTGCCGCCCATGCACAGCGCCCTGAAGAAGGACGGCAAGGCGCTGTACGAATACGCCCGCGCCGGCATCGAGGTGGAGCGCGAAACGCGGAATATCACCGTGCACGCGCTGGAACTGGAGCTGCTCGCGCCGGATCGAATCGGATTGCTGGCGCGCGTGAGCAAGGGCACCTACGTCCGGACGCTGGGCGAGGACATCGCCGCGGCGCTCGGCTGCGGCGGCCACCTGGTGCTGCTGCGCCGCATCGCCACCGGCCCCTTCGGGCTGGAGCGCTGCGTCACGCTGCAGCAGCTCGAGGCGATGGACGAGCCGTCGCGCCTGGCGGCGTTGCAACCGGTGGAATGCCTGCTGCCGGAGCACACCTCGATCGTCCTCGGACAGGACGAAGCGGCGCGGTTCCTCACGGGCCTGCGCCGCCGCGGCAGATGGCCCGACGATCCCCACGTCGCCGTCTACGGCGACGAACCCCGGGCCCTGCTCGGCACCGCCCACGTGAAAGCGGGCGAACTCATCCCCACGCGGCTCCTGAGCCCGATCGAAATCCAGCAAGTCCTCGGAATGGCCGAGGCAGAGAAGACATGACGCAAATCCGGAACATCGCCATCATCGCCCACGTCGACCACGGCAAGACCACCATGGTCGACCAACTGCTGCGGCAGTCGGGCACCTTCGCCGAGCACGAGAAGGTCGTCGACACCGTGATGGACAACAACGCCATCGAGCGCGAGCGCGGCATCACCATCCTGGCGAAGAACTGCGCCGTGAGCTGGAAGGGCACGCACATCAACATCGTCGACACCCCCGGCCACGCGGACTTCGGCGGCGAGGTGGAGCGCGCCCTGTCCATGGTGGACGGCGTGCTGCTGCTCATCGACGCCCAGGAAGGCCCGATGCCGCAGACGCGCTTCGTGACCAAGAAGGCGCTGGCCCTGGGCCTGCGTCCCATCGTGGTGGTGAACAAGGTGGACAAGCCCGGCGCCGATCCCGACAAGGTGATCAACGCCGCCTTCGACCTGTTCGACAAGCTCGGCGCCACCGACGAACAGCTGGACTTCCCGGTGGTGTACGCCTCCGGCATCAACGGCTGGGCCTCGCTGGAAGCGGGCGAAGCCGGCGGCCAGTGGGCGCCCGACCTGTCGGCCCTGTTCGACACGATCCTGAAGCACGTGCCAGAACACGAGGGCGATCCCGCCGCGCCGCTGCAACTGCAGATCTCCGCGCTGGACTACTCCAGCTTCGTCGGCCGCATCGGCGTGGGCCGCATCAACCAGGGCACGCTGCGTCCCGCGATGGACGTGCTGGTCATGGAAGGCCCGGACGGCAAGCAGCTCAAGGGCCGCGTGAACCAGGTGCTGACCTTCCAGGGCCTGGACCGCGTGCAGGTCAAGGAAGCCGGCCCCGGCGACATCGTGCTGATCAACGGCATCGAGGAACTGGGCATCGGCGTGACCGTGACCGATCCGGCCGATCCGCAGCCGCTGCCCATGCTGAAGATCGACGAGCCCACGCTCACGATGAACTTCTGCGTCAACACCTCGCCGCTCGCGGGCCGCGAAGGCAAGTACGTCACCAGCCGCCAGATCTGGGACCGCCTGCAGAAGGAACTGCAGTCCAACGTCGCGCTGCGCGTGGGCGAGACCAACGAGGAAGGCGTGTTCGAGGTGATGGGCCGGGGCGAACTGCACCTGACCATCCTGGTGGAGAACATGCGCCGCGAAGGCTATGAGCTGGCCGTGTCCAAGCCGCGCGTGGTGTTCCGCAACATCGACGGCGTGAAGCACGAGCCGATCGAGCTGGTGACGGCCGACATCGAGGAGGCGCACCAGGGCGGCGTGATGCAGGCGCTGGGCGAGCGCAAGGGCGAGCTGGTGAACATGGAGCCGGACGGCCGCGGCCGCGTGCGCCTGGAGTACCGCATCCCGGCGCGGGGCCTGATCGGCTTCACCAACGAGTTCCTGAACCTGACGCGCGGCTCGGGCCTGATCTCCAACATCTTCGACGGCTACGAGCCGTTCAAGGGCGAGATCGCCAGCCGCAAGAACGGCGTGCTGATCTCCATGGACGACGGCGAGATCTTCACCTACGCGCTGGGCAAGCTGGACGACCGCGGCCGCATGTTCGTGAAGGCGAACGACCCGGTGTACGAGGGCATGATCGTGGGCGTGCACAACCGCGACAACGACCTGGTTGTCAACGCCACGCGCACCAAGCAGCTGACCAACTTCCGCGTCTCGGGCAAGGAAGACGCGATCAAGATCACGCCGCCCATCGACCTGACGCTGGAATACGGCGTGGAGTTCATCGAAGACGACGAGCTGGTCGAGATCACGCCCAAGTCGATCCGCCTGCGCAAGCGCTTCCTGAAGGAGCACGAGCGCAAGCGCGCCCTGCGCGAAGCCGCCTGAGCGGCGCACCATGAGAAAAGCCCCGCGAGCGGGGCTTTTCTTCGTGCATCCGCCGGTTCAGCGGCGGTGCGGGGGGCGGGCGCCCGGGGTGAACGGGCGGCGTTCCGGCAGGTGGCGGAACATGATGCGGCCCTTGCTCAGGTCGTAGGGCGACAGCTCCAGCGTCACGTCGTCGCCGGCGATGATGCGGATGCGGTGCTTCTTCATCTTGCCGCCGGTGTAGGCCACCAGCTCGTGCCCGTTGCTCAGGACCACGCGGCAGCGCGAATCGGGGAGGATTTCCTCCACGCGTCCGCGCATCTCGATCAGTTCTTCCTTGGCCATGGGGACTCCTCAAAGGTTGGACAGCGATGGAGCCCGGATGCATTCACAAACGCATGGCATTCATTCGATAACGCGAACTGACCGATCACTGCAATGGAAACGCGGGCACCGATACGGCCCGCCACCCGGCATTATCGCCGCTATCGCCCGCCGGTGCAGGCGCGGGGAAATGCGGCCGGCCAGGTTGCTACCATTGCCGTCTTTTCCGCCCGACGCGGACCACAAGCAGAACAATCGTGAAATTGACGCATACCCGGGCGGTTTTCCTCATGGTTCTCGCGAGCCTGCTGTGGTCCATCGCCGGCGTCGTGACGCGCCACCTCGAGCACGCCCGCAGCTTCGAGATCACCTTCTGGCGCAGCTTCTTCACCCTGCTGTCCCTGCTGGTGATCCTGCCGTTCTTCCAGGGACGGGCCGTGTTCGCGAAGATCCGCGACGGCGGCGCCCCGCTGTGGCTGTCCGGCGCCTGCTGGAGCGTGATGTTCACCGCCTTCATGGTGGCCCTGACGCTCACCAGCGTGGCGAACGTGCTGGTGACCATGGCCATCGGCCCCTTCGTCACGGCCATCATCGCCCGCGTCGCGATCGGCCACCGCATCCCGCCGCGCACCTGGGTTGCCATCGCAATGGCCGGCGCCGGCATCGCCTACATGTACGGCGTGCAGATCGAGGCGGGGCGCTTCGCCGGCACGCTGGTGGCGCTGTGCGTGCCCATCGCCGGCGGCATCAACTGGACGATCTCGCAGCGCTCCCATGCGCAGGGAAGGCAGGTCGACCTGGTGCCGGCCGTGCTGATCGGAGCGCTGATTTCCTCGCTCGCCACGCTGCCCCTGGCCGTCCCGTTCGCGGCGACGGGCCGCGACATCGGCCTGCTGGCAATGCTGGGGCTGGTGCAGCTGGCGATCCCCTGCGTGCTGGCGATGCTGTGCGCGCGCGTGCTGCAGGCCCCGGAGATGTCGCTGCTGGCGCTGCTGGAAGTGGTCTTCGGCATCCTGCTCGCGTGGGTGGGTGCCGGCGAGGTCCCGCGGCCCACCGTGCTCACCGGCGGCACGCTGGTGCTCGGGGCGCTGTTGATGAACGAACTGGTCGGATGGAGGCAGAGAACGGCATGAGCAACGTGGTGACCGAGGTGCGCGGCAGCGCCGGGCTGATCACCCTGGACCGGCCGCGGGCGCTGAACGCCTTGTCGCTGGAGATGATCCGCGACCTGACGGCGGCCCTGCTGGCATGGCGGGACGACCCGCGCGTGGAGCGCGTCGCGCTGCGCGGCATGGGCAAGGAAGGACCGTTCGGCGCGTTCTGCGCCGGGGGCGACATCCGCTTCTTCCACCAGGCGGTGCTGGCGGGCGATCCGCGGCTGGAGGATTTCTTCACCGAGGAATACGCCCTCAACCACCTGATCCACGCCTATCCGAAGCCCTACATCGTGTGCATGGACGGCATCGTGATGGGCGGCGGCATGGGCATCTCGGCCCACGGCGGCGACTACAGCCTGCGCATCGCCACCGAGCGCACGAAGATGGCGATGCCCGAGACGAACATCGGCCTGTTCCCCGACGTGGGCGGCGGCTGGTTCCTGGCCCGCTGCCCGGGACGCATCGGCGAATACCTGGCGCTCACGGGCAACCTGATCACCGGCGCCGATGCGCTGGCCGCCGGCCTGGCGGACGTCGTGCTGCCTTCCGCGGAACTGCCCACCGTGTGGGAGCGCCTGGCCGACGACGAGGGCTTCGGCGCGCTGCGCGAGCGCGTGCGCGCCGGCCGCGATGCGGGCACGAGCAACCTGGCCGCGCAGCGCGCGGACATCGACCGCTTCTTCGGCCTGCCCACCGTCGCCGCGATCGTGAACGCGCTCGAAGCGGACGGCTCGGCCTGGGCGACGGAAACAGCGGCCCTCCTGCGCAAGCGCTCGCCGCTGATGCTGCACGTCACCCTGGAGCACGTGCGCCGCGCCCGCCACATGAAGCTGGCCGACGACCTGCGCATGGAACGTGACATGGTGCGGCACTGCTTCCACCTGCGCCCGGGCGCCGCCGGCGAGACCTTCGAGGGTATCCGCGCGCTGGCCGTCGACAAGGACCATGCGCCGCGCTGGAACCCGGCGCGCATCGAGGACGTGACGCCGGAGATGGTGCAGGCCTTCTTCGCCAGTCCCTGGCCCGCGCACGCGCATCCGCTGCGCTTCCTGGCCTAGCCTTCAGAGCTGGCGATAGACGGACTCGGCCAGCACCAGCAAACCCTGGCGCGGCAGCTTGCCGGTGAGGGCATGGCCGAAGCCCTGGTCCACCCAGTAGAAGCTGGAGACGCCGCTCTCGCTCGTGAAGCGGAAAGCCGTCTCCCCCGGGCCGCGCGCCTTCGCGTCCTCGATCGCGCCCACGTAAAGCGTGACGCGCTCGCCGGCGGCGTTCTGGAACATGAATTGCGCGCGCGCGCCGCCGTCGCCGGGCAGCAGCCGGCCGCCGACCAGTTCATAGCCGGCCGGCGCGAGGTTGGGGATCTTCAGCGGCCGGTCCAGGCGCCTCGACAGCCACTGCACCAGGTGCTGCTGCTGCGCCGCCTCCACTTCCACCGGATGGCGCACCTCGGGCAGGTACACCACGTGCGCCGCTACCGCCTGGCGCGCGAAGTTGGCGGCGGGTTGTGCGCGCCCGGCTAAAGTGCGCGATTGCCATTCGCCGTGGCTCGCCCAGCCCACGCCGAAGGCCAGCAGCAGCGCGGCCGCGATGCCGCCCCAGCGTTGCCACTGCGCCCACCGCGTGCTGCGGTGTTGCAGCCGCTGCGCCGCCTCCACCAGGTGCGCAGGCGCGGGTTCGTCCAGCACGTTCGCGTGCAACGCCCGCAACAGATCGCGCTGCTCGCTCCAGGCCCGCACGGCCCGTGCCGCCTCCGGATCGATGCGCAATCTCTCCTCGACTGCCGCGCGACGCTCCGGCGGCAGGCGGCCGTCGACCCAGGCATGCAGTTCCGCCTCGTCCTGGGGTGGCAGGTCCTCGTTCATCACCATTCCATTCACTTCAGCCGCCGCAGCGGCGGCGCCACCGGCTCCGCCGCGCCGCGGCCGTCCATCAGTTCGCGCAGGCGCGTGCGCGCCCGGGACAGGCGCGACATCACCGTGCCCACCGGAACGCCCGTGATGCGCGCCACCTCTTCGTAGCCCAGGTCCTGCAGGGTCACCAGCAACAGCACCTCGCGCTGTTCGTCCGGCAGGCGCAGCAGGCAGCGCTGCAGGTCGAGCGCCTGGTCGGTGGCGCCGGCGGGCGCGACCAGCTCGTTGCCGACGTCGTCGACATCCACCCGCTGCCCCTGCTGCTGCCGCACGGCGCGCCGCACGCCGTCGATGAACAGGTTGTGCATCAGCGTGAACAGCCAGGGCCGCAGATCGGTGCCGGCAGCCCAGAGGTGCCAGCGCGCGCAGGCCCGCTCCAGCGTGTCCTGCACCAGGTCGTCCGCCGCCCAGGCGTCTCCCGTGAGCGCGCGCGCATAGCGCCGCAGGTCCGGGATGTGGGCCGCGAGGGCGGCACGCTGCTGCATCGGCGCAGCTTAGCGGGCGCTTCAGGGCCGCGCGAGCCGCCAGGCGTTGTTGACGCCGTCGCCGGTGCGGTCACCAGGCCTGGCGTCCCGGATCCAGTAATACACGGGCTTGCCGCGCCAGGCCCACTGGCGGCTGCCGTCGTCGCGCACGACGATCGTCCAGTCGCCCGAGGGCTTGTCGGCCGCGCTCGCCATCAGCGGCGGCCAGTTCGTCGCGCAGGGACCATTGCAGACGGACTTGCCCGAGCCCGTGGCATCGCGATCGAAGGTGTAGAGCGTCATCCCGTTCGGGCCGACCAGCACGCCGTCCGAGGCAGTGGCAGGTGCGCGCGTGTTGGTGGCGCAGGCGGCCAGCAGGCCGGCGCAGGCGAGGGTGGCAAGGTGCAGGGCAGGGCGCATGGGGGTCTCCTTTCGCGGGTCCCGCCTGCATGAACGACGCGGCGGGCCGGTTTATTCCCGGGCCGGGGTGGTTCCGATCAGCGGTGGCGCTGCTTCATCGCGCGCTCCACCTCGCGCTTGCCTTCGCGTTCCTTGATGGTGTCGCGCTTGTCGTGCGTGGCCTTGCCCTTCGCGAGCGCGATCTCCGCCTTCACCTTGCCCTGCTTCCAGTAAAGCTGGATGGGCACCAGGGTGTGGCCCTTCTGCTCCACCTTGCCGATCAGCCGCCGGATCTGGTCCTTGTGCATCAGCAGCTTCTTGGTGCGGGCGGCCTCCGGCTTGACGTGCGTGGAAGCCGTCTTGAGCGGGTTGATCTGGCAGCCGATCAGGTACAGCTCGCCGTCGCGGATCACCACGTAGCCGTCGGTGAGCTGGACCTTCCCCTCGCGCAGGGCCTTGACCTCCCAGCCTTCCAGCACGATGCCGGCCTCGAACCGCTCCTCGAAGAAGTAGTTGAAGGCCGCCTTCTTGTTATCGGCAATGCGGGAGGAGGGTTCTTTCTTTTGCGCCATGCACTGACAGTTGGGGTTGGCCGGGGTTCTCTACAATCGGCGCGGGCCCGCATTCTCCATGAAAACAGTCCACAAGTCCGTCCTCATCTGGTACAGCGCCGAGGAGATGTTCGCGCTGGTCACCGACGTGGCGAAATACTGCGAGTTCCTGCCCTGGTGCGACCACTCCGCCGTGATCGCGCTGGAGCCGGACGGCATGAAGGCGGAAGTCGGCATCCATTTCTCCGGCATCCGTCAGACCTTCACGACACGCAACACGCACTTGCCGGGCCGCGAGGTGCGCATGAAGCTCGTGGACGGGCCATTCTCGCACCTCGATGGCTGCTGGAAGTTCCACCCGGTCGGGCAGCCCGGCCAGCGCGCCTGCAAGGTGACGCTGGAGCTGCACTACAGCTTCAAGAGCTCCGCCCTCGCGGCGCTGGTGGGTCCGGTGTTCGACCGCATCGCCGGCAGCCTCGTGGATGCCTTCGTCAAGCGTGCCGAGCAGGTCTACGGCTGAAGCCATGCCGCACGTGACCGTGATGTACTCGCCGGGGCCGCGGCAAGTGCTCGAATGGGCTCTGGAACTGCCCGAAGGCGCCACGCTGCGCGATGCGGTGCTTGCAAGCGGCTGGCGCGATGCGAATCCGGGCCAGGACCTCGCCGCCTTCGAAATGGGGGTGTGGGGCCGGCGCGGCAGCCTGGAGCAGGCCGTGCGCGACGGCGACCGCGTGGAGGTCTACCGCCCGCTGCTGGTCGATCCCAAGGTCGCGCGGCGCGAGCGCTTCCGCAAGCAGGGCGCGCGGACGGCGGGGCTGTTCGCCAGCCGCCGGCCGGGGGCGAAGCCGGGTTACTAGGCGGCCCGGCGCGGAAGCGTCACTTCACGCAGTCGCGCGCGATGATCTCGTCGAGATTCTTCCGTTCGGCGGCGCGGGCGGTGTCGTCCATGATCTCGCGCTCGCCCTTGTCGTTCAGGCGGGCCAGGCGGATGCCGGAGTCCAGGGTTTCCCTGTTCTTGCGGGCGCGGGCACAGTTCTCCGCCTGCATGGCGGCGAACTTCTCCTCCTCGGCCTTCTGCTTGGCGACAGCGTCGGCGTCGGCCTGCTTGCGGCGCTCTTCCAGGGTCTTGTCCACGCCGGCGGGGCGGGGCAGGGCCGCGGCCGGTGCCTCGGCGGACTCCGAAGCGG
>JAEZEB010000319.1 GCA_023438115.1 Pseudomonadota bacterium | reverse complement strand
GGGATGCGCGGCGCGCCCAGGCGCCGCACCTTGCAGCCCGTGGTCTCGGCGGCCGTCGCGGCGATCTCCGCGCCGAAGCCGCCGGCCTGCACGGCCTCGTGCACCACCAGCAGGTGGCGCGTGCGCGCGCAGGAGCCGAGCACCGTGGCGCGGTCCCAGGGCCAGATGCTGCGCAGGTCGATGAGCTCCGCGTCGATGCCCTGCGCCGCGAGTTCCTCGCAAGCCTGCGCGCAGGCCCGCAGCTGCCGGCTCCAGCTCACGACGGTGAGCCGGCTCCCAGGACGCACGACACGCGCGTCGCCCAGCTTGACCTGCACCGAGGGATCCACCTCGCCCTGCAGGCCCCACAGCGTCTTGTGCTCCATGTAGACCACGGGATCGCCGCTGGCGAGCGCGGCGCGCAGCATCGAATAGTTGTCCTGCGGCGTGCCGGGGCACACCACCACCAGGCCGGGCAGGTGCGCAAACCAGCCTTCGAGCGATTGCGAGTGCTGCGCGGCCGAGGCATCCCAGATGCCGATGGGCATGCGCGCCACCAGCGGCACGCGGCCCTGGCCGCCGAACATGAAGCGGTTCTTGGCGGCCTGGTTGACGATCTCGTCCATGCCGCACAGCGCGAAATCGACCACGCGCATCTCGACCACCGGCTTCAGGCCGGCCAGCGCCATGCCGACGCCCGCGCCCATGATCGCGGCCTCGCTGATCGGCGTGTCGATCACGCGGTTGGCGCCGTAGCGCGCCTGCAGCCCCTTGTACTGGCCGAAGATGCCGCCGCGGCCCACGTCCTCGCCGAGGACGACCACGCGCGGGTCGGCCTCCATTTCGTGTTCCAGCGCGAGCACCGCCGCCTCGGCGTACGACATCAGCGCCATGTGCCGGCCCCCGTGTCCTGGATCTCGGTGAAGGCGGCTTCGGGCGCCGGCCAGGGCGCGGCCGCGGCGAAGGCCAGCGCGGCCTCCACTTCCTCCTGCGCCTCGCGCTCGATGGCGTCCAGCACCGCCGCGTCCGCTCCCGGCAAGGCCAGGTAGACGGCGCGCGCGCGGGCGATGGGATCGGTCTCCAGCGCGTCCTTCAATTCCCGCGGATCGCGGTAGGCCGCCGGGTCCACGGAGACGTGCCCCTTCACACGGTAGGTGATGGCATGCAGCAGGCGCGGACCACCACCGTCGCGGACTTCCGCCACCAGGCCGGCCGCGGCGTCGTGCACGGCCAGGAGGTCGTTGCCGTCCACCTTCACGCAGGGGATGCCCAGGCTGGCGGCGCGGGCCGAGGCGCCCTCGCCCGCCGTCATCGGGCCGCTGGGCGTGGTGGCGCTCCAGCGGTTGTCCTCGCAGACGAACAGCACCGGCAGCGCATACACCTGCGCCCAGTTCAGCGCTTCGAGGAAGGGACCGCGGTTGATCGCGCCGTCGCCGAAGAAGCAGGCGGTGATCGCATCCCGGCCCTGCAGCTTCTGCGCGTGGGCGGCGCCCACTGCGATCGGCAGGCCGGCGGCCACCACCCCGTTGGCGCCCAGCATGCCCACCGAGAAATCGGCGATGTGCATGGAGCCGCCGCGGCCGCCGTTGAAGCCCTCGGCCTTGCCGAAGAGCTCGCACATCATGCGGCGCAGGTCGGCGCCCTTGGCCAGGGTGTGGCCGTGGCCGCGGTGGGTGGAAGTCAGCAGGTCGTCCCGCCGCAGGTGGGCGCAGACGCCGGCCGGCACGGCCT
Organism: Pseudomonadota bacterium; assembly: GCA_023438115.1. Lineage (GTDB taxonomy): Bacteria > Pseudomonadota > Gammaproteobacteria > Burkholderiales > Burkholderiaceae_C > Ramlibacter. The sequence continues at coordinate 4,835 of JAEZEB010000319.1, read as the reverse complement.
CCTGGCCGGTGGAAAGATGCAGCGGCCCGCGCACCTGCGCGGTGCCGTCGGCGGCCTTGCCATAGGCGCTGACGCCGCCCTGGCTGGCTGCTTCGGCGGCGTTCTCGAAAGCCCGGATGCGGACCATGGTTCGATACAGGTCCGCCACGCGCGGTATGTCGGCGTTCACAATGTCCCCAGCTCGTTTTCTTGCTTTGCGGCATTGTAGGAGGGCCGGGAAGCGTCCCTCCCCCGCGAAAACCGCTACACCTTTCCGCCTAACGGAGTCCCTCCATGCGCCTCGTTCCGCTCGGCCGCACCGGCCTTTTCGTTTCCGAACTCTGCCTCGGCACCATGACCTTCGGCGGCAGCGAAGGCATGTGGAGCAAGATCGGCATGCTGCAGCAGGCCGAGGCCGAACGCCTGGTCGGCCAGGCGCTGGACGCCGGCATCAACTTCATCGACACCGCCGACATCTACGCCGCCGGCGTGTCGGAGCAGATCACGGGCAACGCCCTGCGCAACCTCAAGGTGCCGCGCGACAGCGTGGTGGTGGCCACCAAGGTCTTCGGCGAGACGGGGACCGGCGCCAACATGCGCGGCGCGAGCCGCGGCCACATCCTCGACGGCGTCAAGGCCAGCCTGCGGCGGCTGCAGCTGGACCACATCGACCTGTACCAGATCCACGGCTTCGACCCCGCCACGCCCATCGAGGAGACCATGCGCGCGCTGGACCAGCTGGTGCGCCACGGCCACGTGCGCTACATCGGCGTGAGCAACTGGGCGGCCTGGCAGATCGTGAAGGCGCTGGGCATCTCGGAGCGCCTGGGCCTGGCCCGCTTCGATTCGCTGCAGGCCTACTACACCATCGCCGGCCGCGACCTGGAGCGCGAGATCATCCCCATGCTGCGCAGCGAAGGCCTGGGCTTGCTGGTGTGGAGCCCGCTCGCCGGCGGCTTCCTGAGCGGCAAGTACACGCGCGACCAGCAGGCGGCCGAAAGCGATGCGCGCCGCGTCTCCTTCGACTTCCCGCCCGTGGACAAGGAGCGCGCTTTCGACGTGATCGACGTCATGCGCGACATCGCGCAGGCCAAGGGCGTGAGCGTCGCGCAGATCGCCCTGGCCTGGCTGCTGCACCAGCCGCAGGTGACCAGCGTGATCGTCGGCGCGAAGCGGCCGGACCAGCTGGCCGACAACATCCAGGCCACGCAGGTACGCCTCTCCGCGGAGGAACTGGCGCGCCTGGGCGAAGTGAGCGCCCTGCCGCGCGAGTACCCGGGCTGGATGCTGGAGCGCCTGGGCGAGATGCGCTACAAGCAGCTCGCCGCGGCGCGGCGGCCGGAGTAAGTCAGCGGGCGCCCGCGCGCTCCAGCATCACCTGCAGCAGCACGTTGGCGCCGGCCTCCACGTGAGCCGGCTGCGCGTCTTCCACCTCGTTGTGGCTGATGCCGTCCTTGCACGGGATGAAGATCATGCCCGTGGGCGCGAGCCGCGCGGCGTAGATCGCATCGTGCCCCGCGCCGGACACGGCGGGCATGCAGGAATGGCCCAGCCGCTGCGCGGCGCGTGTCACCGCCTGCACGCATTCCGGATCGAAGCGCTGCGCCGGATACGAGGACACGGTCTCGATGTTCACCTGCAATCCCCTCTCCGCCGCGAGGCGCTGCGCCAGCGCCCGCACGTCCTGCGCCTGCCGCTCGACGAGTTCGTCGGTGGCGTTGCGCAGGTCGATGGAGAACTTCACCCGGCCCGGGATCACGTTGCGGCTGTTGGGGTGCACCTGCACCATGCCGACGGTGCCGCGCCCATGCGGGCCGTGGCGCGTGGCGGACGCCACCACTTCCTGCATCAGGAGCGTGGCCGCCTGCAGCGCGTCGCGGCGCAAGGGCATCGGCGTGGGGCCGGCATGCGCCTCGACGCCGGTGACGGTGCAGTCGAACCAGCGGATCGCCAGCACGCCCTCCACCGCGCCTAGGGTGACGCCGGCATCCTCCAGCACCGGCCCTTGCTCGATGTGCACCTCGAAGTAGGCGCCCATGGGATGCCGCCCCGGCTCCTCCTCGCCCAGGTAGCCGATGCGCTCCAGTTCCTCGCGCACCGTGCGACCGTCCACGTCGCGCTGTGCATATGCATGTTCCAGCGTGAACGCGCCCGCGAAGACGCCCGAGCCCATCATCACGGGCACGAAGCGCGAGCCCTCCTCGTTGGTCCAGAAGGCGACCTCGATGGGCGCCTCGGTGACGATGCCGTGGTCGTCCAGCGTACGCACCACCTCCAGCGCCGCCAGCACGCCGTAGTTGCCGTCGAACTTCCCGCCCGTGGGTTGCGTGTCGATGTGGCTGCCCGCCACCACGGGCGGCAGTTCCGCGTTGCGTCCGGCGCGGCGCATGAACACGTTGCCGATGCGGTCAACCGTGACCTGCAATCCCGCGGCGCGTCCCCACTGCACGACCTGGTCGCGGCCCTGCCGGTCCAGGTCGCTCAGCGCGAGGCGGCACACGCCGCCCTTGTCCGTGGCACCAATGCGCGCCAGGTCCATCAGCGACTGCCACAGGCGCGCGCCGTCGATGCGCAGCGAGGCGAAGGAAGAAGAAGACATCGCGTCCTTGCTCATGGTTCAATGGTCGGCATGGCCCGCACCCTGCCCCTGCATCCGCTCACCGCCACCGCGTTCGCGCCTTACGGCGAAGTGCTGGAACTCGGAAGCGGCGAGGCCCGCGCGATCAACGCCGGCACCAGCACGCGCATCGACCTGCCCTCGGCGCTGGACCTCGCGCGCGAAGGCGGCCGGCCCCGGCTGGCGACCTTCCGCGCGCAGGCGCAGGCGCTCGCCGGGCCGTGGCAGATGCTGGAGCGTCATCGCTTCGGCAGCCAGAGCTTCGTGCCGCTGCAGGCGGGCCACTGGATCGTGCTGGTGGCGACGGGCGACGGCGAACCCGATGCGAACACGCTGCGCGCCTTCTCCGCATCGGCGCACCAGGGCATCACCCTGCATGCGGGCACCTGGCACCACCCGCTGATCGCGCTCGACGCGGGCCTGTTCCTGGTGCTGGAACGCGAAGGCGCGGACGTGGACTGCGAGGTCGTGCAACTGGAAGATCCCGTGCGCCTGGAATGACAGCTCAGGCGAAGGCCGGCGCGATGCGCTCGGCCAGCGCCACCAGGCTGCGGTCGCTGCCCGCCGGTCCGAGCAGCGAGATCCCCAGCGGCGCGCCGTCGCGGCGTGCGAACGGCAGCGACACCTGCGGAAAGCCCGAGAGCCCCGCCGCGCACAGCAGGCGGATGGCGCGGTTGCGGTAGTCCTCCAGCGCCGATTCCGGTTCGTTCGCGAGCGGCGCGATGTCGGGCATCGTCGGCATCAGCAGCACGCCGTCGGCGCCCAGCAGGTCGGCGAGCTGCGCGCGGAAGCGCTCACGGAAGTCCCGCGCCTGCGCGACCTGCGCATCCGTCACCTCGGCGCACCAGGCGAAGCGCTGCGCGACGCCCGGCCCCAGGGTGGGACGGAAGCGACGGATGAAGGCGCCGTCGGTCTGCCAGGCCTCGTAGCCCTGCACTTCGCGGAAGCGCCAGTACATCGCGTCGAGGTCGTCCAGCACCACCTTCACCGGCTTGGCGCGCCCGAGCAGGTCCTCGATGCGATTGCGCACGGGCAGCAGCGCGTCGACCGCGGCGGGCGTCGCGAGCGGCCACAGGTCCGTGGGCGCGAGCAGGCGCATCGCGTGCGGCAGCGGCGCGGCATCCGCGTCCAGCAGCACGTCGGCCACGCGGGCAAACGCAGGCACGTCGCGCGCGAACCAGCCGCAGGTGTCCAGGCTGGGCGCGAGGTCCAGCGCGCCTTCGAGGCTGACGCGCCCGTGCGTCGGACGCAGGCCCACGAGTCCGCAATGGCTGGCCGGCGCGCGCACCGATCCGCCGGTGTCGGTTCCCAGCGCGAAATCGCACAAGCCGTTCGACACCGCGGAAGCCGAGCCCGACGAGGAGCCACCGGCGATGCGGTTGGGCGCCGCGCCGTTGACCGGCGAGCCGAAGTGCGCGTTCTGGCCGTTCATGGAGAACGCCAGTTCGTCGGTGACGGTCTTGCCGGCGAAACGCGCGCCGGCGTCCAGCAGGCGCTGCACGGTGGGCGCGGTGATCTGCTGCACGCCCAGCAGCGCCAGCATCAGCGGCTGCCCGCCGCTGGTGGGATAGCCGGCGACGTGGAACAGGTCCTTCACGCCGAACGACAGGCCCGCCAGCGGTCCCGTGGCGGCACGCGGCACGGGCGCCGCCGGGTACGGCATGAAGGCATGGGCGGGATCGTGCAGGACGTCGGTGTGCAGGTTCATCGTCTTCCTTCAGGCGGGCACGGGCGCGGTGGCCTCGGTGCGGAAGCAGCGTACGACATGACCGGCCGCCGGGAAAGCGACAGGCGGATGCGCCTCGCGGCAGCCGGGCAGCGCGAGGCTGCAGCGCGCGGCGAACGCGCAGCCCGGCGGCAGCGCGGCCAGGTCCGGCGGCGCGCCAGGGATCGTCTGCAGGCGCCCGCCTTTCTCCAGCGCGCCGTGGGCGCGACTGCGCAGCAGGGCCAGCGTGTACGGATGGCGGGGCGCGCGCATCAGCGTGGCGACGGGGCCCTCTTCCACGATGCGGCCGGCGTACATCACGGCGATGCGGTCGGCCACTTCGACGGCGGCGCCGATGTCGTGGGTGACGAAGACGACGGAGAGTCCGAGTTCCCGCTGCAGTTCGCGCAGCAACAGCAGGATCTGGATCTGCACCGTGGCGTCCAGCGCGGTGGTGGGCTCGTCGGCCAGCAGCAGCTGCGGCCTGCAGGCGAGGGGGCGCCCGGCGATGGGCGGCGGGGGCCTGGCGCCGCG
>JAEZEB010000288.1 GCA_023438115.1 Pseudomonadota bacterium | reverse complement strand
CGCGGCGCCCGGCGCCACGCGGGGCGACCAGCAGCTGGGCGCGGCCGTTGGCGATGGTGGTAAGCGATCCGAGCGCCAGCGACTCGCTCGGCTCCAGCATCCAGCCGGCCGCGAGCACCAGCACGCCGGTGCCCACCAGCGAGGCCACGGCAGCGCGGCCGATCTTGCGCTGGCGCAGCATGCCGAAGGTGGACATGAGCATCAGCGCGAGCGCCACGGCGGTGATCACCGCCACGTGCGCCAGCACGCGGGCTTCGACCGCGCCCTCCGGCACGGGCAGCCATCCCAGGTAGGCGACGACGAAGGTGGCGGAGGCGAGCGACGTCAGGCCCGCCATGAGGGCGACGCGGCGATGCGAGCGCGCGAAGGCGGTGAGCGAGATCACCAGCATCAGCGTCGCCGTGCAGAAGAAGGCCCCCCAGAAGCCCGCCGCCAGCGTGTCCATGCCCGCGACGATAGCAAACGCGGCCGCAGGCCGCCACCGGAACGCGGCGTTTACGCCACCGGCGCGGGCGCGGTGTCCACCGGCAGTTCGGCGATGCGCTGGCGGCCGGTGTCGTAGAACGCGAGCCGGCTCGGATAGCTCCAGCCGGTACGCGCCATCGCCCGCACCGACGCCACGGCCTGCGAGGGACGCGCCGCGGTGGTGGTGGACAGCACGCCGATCCCGACGTCCGCGCTCCACACCGTGCCGGCGCTGTCGATGTGCGCCGGGTCCCGGCTGGTGCTCAGGCCCACGGGCCGGGACAACTCGTCGCGGATCCGCCGCGCGAGCCTGGCGAGCTCCGGCAGCGCGGGCCGCTGGCGCGCCAGCAGCAGGAAGCCGTCGTCCCCCAGCCGCCCCATCTCCACCGCCTCGGCCGCGCAGCGCCTCAGGCGCCCGGCGCAGATGAACAGCGCGTGGTTGAACGCGGCCCGCCCGTGCAGGTTCTCCAGGGCGTAGAGGTTGGAGATGCAGATGGCGATCACCCCGATGGGCCGCGCCTCGCCCTCCCGGCGGAACATCTCGCCCACCAGCTGGCCCGTCTCCGGGTGCGAACGCATGCGCGTGACCGGGTCGTAGCTGGGGCCGTGCGCCATCACCTCCGCCAGCTCCAGCAGGTAGGCATAGCGCGCCCACAGGGACGCCGCCATGACGGTCAGGTATGCCATGCCCGCGAGCGCGCTCGCCGCGTGCACCGGCCAGGGCGCCGCCGGATCCAACGCGATCCAGCTCAGTCCCGCCAGGGCGACCAGCATGCAGGCCACCGCGGCGACCGTCGCCCCGGCGAGCCGGTCGCCGCGCAGCGCGCTGCGCAAGGCCACGCCGCCCATGGCCAGGCCCAGGAGGAACGCGGAGGCCGACCCGAGGACCAGGGCCTCCCACGCGGGAAGCAGCCAGCCGGCGGCGAGCACGAGGACGTCGAGGGTCACGATGCCCACCGCCCAGCGGCGCACCTGCGCGGTCGTGCGCAGGCGACCCAGCAGCGCCAGCAGCATCAGGGCGAGCACCGTCGACACCACGACGGCCAGGTGCGCGAGAAAGCGTGATTCGGCCGCCCCTTCGAGCGGCAGCCAGCGCAGGTAGGCGAGCGCGAAACCCGCCGACACCACGGCCGACAGGCCGGACATGAGCGCGACCCGGCGGTTGGAGCGCGCGAAGGCGGCCAGCGAGGCGGCCAGCATCAGGCCCGCCGTCGCGAAGAAGGCGCCCCAGAAGCCCGCCGCCAGGATGTGCATGGGGCGCGACGATACAGCACGCGGACGCGGCGTCCGCGAGGTGCCTCCCTTAAACTGTCGCGTCGCAACAGCACACGCCGATGTCAGCCATCTTCAACTTCACCTTCGTGCCCTGGTTCCGCTCGGTCGCGCCCTACATCCACATGCACCGGGGCAAGACCTTCGTGCTGGGCATGGCGGGCGAGGCGGTCGCGGCCGGCAAGCTGCAGCACATCGCGCAGGACCTGGCGCTGATCCAGAGCATGGGCGTCCGGGTGGTGCTGGTGCACGGCTTCCGCCCGCAGGTGAACGAGCAGCTCAAGGCCAAGGGCCACGAGGCGCGCTACTCGCAGGGCATCCGCATCACCGACGAAGTGGCGCTGGACAGCGCGCAGGAGGCCGCCGGCCAGCTGCGCTACGAGATCGAGGCGGCCTTCAGCCAGGGCCTGCCGAATACGCCGATGGCCGGCTCCACGGTGCGGGTGATCTCCGGCAACTTCATCACGGCCCGTCCGATCGGCATCGTCGACGGCGTGGATTTCCGCCATTCCGGCCAAGTGCGCAAGGTGGACGTCGCCGGCATCACGCGCACGCTCGACATGGGCGCAATGGTGCTGATCTCGCCCTTCGGCTTCTCGCCCACCGGCGAAGCCTTCAACCTGAGCATGGAGGAAGTCGCCACCAGCGTGGCGATCGCGCTGCAGGCCGACAAGCTGATCTTCCTGACCGAGATCCCCGGCGTGCGCATCAAGCCCACGGAACCCGAAGGCGAGGACAACCCGATCGACACCGAGCTGCCGCTCGCGGCCGCCGAACGGCTGCTGGCCAGCCTGCCGGCGCCGCAGCAGCCCAGGGACACCGCGTTCTACCTGCAGCACTGCGTGAAGGCGTGCAAGGCCGGCGTGGAGCGCAGCCACATCATCCCCTTCGCCGTCGACGGCTCGCTGCTGCTGGAGGTCTACGTGCACGACGGCATCGGCACGATGGTCGTGGACGAGAAGCTCGAGGAACTGCGCGAGGCCAGGGCCGACGACGTGGGCGGCATCCTGCAGCTGATCGAACCCTTCGAGAAGGACGGCACGCTGGTCAAGCGCGACCGCACCGAGATCGAGCGCGACATCGCCAACTACACCATCCTCGAGCACGACGGCGTCATCTTCGCCTGCGCGGCGCTCTATCCCTACCCCGAGGCGCGCACGGGCGAGATGGCGGCGCTGACCGTGTCGCCGCAGAGCCAGGGCCAGGGCGACGGCGAGAAGGTGCTGCGCCGCGTCGAGCAGCGCGCGCGGGCCATGGGCCTGGAGAGCATCTTCGTCCTCACCACGCGCACCATGCACTGGTTCCTCAAGCGGGGGTTCGTGCAGGTCGATCCCGACTGGCTGCCCGATGCGCGCAAGCGCAAGTACAACTGGGACCGCCGCAGCATGGTCTTCGTCAAGAAGCTCACCTGATCCCGTGACAGGCGGACGCCGGGGCCCTATCGTGGAGCCTGGCAGCCGCTGGGGACCGTCCTACACGGCGGGTGCGCTGCGCCGACTTGCACCGGCGCGCGGCTGCTCTACCTTCGGGAGGTGACAGCCATGACCAACCCATCCGCCGGCGCCACCCTGCAGGAGGTGCGCATCCCCGCCGGCCCCGCCTGGCTCTACGGCGACCTTGGCCTGCCGCGCGAGCCGCGGGGCGTCGTCCTCTTCGCCCACGGCAGCGGCAGCGGCCGCCACAGCGCGCGCAACCGGCAGGTGGCGCGCGCCCTCGAGAGGGCCGGTTTCGCCACCCTGCTCTTCGACCTGCTCACGGTGGAGGAAGAGCGCATCGATGCCGCCACGCGCCAGCACCGCTTCGACATCGCCCTGCTGACACGCCGCATGGAAACCGCCGTGGCCTGGGCGCGCACCGTCGATGCGACGCGGCATCTTCCGCTCGGACTGTTCGGCGCCAGCACGGGAAGCGCCGCAGCCCTCATCGCCGCCGCCCAGCTCGGACGCCATGTGGCGGCAGTCGTGTCACGCGGGGGCCGCGCGGATCTCGCCGGGCCGGCCGCACTGGCGGAGGTGACTGCGCCGACGTTGCTGATCGTAGGCGGCGCCGACGACACCGTGCTCCGCCTCAACGAGCAGGCCCTGGGCTTCCTGCGCGGTACGCGCGACCTCGCGATCGTGCCCGGCGCCACCCACCTGTTCGAGGAGCCCGGCGCGCTGGAGCGCGTCTCGGAACTCGCAGCCGGCTGGTTCGGGCGCCACCTCCAGCCGGCGGAACACCCGGCCTGAAACCGACGTAAGGAATCGCGATGGGCTTGTCCTCCGCCACCGATGCCGCCCGGCTCGAGACGCTGCGCGACCATCTGCGCCCGCTGCGCGCCGAGGCCGCTGCCGACGATGCCCTGCTCCAGCAACTCGGGCGCGCGAAGCTCGCGCTGCTCGGCGAGGCCTCGCACGGCACGCACGAGTTCTATGCCGAACGCGCCGCCCTCACCCGGCGGCTGGTGCTGGAACACGGCTTCAATGCCATCGTGGTCGAGGCCGACTGGCCCGACGCCTGGCGCGTCAACCGCTACATCCGCGGCGCGTCGGACGACCGCGACGCCGACGCCGCCCTGTCCGGCTTCGAACGCTTCCCCACCTGGATGTGGCGCAACACGGTGGTGCGCGATTTGGTCGAATGGCTGCGCGAGCACAACCGCGCGCTGCCGCCTCCGCGGCAGGTCGGCTTCTACGGCATGGACCTGTACAGCCTCTACCGCTCCATGGGCGCGGTGCTCGACTACCTGGGCACCGCGGACCCCGAGGCGGCCCAGCGCGCACGCAGCCGCTACGCCTGCTTCGACCACTTCGGCGAGGACAGCCAGGCCTATGGCTACGCCGCCAGCTTCGGCATGCAGGGCAGCTGCGAGGACGAGGTCATCCAGCAGCTGCGGGAGATGAACCGGCGCGCCGCCGACCTGCTCGCCGGCTCGCGCGACGAGCGCGCCGACCTGTTCTACGCCCAGCAGAACGCGCGCCTGGTGCGCAATGCGGAGGAGTACTACCGCACCATGTTCCATGGTCGCGTGTCTTCCTGGAACCTGCGCGACAGCCACATGGTCGAGACGCTGCAGGCGCTGGAGAAGCACTTCGACGCGCTGGGCACGCCGGCGCGCATGGTGGTGTGCGCGCACAACTCGCACCTGGGCGACGCCGGCGCCACGGAGATGGGCGACCAGGGTGAATGGAACGTCGGCCAGCTTGCCCGCGACCGCTGGGGCGCGGACGCGATGCTGGTGGGCTTCAGCACGCACCACGGAACGGTGACCGCGGCCTCCGAATGGGACGGCGTCGCCGAGCGCAAGCGCGTGCGTCCCGGCCTGGAAGGCAGCTACGAGGACCTGTTCCACCGCGCCGGCGAGGAACGCTTCTGGCTACCGCTACGCGGGAATGCGCCGCTGGCCGAAGCGCTGCGCGAGCGCCGGCTGCAGCGCGCCATCGGCGTCATCTACCTGCCGCAATCCGAACGCCTGAGCCACTACGTCCACACGCGGCTGCCGGCGCAATTCGACGCGATGATCCACATCGACGCCACGCGCGCCGTGCAGCCTCTGGTGGCGGAGCCGGCGTGGGATGCGGGCGAGCCCGCCGAGACCTATCCGAGCGGGCTGTAGTCAGTGCGCCGCAAGGGCGCCGGCGCGCGGCCCGCCGCGGCGCAGCTGCCGCACGAGCAGCGCCAGGCCCACGACAGCGAAGAACACGAACCACAGGAACGACCAGTTGGCGATGGAGCCGCCCAGGAAGGTCCAGTCGATCGCGGTGCAGTCGCCGCTGCCGCGGAAGATCATGGGGATGGCGCGGCGCAGCGGGAAGGTCTCGATCATCCCGTAGAAGTCGCGCCCGCAGGAGGCGATCTCCGGCGGGTACCACTGCAGCCAGCTCTGGCGGGCGGCCACGAAGGCGCCGAAGCCGGAGAACAGCGTCACGAGCGCCGCCCCGGCCAGGTGGACGCCGCGCGGGCGCAGCAGCGCGGCGAGGCCGGCGGCCAGCGCCACCAGCACCATGGCGTAGCGCTGCACGATGCACATGGGGCACGGCTCCAGGCCCACCACGTGCTGCAGGTACAGCCCGAACAGCAGCAGGCCCGCGCAGGCCGCGGCGACGAGTCCGAGGACGCGCCGCGGTGCGGTGTCCAGCCAGCTCAGGATCATTCCAGTCATTCCACTCCGTCCTTGCGGGCCGGACGGATCAGATGCCGGCACCGCTCTCCAGGAACACGCGGGCCTGACGCGGCGTCACCACCAGCGTCTCGCCCTCCTTCAGGCCCATCTCCCGGAACTGCTGCGCGGGGATTTGCGCCTCGACCAGGGGATCAGCCCCTCCATTGTCGGGCTGTTTGTCCGCCTCGACCGGAAGAAGTTCCAGCCGGGCGATGGGACCCACCACGATGGCGCGCGAAAGGTGGACGACCAGCCCGGTCGCCCCGGGCGTGTAGCGCTGCACGTCCAGGTCGTGGGGCCGGACATAGGCCGAGGCCCTGGCGTCCTGGGTGCCCGCGTGCTCGGGCGCGGCGATCTGCATGCCGCCGAACTGCACCGCGCCCTCGTGCGCGCGGCCGTGGAACAGGTTGACGTCCCCGAGGAAGCCGTAGACGAAGGGGCTGGCAGGCTGGTCCCACACCTGCTGCGGGGTGCCGATCTGCTCGATGTGGCCGCTGTTCATCAGCACCACGCGGTCGGCGACTTCCAGCGCCTCTTCCTGGTCGTGCGTCACGAAGATGCTGGTGACGTGCAGGTCGTCGTGCAGCCGGCGCAGCCAGCGGCGCAACTCCTTGCGCACCTTGGCGTCCAGCGCGCCGAAGGGCTCGTCGAGCAGCAGCACCTTGGGCTCGACGGCCAGCGCACGGGCCAGCGCGATGCGCTGGCGCTGCCCGCCGGAGAGTTGCGAGGGAAAGCGGTCGGCCAGCCAGTCCAGCTGCACCAGGCCCAGCAGCTCGTGCACCTTCTTGCGGATCTGCGCCTCCGAAGGACGCTGCGAGCGCGGCTTCACGCGCAGGCCGAAGGCCACGTTCTCGAACACGGTCATGTGGCGGAACAGCGCGTAGTGCTGGAACACGAAGCCGACCTGCCGGTCGCGCACGTGCACGCCGGTGGTGTCTGCGCCGGCGAACAGGATGCTGCCCGCGTCCGCCGTCTCCAGGCCGGCGATGATGCGCAGCAGCGTCGTCTTGCCGCAGCCGGACGGCCCCAGCAGGGCCACCAGTTCGCCCGAATCGATGTCGAGGGAGACGTCGTCCAGCGCGCGGAAGCCGCCGAAATTCTTGCTGACGTTGCGGATCTCAATGCTCATGGTGCGGGCTCCAGCGCCGCGATGGGGCGCTCCGGCGGCAGCGCGTTCGCCGCCTTCATCTCGCGCTCCTGCTTCCACTCGGCCAGCGACTTGACGATCAGCGTGACGAGGGCCAGCAGGGCCAGCAGGGAGGCCACCGCGAAGGCGGCGACCGACTGGTATTCGTTGTAGAGGATCTCCACGTGCAGCGGCATGGTGTTGGTCTGGCCGCGGATGTGGCCGGAGACGACCGACACCGCGCCGAACTCGCCCATGGCGCGCGCGTTGCAGAGGATCACGCCGTAGATCAGGCCCCACTTGATGTTGGGCAGCGTCACCTTCCAGAAGGTCTGCCAGCCGTTGGCGCCCAGCACGATGGCGGCCTGCTCCTCGTCGTTGCCCTGCGCCTGCATCAGCGGGATCAGCTCGCGCGCGATGAAGGGGAAGGTGACGAAGATCGTCGCCAGCACGATGCCCGGGACCGCGAAGATGATCTTGATGTCGTGCTCCGCGAGCCAGGGTCCGAGCCAACCCTGCGCGCCGAAGACCAGCACGTAGATCAGGCCGGCGACCACCGGCGAGACGGAGAACGGCAGGTCCACCAGCGTGGTGAGGAAGGCCTTGCCGCGGAACTCGTACTTGGCGATGGCCCAGGCCGCGCACACGCCGAAGACCAGGTTCAGCGGCACGGCGATCGCGGCGGTGATCAGCGTCAGCTTGATCGCCGACCAGGCGTCGGGATCGCGCAGGCCTTCGAGGTAAGGGCCGAAACCCTTGCGGAAGGCCTCCGTGAACACCGCGGCGAGCGGCAGCACCAGGAACAGCAGCAGGAACAGCAGCGCGATGGTGATCAGCGTGTAGCGCACCCAGGGCGCCTCGGTCGTCGTCACGCGCTTGCGGGTCAGGTCGGTGGCACTCATGCGCCGGCCCTCCTTCTCTGCCAGGCCTGCAGCGCGTTGATCACCAGCAGCAGCACGAAGGACGCCAGCAGCATCACCACGGCCACCGCGGTCGCGCCGGCGTAGTCGTACTGCTCCAGCTTGCTGATGATGATCAGCGGCGTGATCTCCGAGACCATGGGCATGTTGCCCGCGATGAAGATCACGGAGCCGTATTCGCCGACGGCGCGGGCGAAGGCCATCGCGAAGCCGGTCAGCAGCGCCGGCATGATGGACGGCAGGATCACCTTGCGGAAGGTCTGCGCTCGCGTGGCGCCCAGGCACATCGCGGCCTCTTCCAGCTCCTTCTCGGATTCCTCCAGCACCGGCTGTACCGTGCGCACCACGAACGGCAGGCCGATGAAGATCAGCGCGATCACGACGCCGTTGGGATTGAAGGCCAGCTGGATGCCCAGCGGCTCCAGGTACTGCCCGAGCCAGCCGTTGCCCGCCAGCAGCGCCGTGAGCGAGATGCCGGCCACGGCCGTCGGCAGCGCGAACGGCAGGTCCACCAGCGCGTCGACGATGCGCTTGCCCGGGAAGGAGTAGCGCACCAGCACCCACGCGACCAGCAGGCCGAAGAACACGTTGACCGTCGCGGCGAGGAAGGACGCGCCGAAGGTCAGCCGGTACGAGGCCACCACGCGCGGCGAACTCACCGCGGCCCAGAACTCCGGCCAGGTGAGCGTGAAGGTCTTGAAGAACAGCGCGGACAGCGGGATCAGGACGATCACCGACAGGTACATCAGCGTGTACCCGAGCGTGAGCCCGAATCCGGGCAGGACCTTGCGGTTGCCGCCGCGGGAAGAAGAAGGCGCCGCCGCCGTCGCCGGCAGCGGCGCCGTGATGGCGCCACTCATGGGCTTACCGGACCGTGTAGATCTTGTCGAACTGGCCGCCGTCGTTGAAGTGCACCTTCTGCGCCTGCGACAGCGAGCCGAAGTACTTCTGCACCGGGAACAGCTTGATCGGCTTGAAGGTGTCGGCGTGCTTCTTCAGGATAGCCTCGCTGCGCGGACGGATGTTGTGCTTCGCGGCGATCTCCTGGCCCTGCTCGCTGTACAGGAAGTCGAGGTAGGCCTTGGCCAGTTCGGCCGTGCCCTTCTTCTCCACCGTGCGCTCGACGATCGCCACCGGGTTCTCGGCCACGATGCTCACCGACGGGTAGACCACGTCCACCTTGCCGTTGCCGAACTCGCGGTTGACGGATTCGACTTCCGACTCGAAGGTGATCAGCACGTCGCCGATGTTGCGCTGCAGGAAGGCCGTGGTGGCGTCGCGGCCGCCGCGGGCCAGCACCGGCACGTTCTTGTACAGCTTGGAGACGAACTCGGCGGCCTGCGCGTCGGTGCCGCCGTTCTCGCGCACGTAGCCCCAGGCCGCCAGGTAGGCGTAGCGGCCGTTGCCGCCGGTCTTCGGGTTCACGACGACCACCTTGACGTCCGGCTTGACCAGGTCGTTCCAGTCCTTGATGCCCTTGGGGTTGCCGTTGCGGGTCAGGAACAGCATGGTCGACGTGGTCGGCGCCGCGTTGTTCGGGAAGCGCTGGGCCCAGTCCTTGGCGACGACGCCGCGTTCGGCGAGGAACTCGATGTCGGTCGTCGTGTTCATGGTCACCACGTCGGCGGCCAGGCCGTCGGCCACGGCGCGCGCCTGCGCGCTGGAGCCGCCGTGGGCCTGTTCGACCTTCACGTTCTTGCCCGTGGCCTTCTTGTAGGCGGGCACGAAGGCGGCGTTGATGTCCTTGTAGAACTCGCGGGCGACGTCGTACGAGGCGTTCAGCAGCGTCTGCTGGGCGGAAGCCGTGCCGGCGACCGCGAGGGCGAGCGAGGCGAGGAGGAGCTTGAAATTCTTCATGGGGAGAGCGAGCAGGCGGCCGCGAGGCCGCCGGGGGGTCCTAGTTCTTGGGTTGCGGCGTGATGCGGAGGTAGGGCTTGACCGTCTTGTAGCCCTGCGGGAAGCGCCGGGCGATCTCTTCCGGGTCCTGCAGGCTGGGGACGATGATCACGTCGTCGCCCTGCTTCCAGTTCGCCGGCGTGGCGACCTTGTGCTTGTCGGTCAGCTGCAGCGAGTCGATCACGCGCAGGATCTCGTCGAAGTTGCGCCCGGTGGAGGCCGGATAGGTGAGCGTCGTGCGGATCACCTTCTTCGGGTCGATGATGAACACGCTGCGCACCGTGGCGTTGGCCAGCGAGTTCGGGTGGATCATGTCGTAGAGCGTCGCCACCTTGCGGTCGGAGTCCGCGAGGATGGGGAAGTCGACTTCGCAGGCCTGCGTCTCGTTGATGTCCTTCACCCAGGACTTGTGCGCGTCGATCGGATCGACGCTGACGGCGATCGGCTTGACGTTGCGCTTCTGGAATTCGCCGCCGAGCGCCGCGGTCTTGCCCAGCTCGGTCGTGCAGACCGGCGTGAAGTCGGCGGGGTGCGAGAACAGGACCACCCACGAATCGCCGGCCCACTCGTGGAAGCGGATCGTGCCGGCCGTGGATTCCTGGACGAAGTCGGGGGCGGTATCGCCGAGGCGCAAGGTGCTCATGGTGCTTCCCTCTTCTAAGACAAGCTCGGATTGTGGGGAGCTGGTTATAAAAGAACAACGAATTCTTCGTTGTTTGCTTATAACGATGCCGTCAGAGCAGTGGCCGCAACTCGCGCGCGGCTTCCAGCAGCAGAGGCAGCAAGTCCTTCTGGAGCACCCGCGGTTCCAGCCGCTGGCGGGAGGCGACCACGTTCAGCGCGGCGACGGTGTGGCCTTCCATGTTCCTCAGCGGCACGGCCAGCGCGTGCACGCCGAGCTCGTGCTCCTCGCTGGCGACGCACCAGTCCTGCTCGCGCACCTCGTCGATCAGGGCACGGAAGCGCCGGGCGTCGACCGCGGTGTGCGCGGTCAGGCGCGGCAGTTCCCTGCCCTTCATCCAGCTCCGGAACTCCGTGCGCGTGCGCGCGGCGAGCAGCACGCGCCCCGTGGAGGTGGCATGCGCCGGCAGCCGCGCGCCCAGGTGCAGGCCATACGCCAGCAGCCGGCCGGTACCGCTGCGCGCCACGATGACCACGTGGTCGCCATCCAGCACCACCGTGGAGAAGGATTCGCCGGTCTGCGCCGCGAGCCGGTTGAGCGTGGGCTGCACCACGCGCGGCAGGCGCGCCGACGCCAGGTAGCTGCCCGAGAAGCGCAGCACCTTGGGCGCCAGCCAGAACCAGCTGCCGTCGGTTTCCAGGTAGCCCAGGTGCGCCAGCGTCAGCAGGTGGCGCCGCGCCGCCGCGCGCGTGAGGCCGGCGCGCTCGGCCGCCAGCGTGGCGTTCAGGCGCTGCCGCTCGGTGTCGAAGCTTTCCAGCACGGCCAGGCCCTTGGCCATGCCGGCGATGTAGTCTGCGTGGGAGATCGTCATGCGGGATTGCGCGATCATCGCGCAGCGCGTGCAATGATCGCACAAAGACGTTCCCGCGGCCGGGTT
The DNA here is from genome assembly GCA_023438115.1 of Pseudomonadota bacterium. Classification (GTDB taxonomy): domain Bacteria; phylum Pseudomonadota; class Gammaproteobacteria; order Burkholderiales; family Burkholderiaceae_C; genus Ramlibacter. Next base: position 11,512 of record JAEZEB010000288.1, on the reverse strand, counting down.
GGCAACGGCGGGAGGCGCTTAAGCTGGGCGCAAGGAGACTTCCCATGAGCCAACACCGCACCCAGGTCGCCATCATCGGCGCCGGCCCCTCGGGCCTTCTGCTCGGCCAGCTGCTGCACAAGGCCGGCATAGCCAACGTCATCCTCGAGCGCCAGAGCGCCGACTATGTGCTCGGCCGCATCCGCGCCGGCGTGCTGGAACAGGTGTCCGTCGACCTGATGGACGAATGCGGCGTCGGCGAACGCATGCACCAGGAAGGCCTGGTGCACGAGGGCATCGAGCTGCTGTTCAAGGGGGCGCGCCACCGCATCGACTTCCCCAGCCTGACCGGCGGCAAGACCGTGATGGTCTACGGCCAGACGGAAGTCACGCGCGACCTCATGGCCGCGCGCGCCGCGCAGGGCCTGCCCACCCACTACGAGGTCGGCGACAGCGTCAGCCTGCACGAGTTCGACGGCGAGCAGCCGGTGGTGCGCTGGCGCAAGGACGGCGAGGAGCACGAGCTGCGCTGCGACTTCATCGCCGGCTGCGACGGCTACCACGGCGTGAGCCGCGCCAGCGTGCCGAAGAACGCGATCCGCGAATACGAGAAGGTCTATGCCTTCGGCTGGCTGGGCCTGCTGGCCGACGTGCCGCCGGTGTCGCACGAGCTGATCTACGCCAACACCGAACGCGGCTTCGCGCTGTGCTCCATGCGCAGCCCCACGCGCAGCCGCTACTACGTGCAGGTGCCACTGGAGGAGAAGGTGGAGAACTGGTCCGACGAGGCTTTCTGGAACGAGTTGCGCATGCGCCTCGACCCGGAGGCGCGCGACCACCTGGTCACGGGCCCCTCGCTCGAAAAGAGCATCGCGCCGCTGCGCAGCTTCGTCGCGGAGCCGATGCGCTTCGGCCGCCTGTTCCTGGCCGGCGACGCGGCGCACATCGTGCCGCCCACCGGCGCCAAGGGCCTGAACCTCGCGGCCTCCGACGTGAAGTACCTGTCGTCCGCCATCATCGAGTACTACGGCGAGCGCAGCAGCGCCGGCATCGACCACTACTCGGAACGCGCCCTGCGCCGCGTGTGGAAGGCCGAGCGCTTCTCCTGGTGGTTCACGCAGCTGATGCACAAGTTCCCGAGCGAAGGCCCCATCGGGCAGAAGCTGCAGGAGGCGGAGCTGGACTACCTGGTGAACTCGCAGGCGGCATCGACCGCGCTGGCGGAGAACTACGTGGGGCTGCCGCTCTAGGCGTCCAGAAAGAAGGGCCGCATCCGCGGCCCTACGGTTTTCAGTCCGCGAACTTCCCGCCCGCGCGGATCACCGGCCCCCACTTGGCGATCTCGGCATCCAGGTGGGCCTTCAGCGCCTGCGGCGTGTTGGTCGCGTCGGGCACGATCTCGGCGCCAAGTTCGTCCATGCGCCGCACGACGTCCGGATCCTTCAGCGCCGCGCGCACGGCCTTGTTCATGCTCTCGACGATGGCCTTGGGCGTCCCCTTGGGCGCATAGATGCCGTGCCACACCACGACCTCGAAGTCCTTCAGGCCCTGTTCGTGCAGCGTGGGCGCCTGCGGGAGCACCTTGACGCGGTTCTTCGTCGTCACGCCGTACAGCTTCACGTTGGACGCCTTGATCTGCGGCACCGTCTGCGTGGTCTGGTCGCACATCACGTCGACCTGGCCACCCAGCAGCGCGTTCATGGCGGGACCCGTGCCCTGGAACGGGACCTCGGTGAGCTGCACGCCCAGCGCACGCTGGAACATCATCCCGCACAGCTGCGAGACCGCGCCCAGGCCCGCGGTGGCCAGGTTGATCTTGTCCGGGTTGGCCTTCACGTAGGCCGCGAGCTCCTGGAAGTTGCTGGGCGGGAAGTCCTTGCGCGCCAGCAGCGTCATCGGCACTTCGACCGCCTGCGACACGTATTCGAAGTCCCTGGTCGCGTCGTACTGCAGCTTGCGGTACAGCGCCGTGGAAGTCGCCATGCCGTTGTGGTGGATGAAGAAGGTGTAGCCGTCGTTCGGCGCCTTGGCCACGTGGTTCGCGGCCACGTTGCCGCCGGCCCCGAGCTTGTTCTCCACCACCACGGTCTGGCCCATGCTCCTGGTCATGGACGCCGCAAGCGTGCGGGCCACGACGTCGGTCGGACCGCCCGCCGCGAAGGGCACGACGAGCGTGATCGGTTTCGTCGGCCAGTGGCCCTGCGCGTGGGCAAGAGCTGCGGCGGCCAGGCCCAGCAGCGTGATCATGGTGCGCTTCGACGGCATCGCTTTGCTCCTTGGAGGGGGAATGGCCGGGGGCGGCCGCAGCGCAGGCTACCGCGCGGCTCATGGGCGGCGCATCCGGGTGTACCCCAGACGCGCAGGCGACGGCGCGTGCCCCGCTCTGCTAGCCTCGCGCCATGACCCGCTCCCCTGCCCCGCTCCACGGCCTGCGCATCCTGAGCCTCGCGCTCAACCTGCCCGGCCCCGCCGCGCTGATGCGTTGCCGCCGCCTGGGCGCGACCTGCACCAAGATCGAGCCGCCCGCGGGCGATCCCATGGGCCACTACAACCCCGCGGCCTATGCGCAGCTGCACGAAGGCGTGAAGGTGCTGGCGGCGGACCTGAAGGCGCCGCAAGGCCAGGACACGTTGCATCGCGAGCTCGCTCGCACGGACGTCCTGCTCACGTCCTTCCGCCCGGCCGCGCTGCATAAGCTCGGACTGGGTTGGAAGGAGCTCCATGCGCGCTATCCAGGCCTGAGCCAGGTGGCGATCGTGGGCGCGCCAGGCGAACGCGCCGACGAACCCGGCCACGACCTCACCTACCTCGCCGAGAACGGGCTGGTGCCCGGGCTGGAGCTCCCCGCCACGCTGTATGCTGACATGGGCGGATCCCTCATGGCTTCCGAAGCGGTGCTGCAGGCCGCGCTGCGCAAGCAGGAGCGCTATGCCGGCACCGGCGACCCGCATCCCGAAGGCCTGTACCTCGAAGTGGCGCTGTCCGATGCGGCGGCCTACCTGGGCTTGCCGCGGCATTGGGGACTCACGCAGCCCACGGGTTCCGTGGGCGGTGCGCACGCGGGCTATCGCGTCTATCCCTGCCGCGACGGGCGCGTGGCGGTCGCGGCGCTGGAACCGCATTTCGCCGCCGCGCTGTGCGAAGCGGCGGGCGTCGCCGGCGGCGACATGAAGACCATGTTCGCGCCGCAGACGCATTCGGCCGTCGCCGCCTTCTTCGCGGCGCGCAGCTGCGAAGAACTCGACCGGCTGGCCGCCGACAAGGACCTGCCGCTGCACACCCTGCAGCCCTGATTCAGGCGCGCTGCAGCAGCTCGCCGACGCGCCGGTCCTTCTCCTCCCACAGCGCGCCCAGCCACTGCTGGAAATCGCGCCGGAACGAGGGATCGGCCGCGTAGTCGCCGCGGGCGAAGCCTTCCGGAATGGGCAGCTGGCGCAGGTGCACCACGATGCGCGAAGTGCGCCCGCAGAGGAAATCCCAGAAGCTGGGCACGCCCTCGGGGTAGACGATGGTGGCGTCCACCACCGAGCGGAAGCGCTCGCCCATCGCATTGAGCGTCAGCGCCATCGCGCCGGCCCGCGGCTTGAGGAGGTGGCGATAAGGCGAAGCCTGCGACTGGTGCTTCGCGGGCGTGAAGCGCGTGCCCTCGGCGAAGTTCATCACGCTGGTGGGCACCAGCGAGAACTTGCGGCAGGCACGCAGCGTCGCCTCCTGGTCCTGCGCGCGCAGCTCGGGGCGGCGGCGCAGCGCCTCCTTCCCGTGCCGCTTCATGAAGGGAAAATCCAGCGCCCACCATGCGAGCCCGATGACGGGGACGTAGATCAGCTGCTGCTTGAGGAAGAACTTGAGCAGCGGGATGCGCCCGCGCAGCACGTGCTGCAGCGCGAAGATGTCCACCCAGGACTGGTGGTTGCAGCTCACGAGGTACCAGTCGCCGCGCCGCAGCGATCCGGCGCCCTCCACTTCCCAGCGGGTGCGGTGCAGCAGGCGCATCCAGGCGCTGTTGCACGCCACCCAGCCTTCGGCGCAGGCATTGAGAAAGCGGTCGATCTGCTTTTGCACCGCGGTGAACGGCAGCGCCAGCTTGACCAGCGCACCCGCGAACAGGGGCACGCACCAGAAGCAGGTATTCAGGACCAGGAGCAGCAGCGCCAGCACGCCGCGCAGGAAGGAAGGCATGCGCCGATCTTCGCCCGCGGGTGCGCCGCGCGCCTTGCCCTCGATCAAACCGCGCGCGGGTCGCGAGCGGTCTTCAGCGTGGCTTGCGGGCCGGCGACACCGGCTTGCCGCCCGTCCCGCGCGGCGGCAACCCGGTGTGCTGCGTGAGGATGCGGCCCTTCGCCGGCTTGCCGGCCGGCGCCGCCGTGGAGTTCTTGCGGCGCGGGCTGGCGTAGCTGCCGTCGGTGGCAGGCTGGTACGTGGGCACCAGGTGGTGCTTGCCGTTGCCGATCAGGTCGGCCCGGCCCATGGCCTTGAGCGCATCGCGCAGCAGCGGCCAGTTGTTCGGGTCGTGGTAGCGCAGGAAGGCCTTGTGCAGGCGCCGGCGGCGCTCGCCCCGCACGATGTCCACGCCTTCGCTGTCGCGCGTCACCTTGCGCAGCGTGTTCTTGCCGGAGTGGTACATCGCGGTGGCCGTCGCCATCGGGCTCGGATAGAAGGCCTGCACCTGGTCGGCACGGAAGCCATTGCGCTTGAGCCACAGCGCCAGGTTCATCATGTCCGCGTCGCTGGTGCCCGGGTGGGCCGCGATGAAGTACGGGATCAGGTACTGCTCCTTGCCCGCCTCCGCCGAGAACTTGTCGAACAGCTGCTTGAAGCGGTCGTAGCTGCCGATGCCCGGCTTCATCATCTTGGACAGCGGGCCCTGCTCCGTGTGTTCCGGCGCGATCTTCAGGTAGCCGCCCACGTGGTGCTGCACGAGCTCCTTCACGTACTCGGGCGACTGCACGGCGAGGTCGTAGCGCAGGCCGGAGCCGATCAGCACCTTCTTGATGCCCCTGAGCTCGCGCGCGCGCCGGTAGATCCTGATCAGCGGCCCGTGGTCCGTCTTGAGGTTCTGGCAGATGCCCGGGAACACGCAGCTGGGCTTGCGGCAGGCCGCTTCGATCTCCGGCGTGCGGCAGCCCAGGCGGTACATGTTGGCCGTGGGGCCGCCGAGGTCCGAGACGACACCCGTGAAGCCCTTGACCTTGTCACGGATCTCCTCGACTTCCCGGATGATCGAATCCTCGCTGCGGCTCTGGATGATGCGGCCCTCGTGCTCGGTGATCGAGCAGAAGGTGCAGCCGCCGAAGCACCCGCGCATGATGTTCACGCTGAAGCGGATCATCTCCCAGGCCGGGATCTTCGCGTCGCCGTAGGAAGGATGTGGCGCACGCGCGTACGGCAGGTCGAACACATGGTCCATCTCCGCCGTCGTCAGCGGGATCGGCGGCGGATTCAGCCAGACGTCACGTCCGCCATGCGCCTGCACCAGCGCGCGCGCGTTGCCGGGATTCGTCTCCAGGTGCAGCACGCGGTTGGCGTGCGCATAGAGCACCGGATCGGACTTCACGGCCTCGTACGCGGGCAGGCGGATGACCGTGCGATCGCGCGGCGGCGGCTTGAGCTTGACCCGCGGGTTGGGCACGAAGGCCATCGCCTGCACGCCGTCCTGCGCGGCGGGCATGCCGGTACCCTCTTCCTTCGCGCAGGTCTCGCCCTGGGCCTTCGCCTGGTCGGCCGTGGTCATGTAGGGGTTGACGTGGTCCTCCACGCGGCCGGGCGTGTCGACGCTGGTCGAATCGATCTCGAACCAGCCTTCCGGCGTGGAGCGGCGCACGAAGGCCGTGCCGCGCACGTCGGTGATGTTCTCCACCGGCTCGCGCGCGGCAAGGCGATGCGCCACTTCGACCAGCGCGCGCTCGGCGTTTCCGTACAGCAGCAGGTCGCACTTGGCATCCAGCACGATGCTGTGGCGCACCTTCTCCGACCAGTAGTCGTAGTGCGCGATGCGGCGCAGGCTGCCCTCGATGCCGCCGAGGATGATCGGCACGTCCTTGAAGGCTTCGCGGCAGCGCTGGCTGTACACGATCGCCGCGCGGTCCGGGCGCTTGCCACCGACGTCGCCGGGCGTGTACGCATCGTCGCTGCGCAGCTTCCGGTCCGCCGTGTAGCGGTTGATCATGGAATCCATGTTCCCCGCCGTCACGCCCCAGAAGAGGTTGGGCTTGCCCAGGGCCTTGAACGGCTCGGCGCTGTGCCAGTCGGGCTGAGCGATGATGCCCACCCGGAAGCCCTGCGCTTCCAGCACGCGGCCGATCACGGCCATGCCGAAGCTGGGATGGTCGACGTAGGCATCGCCGGTGACCAGCACCACGTCGCAGCTGTCCCAGCCGAGCGCTTCCATCTCCCTGCGGCTCGTCGGCAGGAAGGGCGCGGGGCCGAAGCGATGCGCCCAGTACTTGCGGTAGCTGGTCAGCGGCTTCGCGGCACGCGCGAAAAAGGAAACGTCGACGGGGGCGTTCATCAGGGGGCGTTCGGAGGGACCGGAGATTGTAGGGAGGTCGGCCTCGCGAGAGGCAGGCAGGGACATTGGGCCGGACGGACCGTGCCCAAGGCGTCGACCGGATCCGAATGCGGGCACAGCGGGCTCCCGTGACCGATCTCACGGAAACCTGGAAAGAAACAAAACTCCGCGAGTTGTATCTACTTGTCACAACCTCTTCCCACTGGCACCCTCCGGCCATCGCGGTTGCGAAGGAGAAGCTGAGATGGTGCGAAAGACCTTGTTGGGCGCGTGCACGGTCGCATTCACCGTGCTGATGGCGCCGGCCGGGGCGCAGGTGCTCGAAGTCTCCGGGGCCACCACCTTGCAGCGCCGGGTGCTCGAACCCGGCGCGGAACCGCTGAAGGCCGCCACCGGCGTGCAGCTGAAGATCTACGGCCCGGGCACCGGCAAGGGCATGCTGGCGCTCTTCGACGGCAAGGTCCCCGTGGCCGCCGCCGGCGAGGCGCTGGAAGATGCGATCGCGTCCGCGAAGGCCGCCGCCGCGGAGGCGGGCCGTCCGGTGAACGTGCCGGCCAACCTCGTGTACCACCAGGTCGCTTCGGACAACATCGTGGTCGCGGTGCATGCCAGCAACCCCGTGAAGACGCTGGGCAAGCAGCAGATCAAGGACCTGATGACGGGCAGGATCGCCAACTGGAAGCAGGTCGGCGGTCCCGACCTCCCGGTGAAGCTGTACGCGGCAGCGCCCGGCCAGGCGGTGCGCGCGGCGGTCCAGAAATCCTTCCTCGACGGCGCCGACTTCGCACCCGCGACCATCGACATCCGCACGGCCGTGGAGCAGCTGCGCGTGATCGCCGGCGAGCCCGGCGCGATCGGCGCCATGAGCGAGCCGGTGATCAGGGCGAGCACGGAGAAGGTCCACGTGGTCGGCGGCGCCAGCATCCCGCGGCCGCTGGGTTTCGTCACCATCGGCGCGCCCTCGCCGGCGGCGCAGCAGATGATCGACTACTTCCGCTCGCCCGAGGGCCAGAAACAGATCCGGTAAGGCGGCGCCATGGGCAATTGGAAAGTTGGAATCCGCCTCGCGCTGGGCTTCGCCCTGCTGCTGCTCCTGATGGTGGCAGCCGTGGTCGTTGCCCTGCTCGGCCTGCGCGACACCGTCGAACAGGCGAGCCGCCTCGAGCGCGAGAACGTGGTGCTGCTGCAGGCCGCGCACAGCATGCGCGTGGCGCAGCTGACCGATGCCGTCGCGGTGCGCGACTTCGTGAGCCTGCCCGACGTGGAAAGCCAGCGCGACGCGTTGCGCACCATGCAGGGCAGCGAGAAGGCCTATGCCGAGGCTTCGGACACGCTGGCGCAAACCGCGGCCGCCATGGGCAACGCGGCGCTCGCCGCGCAGTCCGTCGAACTGCGGCAGAAGGCGGCCAAGGTGGCCCAGCTGGTGAACGCCGCCATCGAGATGTCGGAGATGGCGGAATACCAGCAGGCGCAGGACATCGTCTACAAGCAGGTGCGGCCGCAACAGGCCACGGTGGCCGCCGCGCTCGAGGCGCTGGCCGACCGTGCGTCCAGCCTGGCCGCCGAACGCACGCAGGCGGCCCGGGCGCATGCCCAGCGCAGCGAGCGGATCCTGCTGGGCGTGCTCGGCGCGGCGCTGCTCGCAGGCATCCTCGCGACGGTGGCGATCACGCGCGGCATTGTGCGTCCGCTCGGCTTCGCCGTGCAGGCGGCCGAGCGCGTGGCCGAAGGCGACCTGCGCTCGGCCCGGTCCACCGCGCGCCGCGACGAGACCGGCCGCGTGCTCGCAGCTCTGGCGGGCATGCAGGAACGGCTGAACGCCCTCGTGCGCACGATCCGCGAAGGCGCCGGCGCCGTCGGCCAGGCCTCGGAGCGGATCGCGGCGGGCAACGGCGAACTCGCCGCGCGCACCGAGGAACAGGCGGCCTCGCTGGAGGAAACCGCCGCCAGCGTGGAGGAGCTCACCGCCATCGTGCAGCAGACCAGCGAGAACGCCGGACGTGCGAGCGAGCTCGCGCGCCAGGCCGCGGAGCTGGCGGTCGGCAGCGGCAATGCAGTCGGTGGTGTCGTCGAGCGGATGCAGGGCATCCAGCGCTCGTCGCGCAAGGTGTCGGACATCGTGGGACTGATGGACGACCTCGCTTTCCAGACCAACCTGCTGGCGCTCAACGCCGCCGTGGAAGCCGCGCGGGCGGGCGAGCAAGGCCGCGGCTTCGCGGTGGTGGCCGCGCAGGTCCGCGTGCTCGCCCAGCGTAGCGCGGAAGCCTCGCGCGACATCAAGCAGCTGGTGGCCGCAGCGGTGAACGAAGCCAACCAGGGCACCGAAGCCGCGTCGCGCGCCGGCGAGGCGATGCAAAAGGTCGTGAAGGTGGCGCAAGACGTCGCGCACGTCGTCACCGAGATCGCGCGCGCCAGCGAGGAGCAGCGCACGGGCATCGAGCAGGTCAACGGCACCATCGCGCAGCTCGAAGGCGTCACGCAGAGCAACAACGGCCTGGTGCAGGAAATCAACAGCCTGACCGAGGCGCTGCTCGCGCAGGCCCGCGAGCTGGTCGGAGCGACGCATCGCTTCCGGCTCGAGGAGGACGGCGGGGAGCCGGCGCGCGCAAGCGGCCCGCCCCCGGCGAATCACCGCGCCCCGCTGCCCTGGGGCGCGCCGGCGCTCACCTGAAATCCGCCCGGTTCAGCCGCGCGCCTGCTCCACGACCCGTTCGAGCATGGCGGCGAGCTGCACCTGCTCGCGGCGGCTGAGGCAGCCGAAGATCTCCTCGTTGCGGCGCGCGATCAGGCGCATCACGCGGTTCCACCAGCGGCGGCCCTCGGCGCTGAGACGCAGCACCACCGCGCGGGCATCGTCCGCCCTCGCCTCCTTCCGCACCCAGCCGCGCTCCACCAGCGCTTGCGCCGCACGACTGGCCTGGGCCTTGTCCAGGTTGGCGCGCGCCGCCAGCTGCGCCACCGACAGCGGCGCGAAATGCCCGATCGCCGCGAGGCAACGCGCCTCGCCCACCGGCAGCCCGAGCTCCTGCGCGTAGGCATCGCTGCTGGCCTTGTCGGTGATCTTGTTGACCTGGTGCAGGCGGTAGGTGAGGAACTGGTCCAGCGGCGGCGATGCCGCGGCTTCGCGCGCGGGCATCTCAGTCCTGCAGGCAGCGTTCGCGCGCGTGGGCGACGAGCGCCAGCACGTCCTCGGGCGAGTCCTGGCGCGCCATGAGCGCGAGGGCCACCATCGCGAGCAGCAGTTCGCTGCGCTGCGGTCCCACGTCGCCGAGGGCGTTGCACAAGGCCGTGTAGCTGCGATCGAGTTCGGCATCGGTCATGGACGGATCCCCTTGGCCCGCAGGCAGGCGAGCACGGGCGCGGGGTCGAGGCCGCGCCAGCGCCCCATCACGTAGCCGTCGGGACGCACGAGCACCAGCGCCGTGGCCGCGGTGCCGCCCGGCAGGCCGTAGCGCAGGCGCGCCTGGCCCAGCGCATCGGCTTCCGGCGCGATGTCGATGACGCCGACGCCATGCGCCACGAGTTCGGCCACGGCCTGCGGCAGCGCGCCGTCGCCGAAGACGAGGCACACGAAGTCGGCGCCGAAGCATTGCGTGAGGTGCATGTCCCCCTGCGCACCGCGCACGAGCGCTTCGGGCGCGGGCTGCCCCGGGGCCGCGAGTTCGCTCGTCCACTCGCCCTGCTGCGGGCCGTTGAGCGGCGAACCCGCGTACGCGACCGGCGCCGACTGGCGCGGATTGATCAGGGAGCGCACTGCCGGCTCGTGCGTGGCGAGCCGCAGGGTCGCTTCGCGCATCAGGCGAAAGGCGAAATCGGGCGGCGCCATGAACTCCGTGCTCTTGGCGCCATAGGCGATGTTCTCGCGCGTGGCCTGCACGCGTTCGACCGAGTAGGAGTCCAGCAGCGCGTCGCCGGCGCCGCCTTCGAGCACCAGCGCCAGCTTCCAGGCGAGGTTGGCCGCGTCGTCGAGACCCGAGTTGAGGCCGCGCACGCCGAAGATGGGCACGAGGTGCGCGGCGTCGCCCGCGAACAGCACGCGCCCGTGGCGATAGCCGGGCAAGGAGAGGCACTTGGCGTTGTACATGGAGGCCCACAGCAGCTTCCACTGCGCGTCCTCGCCGATCATCGCCAGGTGGCTTTGCACGCGCGGCAGGATGTTTTCCGGCTTCAGGGCTTCCTCCGCGTCATCGCCGTCGCGCAGCTGGTAGTCGATGCGCCAGACGTCGTCGGGCTGGCGATGCATCAGCAACGTGGAGCCAGGGTTGGAAGGCGGATCGAACCAGGCGAGGCGCTCCACCGGCCGCCGCGTCGGCTGCACGATATCGACGATCACGTAGCGGCCTTCGTACTGCGTGCCTTCCAGCTGCAGCCCGAGCTGCTCGCGCACCGTGCTGCGGCCGCCGTCGCAGGCCACCAGCCAGTCCGCGCGCACCTGCCGCCGGCCCTGCGGCGTGTCGATGTCGACCACGGCGCCGTCCGCGGCGGGCTGCACGCCCACCACCCGGCTGGACCAACTCACCTGCGCGAGATCGGGCACCTGCCGCAGCGCCTGGTGCACGAAGGCTTCCACGTGGTACTGCTGGATGTTGACCATGGGCGCAAAGCGCTGCGAGGCCTCGGTCGGCATCTGGAAGTGCAGCACTTCCTGGTCGCGCCAGTAGCTGCGCCCGCCGGTCCAGGGCAGCGCCTTCGCCGCGAGCGCCGGGCCCGCGCCGGCGGTCCACAGGATCTCCTGCGAGCGCCGCGAGATGCAGATGGCGCGGCTGCCGGTGCAATAGCCCTCGTCCGCCTCGACGACGAGCGAACGCACGCCATGGCGCGCGAGCAGCGCAGCCAGCGTCAGTCCGACGGGGCCGCCGCCGGCGATGAGGACCGGAATGCCGTCCGGCAGCGGTCGTGGGTCCTGCACGCGCGCTCCTGGGGTTGCGGGCGCGACTCTATCCCCGGATGGTTGCGCGCGCAACCATCCGCGCCTTCAACGCTCCCTGGCCGGCTTGCCGCGCGCGGCATCCAGCTCCCAGGGAC
>JAEZEB010000279.1 GCA_023438115.1 Pseudomonadota bacterium | reverse complement strand
AACACGCTGGCGGTGTAGCGTTTGACGAGGTCGCTCATGGGTTCGCTGAACAGGGCGGACCAGGCCTCGGACTTGTGATCGAGTTGGCTCATAGGAAATGCACGGAAGCGGGAACGGTTGGGCTGGAGCCCCGATTCACCAATAATCAGGGCAGGAGGAGCCCGGCCAGGGCGCGCGCCTGCGCGCACCGAAACCCCGATGAAGGACTCGCAACTATTATCCGCGTTCCAGGAACTCACCCGCCCGCCGCTGCCGGCGAAGCGCGAGAACCTGATCTTCGACGCCTGCCAGCTGGGGGTGGTGCTGCGCGCCGTGCTGTTCGTCGAGGCGGTCATGGCCGTGGGCGCGCTGTTCTTCGCCACCGGCTGGGATGCCTGGGTGCAGACCTTCGCGCTGCTCTCCGCGGCGGCCTTGCCCGGCATCCTGGGCTGGCTGGTGGTGACCTGCAGCGCCAAGCGGCTGATCGCGCGCCTGCCGGCGCCGCTGCAGCGGGGCGCGGGCATCGCGCTCGGCGCCGTCTGCGGCCTGTACGGCTGCGCCCTGGTGGCCGCGGTGGCGAACACCGGGCCGGCGCCCTGGCTCGCTTCAGCGCTGGCCGGTGCCCTGATCGCCACGGTGATGGTGGCCGCGCTGGTGCTGCGCACCAAGGGCCGCATGCCCGCCGAGACCACCGCAAGGCTGGCGGAACTGCAGGCGCGCATCCGCCCGCACTTCCTGTTCAACAGCCTGAACAGCGCGATCGCGCTGGTGCGGGACGACCCGGCCCGGGCCGAGACCCTGCTGGAAGACCTGAGCGAGCTGTTCCGCCATGCCCTCGTCAGCAAGAACGAATCGGTGACGCTGGCCGAGGAGGTGCAGGTGGCGCGCCACTACCTGGCCATCGAGGAGATCCGCTTCGGCGATCGCCTGCGGGTGGAGTGGGCCATCGACCCGCGCGCGGGCAGCGCCCGGGTGCCGGCGCTGTTCCTGCAACCGCTGGTGGAGAATGCCGTGAAGCATGGCGTCGAGCCCAGCCCCACGGGGGCCCAGGTGAAGATCACCACCCAGCGGCGCGGGGAGGTGGTGGTGATCAAGGTGACGAACACGGTGCCGGCCGGGCAGGGGAAGCCCGGGCACGGCGTGGCGCTGGAGAACGTCCGCGACCGGCTGCGGCTGCTGCACGACGTGCAGGCGCAGTTCCGGACGGCCCTCATCGACGGGCTGTACCAGGTGCGGATGGAGGTGCCGGCATGATGAAGAGCGAGGAGGAAGCATGGGCCTGAAGATGCTGTTGGTGGACGACGAGCCGCTGGCGCGCGCGCGGATGCGCACGCTGCTGGCCGACTGCAAGTCCCCCGCCGCCGAAGTGGGGGCGGAAGCGGCCAATGCGGCGCAGGCGATGGAGCACCTGCGGCGCCAGCCGTTCGACGCGGTGTTGCTGGACATCCACATGCCCGGGGCCGACGGCTTGGCGCTGGCGCAGGTCCTGCGCACGCTGCCCGAGCCGCCCGCCGTGGTGTTCGTGACCGCCTATGCGGAACATGCCGTGGCCGCCTTCGAGCTGGAGGCGGTGGACTACCTGACCAAGCCGGTGCGGCTGGAGCGCCTGGAAGCCGCCCTCGGGCGGGTGGAGAAGGCCCGCCAGTCGCGCGGCGGCCCGGAGCCGGAGCAGGAGGTGCTGGTGATCCAGGACCGCGGCCGCACCGAGCGGGTGCCGGTGGGCGAGGTGCTCTATTTCAAGGCCGAACTCAAGTACATCACCGTCCGCACCGCCGCCAGAAGCTATATCCTCGACGGTTCGCTCAGCGACCTCGAGGAGCGCCATGGGGCGCAGTTCCTCCGTGTGCACCGCAATGCGCTGGTCTCGCGCCGCGCCGTGCGGGCCCTGGAAAAGCATTTCGACGCGGAGGAGGGCGAGGGCTGGGCCGTCCGCCTGAACGGGATCGAAGAATCCCTGTCCGTCTCGCGCCGCCAGCTGAGCGCCGTGCGGGAGGCGCTGGCGAGCTAGAGGAAACGTGGGGGACTCAGGAGTTGCGCGCACCGTGAGTTCCGAGATACCCCAGGCCCCGCAGGGGGCCGACGCATCCGAGATCGACGACCTGCCCCGCACGCCGGTGGACCCGAAGGGGCCGCCGAACGTGACGCTGCACATGGAGCCGCCGGCCGCGCGCAACGTGGCGCTGGTGGTGCTGGTCGTCATCGCGTCCCTCGCCGTGCTGCGCTGGGCGAGCGGCTTCTTCATCCCGCTGATGCTGGGGCTGGTCTTCAGCTATGCGCTGTCGCCGCTGGTGGACGGGCTGCAGCGGCATCGCATCCCGCGCGCGCTGAGCGCCGGCGTCCTCATCCTGGGCATCCTCGGCGGCATGGGGGCGGCGGTGTATTCCCTGTCCGACGACGCCAACGAGCTGATCGCCTCGCTGCCGGATGCCGCCCGCAAGCTGCGGGATTCGGTGAACCGCCAGCAGAAGAAGAATGAGGAAACCGCGCTGGAGACGGTGCAGAAGGCGGCTGCCGAATTGCAGAAGGCCGCGGACGCGGCGGGCGGCGGCGGCGCGGCGCCGCCGGTGCGCGGCGTATCGCGCGTGATCGTGGAGAAGCCGCGCTTCGACCTGCGCGACCACCTCTGGACCGGCACCCTGGGCGTGGCCAGCATGCTGGGGCAGACGGTGATGGTCACCTTCCTCACCTTCTTCATGCTCGTGTCGGGCAACACCTTCCGGCGCAAGCTGGTGAAGATCGCCGGCCCCGGCCTGGCGGAGAAGAAGCTCACCGTGCAGGCCCTGGACGAAATCAACGCGCAGATGCAGCGCTACCTGCTGGTGCAGCTGGTGGCGAGCATCGGCGTGGGCGTGGCCACCGGCATCTGCTTCGCCGTCCTCGGCCTGAAGCACGCGGCCGTCTGGGGCGTCGCCGCGGGCGTCCTCAACCTGGTGCCCTATGTCGGCTCCATCGCAGTCACGGCGGGCGCGGCGCTGGTCGCCTTCCTGCAGTTCGGCACGATGGAGATGGCCTTCGTCGTGGGCGGCAGCTCGCTCCTGATCAACACCGTCGAGGGTTACCTGCTGGTGCCCTGGGCCACCAGCCGCGCGAGCAGCATGAACCCGGTGGCGGTGTTCATCGGCGTGCTCGCCTGGGGCTGGATGTGGGGCGTGTGGGGGCTGCTGCTGGGCATCCCGATCCTGATGGCGGTGAAGGCGGTGTGCGATCGCGTGGACCACCTGAAACCGGTAGGGGAGTTGCTGGGGACCTAGCGGGCCTGCACGAACAGGCCTCGGATCAGCGGCCAGGCGACACCCTCGAACTTCTTGCCGGTGAGTTCCACGTCCATGTCCGCGAACACGGGGTTGAGGCCGCGTCCCTCGTTGAGGACGGGGCCGTCCTGCACGTGCAGGTGCAGGTGCGGGAAGTCGCTGTTGCCCGAATTGCCCACGCGGCCCAGCGGCTGCCCCGGCTTGACCTCGTCGCCCTTCTTCACGGCCACCGTCCCCTTGCGCAGGTGGCCGAGGAACACGTAGGTCCCTTGCGCTGTGGCGATGACGACGTGGTTGCCGGCGGGGTTGCGCGGATCCTTCTGGCCCAAGGGGTTGTCGGGCAGGCCATCGACGACGGCGACGATCCTGCCTGGCACCGGCGCCAGCACCGGGGCGTTCCAGCCGTGGAAGTGTTCGAGCTTCGAGGGCTGGGCGACCGACGCCAGCTCGCGTCCTCCCTCGCCGCCCGTCTTCACGAAATCGATCCCGTACCACTGGGCCTGCACCGCCATGTGGTGGTTCACGTTGATGGTGTCGCCACCCTGGGCGACGAACCAGCGCCCTTCGAAGGGCAGGCGCAGTTCCTGCGCCTGTGCCGCGATGGAAAGGGACAGGAGCAGGGCGAAGGCGCAGGAGCGAAGCATCGGATTCCTTTCTCGGGTGATGGAGAGGGGCCTAGAGCGTCGCGAGCAGGCCCAGGCCGAGCGCGAACAGCACGATCACCACGGCGGAATCCGTTCCCATCTTGAAGATCGTGCGGTCGCGGTGTTCCAGCAAACCCACCAGGAACACGCCGATCAGGCTGGCGCCGAGCAGCGCGGACACGACCTCGAAGGTGCCCAGCTCGCGCAGCACGGGCCCGCCGTCGAACAGGGCGTCCCCCAGCGGCAGCAGCGACAGGTTGATGAAGTTGGTGCCGAGCACCTGGCCGAAGGCCATCTCGGGACGCCCCAGCCGCAGGGCCGTGAGGATGGTCGAGAGTTCCGGCATGGAAGTGGCGAGGCCGATCAGCGCGAAGCCGACCAGCGCGCTTTCCATCCCCGTCTGCTCGGCGATCGCATCGCCGGTCTGCGAGAGGGCGTAGCCCGCCGCGAAGATGAGGGCGCCGTCGATCGCGACGCGCACCCAGAGTCCGCGCATGCCGGAGGTGTGTTCGCCAGCCGCCTCGTCCTTGTCGTCCTGCTCGCCGCTTCCATCCTCCACCGACCAGGGCGAGCGCGCGTCGTAGCCCGTCGCTAGGCGGAAGCAGCCGAGGCTGAGCGCGCAGATCGCGAGGCTGCCCACGCCGAAGCCGCCCACGCCCACGTCGCCGACCGTGACCACCAGCGCGACGGCGATCAGCACCAGCATGCACAGCGCCGCCATCATCAGCGTCGAGGGCCGCGCCACCGTGCCGGTGACGGCCTGGCGGCCCACCGCCGCATCGGCCACCGCGAGCAGCAGCACGTTGATCGCCGCGCTGCCCAGCAGGTTGTTCACCGCCAGCGCCGGATTGCCCATGCGCGAGGCCGTGGCCACGTTCGCCACCTCCGGCAGCGAGGTGATGCCGCCGAGCAGCAGCATGCCCACGAAGGCGCTGTCCATGCCGGTGCGCCGTGCCACGGTGTCCACGTTGCGGGTGAGCCGCACGCCGGCGAACCACACCACGACGGCGGCGACGAGGAAGATGGCTGCGTTGGCCCAGAGCGGCTGCGAGGTGGCGTCGGCGAGGGGCATGGACGGAAGGGCTGCGGGACGACCCCGCGCATCTTGCATGGGCCGGGCGATTCCGGGGGGCGAGGAGGGCGGACGCCGGAGCGGCGCCGGAATTCAGGACAATATGGCCATGACCGATTCCACCGACCAGGCCGCCCCCGCATCGCGGCCGCCCCTTCCCGACCGCCTCTCCGTCGATCCCCGCAGCCCGCACCACGACGCCGCGATCTGCGAGTTCGACATCGGCATCCGCTTCAACGGCAAGGAGCGGCACGACGTGGAGGAGTACTGCATCAGCGAAGGCTGGATCCGCGTGCCGGCCGGCAAGACGCTGGACCGCAAGGGCAAGCCCCTGCTGATCAAGCTCAAGGGCCAGGTCGAGCCCTTCTACAACGAGGAAGGCGAGGCGCCCGCGGCCTGATCAGGTCGTCACGGTGCGCCAGAACAGGCGCGTGGCCTCCAGCCCCGCCGGCGTCCAGTGCTGCGCCGGGGACATCAGCTGCACGAGCAGCGCACTGCGCCCGGCGTCGTCCGCGCCCGCCAGCTGCTGGCGCAGCAGGTCCAGGTCGGGGTCGAGCGTCTCTTCGCCGGGCCCCAGCGGTTTCGCGTTGCGCGCGAGGGCGCGGAAGGTGGCCCGGCGCCGCGTCGGCTGCGTGGGCGCCTGCTCGGTGTAGGCGCGTCCGTCGGCGCTCGCCGCGCCGCGCATCCAGTCGTGCAGCACCTGCAGCTCGTAGCTGCTGAACACGCCGAACATTTCCGCGCGTTCGCCCTGCAGCAGCTTCCAGAAGCGGCTGTTCTCCACCGGCTCGCCCAGGCGGATCCAGCCGGCCTGCTGCAGCGCGGCCACGAAGGCGCCGATCTCCCGCGGATCGGCCAGCCAGTCGTTGACGCTGCGGCCGGCGACCTTGCAATAGTCCGAATGCGCGCCGCCGCCCGAACGCGCCTTGCGCGCCAGGATGCGCAGCGCTTCCTGCCCGATGTCGAAATCGCGGATCACGTCGCTGGTGCCCACGCCCGCGTCCGCGAGCTTGCAGCCCGCCTGCACGCGCCGCCAGAAGGCGCCGCCGTCGTCCAGGCGCGGCAGCAGGTCCAGCACGGCCTGGCACGCGCGCCGCGCGTGGCCCGTGTCGCCGTTGTCGACGGTCACGTGCAGGGTGAAGTAATAGGGATCGATGCCGAGTTCATTGAGCTCGTACGAAGTGATCAGCAGGTGCAGCGGCAGCTGCTCGTAGCCCAGGTTGAAGCCCACCACCTCGGGCAGGAATTCCTCGGCGTTCCATCCCAGGGCCAGCTGGATCAGGCCCTGCTCGTACAGCGCATCGGGCAGGTCGTCGAGCGGGTCCAGCGCGTGGGCCGCGAGCAGGTGGCGATAGAGCACCACGTGGTTCTTGTCCACCATGCCTTCGCCGAGTTCTTCCACGTAGGTGCGCACCAGGTCCCCCATGCGCGGGCTGCGCCAGTGCGCCACCAGGCCGTACAGCCAGGCGCCGTCCACCAGCTTGGTGGGTGCGACCGAACGCAGCACGTAGAGCGCGTGCGCGCGGTTGGAGAAGAAGCGGCGCGGCGCGCCGGCGCGGCGTTCCTCGAGGTAGGTCGCGTAGCGTTCGTGCACGCCGCGCGCATTGCCTTCCATCCATGCCAGCAGGTCCTGCGGCGAGGCGGGCAGGCCGCTGTCCAACGGTTCCAGTTCGGCGATCTTCGCGCGCAGGAAGTCCGCGGCGGCGGCGCGCTGCGCCGCATCCGGTTCGCGCTGCGCGAGCTGCTGGTAGAGCGCCTCGAAGCGGGGGGTTCCTTGCGCGCCGGGCGCCGCCTGGAGCTGGCGCCATTCCTGGAGTCCGATGTGCATTCCACCACTCTGCCGCATCCGCGCGGCAGCGCCATCGGGGGGCAGCGCGCAACGCCGTGGGGTGCCTCCTACGCCATTGCAGGATGAAGGTGCACCCGCATCGGATGGTCGTGCCTCTGCACCACCAGTCCCACGGCGGCGATCCGCTCCGCATCCATGTAGGCGGGCTGTTCCAGCTCTTCGCCGAACACGTCGGGATCGATCTCGCGGTAGCTCCAGCGGAAGCCGCCCGCGTCCAGCAGCGGCTGCAGGGCTTCCAGCAGCGGGTCGCGGCCATCGACGATCGCGGCGCCGGTGTACAGCACCAGGCGGCCCTCGGGCGCGAGGCGCTCCACGCCTTCGCGCACGATGCGCTCGGACAGCGCCTCGCCCCAGCGGCCGCCACCGTGGCGATAGGTGCGCTGCGCGCCGTCGTTGAGGTAAGGCGGGTTGGCGAGGATCAGGTCGTACTGGCCGTCCAGGGCCAGGAACAGGTCGCCCTGCGCGAGTTGCGCATCGCCGCAGTTCGCATGCGCCGCATTGGCGGCGGCGAAGCGCAGGGCGCGGGCATTGATGTCGGTCAGCGCCAGGCGCGGTTGCGATTGCGAAGCCGCGAGCGCGGCCAGGATGCCGCCGGCGCCCGATCCGCAGCCCACGTCGAGGATGCGTGCGCCGCGCGGGAGGGGCTCGCGCTGCAGCTCCTGTTCGACCAGGGTGACGAAGCGGCAGGTGTCGGGGCCGAAGAACACGGCGTCTTCTTCGACGGTGGGATACGCGGAATGCGCGAACAGCTGCCCGCGCAGTGTGGAGAAGCGCACCGCGCTGCGCAGCAGGCCGCCCCCCGCGGGTAGCAGCAGGCCGGCGGCGCGCAAGGGGTCGGTGGCGGCGTCCGGCAGCAGGGACGCAGGGAAGGGGCGGCTCCAGCCGAAGACATCCCGCAGGTCGCGCGCCTGCCGCGCCTGTGGGCGCGCGTTGACACGTTCGTGCGTGGCGGGCGTGACGGTGCTGAAGGCGTAGCCCTCGCCCTGCAGCCAGCCGGCCAGGCGCAGCAGCGAGGACGAGAGCACGAGCCCGGGGTCGGCAGGTGCGTTCATCGCGCCCACCATGCCAGCGGCGCGCGCCGCGCCCTGTAGGCGGCGGGCGCGTGTCCTTGCAGGGCTAGCCGGTGTTCCGCAACCCCGCCGCGATCCCGTTGATCGCCAGGTGGATGCCGCGCCGCGCGCGTTCGTCGGCGTCGCCGCCGCGCCAGCGGCGCACCAGTTCCACCTGCAGGTGGTGCAGCGGGTCGATGTAGGGAAAGCGGTGGCGGATCGAGCGCGCCAGCGGCGCGTTGCCCGCCAGGCGCTGCCGCTCGCCGGTGATCAGCACCAGCGCGTCCATCGTGCGCTGCCACTCGGCCTCGATGGCGCCGAAGATGCGGCGGCGCAGCCGCGCGTCCGGCACCAGCGCGGCGTAGCGCGAGCCGAGGGCGAGGTCGCTCTTGGCCAGCACCATGTCGATGTTGGACAGCAGCGCGCGGAAGAAGGGCCACTGCCGGTACATCTTCTGCAGCAGGGCGGCCTGCTGCTTGCGCTCGCCGGCGGCGAGGAAATCCTCGACGGCGGAGCCGAAGCCGTACCAGCCGTTGATGGTGAGCCGGCTCTGCCCCCAGCTGAAGCTCCAGGGGATGGCGCGCAGGTCCTCGATCTTCTGCGAGGCCTTGCGTGAAGCCGGGCGCGAGCCGATGTTCAGCTCCGCGATCTCGCGGATCGGCGTGGCGTGGAAGAAGTAGTCGGCGAAGCCCGGCGTTTCGTAGACCAGCGCGCGGTAGGCCTTCATGCTCGCCTGCGACAGCGCCTCGCCGGCCTGCAGGAAGGACTTGGGCGCCGGCTTGGCAG
Organism: Pseudomonadota bacterium; assembly: GCA_023438115.1. Lineage (GTDB taxonomy): Bacteria > Pseudomonadota > Gammaproteobacteria > Burkholderiales > Burkholderiaceae_C > Ramlibacter. Next base: position 2,814 of record JAEZEB010000279.1, on the reverse strand, counting down.
GTTGCAGCAGCGAAGCCTCCAGCGTGGCGGCCACCAGCGTCTCGAGGTTGCGGCGGCCGATCTCCGGGTTGGCGTACTTGGAGGCGATCACCTCGCCCTGTTCGGTCAGGCGCAGCTGGCCGCGCACGGTGCCCGGCGGTTGCGCCAGGATGGCCTGGTAGCTCGGCCCGCCGCCGCGGCCCACGGTGCCGCCGCGGCCATGGAACAGGCGCAGCTGGATGCCGTGCGCGGCGCCCAGCCCATCGAACAGCTCCACCAGCGCCAGGCTGGCGCAATACAGCTCCCAGTTGCTGGTGAAGATGCCGCCGTCCTTGTTGCTGTCGCTGTAGCCCAGCATCACTTCCTGCTCCGCGCCGGAGCGCTGCACCATGCGCGCGATGCCGGGCAGGGCGTAGAACTCGCGCATGATGGGCGCGGCGTTGCGCAGGTCGGCGATGGTCTCGAAGAGCGGCACCGTGATGAGGTCGGCCGTGGCCGTGTCGTCCAGCGTGCCGTGCAGCAGCCCCGCTTCCTTCTGCAGCAGCAGCACTTCCAGGAGGTCGCTCACGGCCTCGGTGTGGCTGACGATGCACTGGCGGATCGCCTGCCGGCCGAAGCGTTGCAGCAGGCGCCGCGCCGTCTCGAAGATCGCGAGTTCGCGCTGGGCGTGCGCGCTGTATGCATGGCCGTGCACGCGCAGCGGCCTGGCGTCGCCCAGCATCCGCAGCAGCACGGAACGCTTGCCGTCTTCGTCGAGCGAGCGGTACTTCGGCTCCACGCGCGCCACAGCCAGGAGTTCAGCAACGACTTCCTCGTGCTGCTCCGAGTTCTGCCGCAGGTCGATGGTGGCGAGGTGGAAGCCGAAGACCTCCACCGCGCGGATCAGGGGCTTCAGGCGCTGCTGCACCAGCGCGCCGCCATGATGCGCGAGCAGCGAACCGCGCAGCGTGCGCAGGTCCGCCAGCAGTTCGTCGGCGTGCAGGTAGGGGTTCTGCGGCGGCACCGCGTGCCGCGCGGCCTCGCCGCCGGTGAACTCGCGCAGCGTCGCCGCCAGGCGCGCGTACATGCCGGTCACCGCGCGCCGGTACGGTTCGTCCTGGCGGTGCTCGTTGGTGTCGGGCGAGCTGTCCGCCAGCGCGCGCAGGGCCGGTGTCACCTCCACCAGCATGGCGGACAGCGACAGGTCGCTGCCCAGCCAGAACAGCTCGGTGAGGTAGTGGCGCAGCGCCACGTCGCACTGGCGGCGCAGCGCGTACTCCAGCGTCTCCGCCGTCACGTTGGGATTGCCGTCCCGGTCGCCGCCTATCCATTGCCCCATGCGCAGGAAACTGCCCACGGGATGCGGCTTGAGTTCCTGTTCCAGCTGCCCGTACAGGCGCGGGATCTGGCGCAGGAAGGTCGCCTCGTAGTAGCTGAGCGCGGTCTCGATCTCGTCGGCGACGGTCAGCTTCGTGAAGCGCAGCAGGCGCGTCTGCCACAGCTGGAGCACGCGGGCGCGGATCTGCGCCTCGTTGGCCGCCAGCTCTTTCGGCGCCAGCGCGTCGCGGGGCAGGGCGCGCGAGCGGACCTCGTCGCGCTCGGTGAGCAGCCGCGCGATGTCGCGTTCCGCGTCGAGGATGCTCTTGCGCTGCACCTCGGTGGGATGCGCCGTGAGCACGGGCGACAGATGACCCTGCGCCAGCGTCTGCGCCACCGCGCGCGGCTGCACGCCCGCCCAGCGCAGGCGCGCCAGCGCCACCTCGATGCTGCCTTCCTGCGTGTCGCCCGCGCGCTCGTGCACCTCGCGGCGGCGGATGTGGTGCCTGTCCTCCGCCAGGTTGGCGAGGTGGCTGAAATAGGTGAAGGCGCGGATCACGCGCACGGCCTGCTCACCCGACAGCGACTTCAGCAGCGTCTTGAGCGCGCGGTCGGCTTCCTGGTCGGCGTCGCGGCGGAAGGCCACGGAGAGCTTGCGGATGCGTTCGACGAGCTCGAAGGCCTCGACGCCTTCCTGCTCGCGGATCACGTCGCCGAGGATGCGGCCGAGCAGGCGGATGTCTTCGACGAGGGGGCGTTCGTTCTCCCTGGCGCGCCTCACGGGCGCCTCGCTCGGGGCCATGCGTGTTCCTGTGGAGAGGGGATGGCGCGAGATGCTAGCATCGACGATGACAAAGGATTCGGAGCGGGTCAGCACGTGAGCCAGTTCACCATCGCCACACGCGAAAGCAGGCTCGCCCTGTGGCAGGCGGAGCATGTCCGCTCGCTGCTGGAGCAGCGCGGGCACGCCGTCACGCTCCTGGGCATGACGACGCAGGGCGACCAGATCCTGGACCGCTCGCTGAGCAAGGTCGGCGGCAAGGGCCTGTTCGTCAAGGAACTCGAGGTCGCGCTTTCCGAAGGCCGCGCCGACCTCGCGGTGCATTCGCTCAAGGACGTGCCCATGGACCTGCCGGAGGGCTTCGAGCTTGCCTGCGTCATGGAGCGCGAGGATCCGCGCGACGCCTTCGTCTCCAACAACTACGAGCGCCTGGCGGACCTGCCGCAGGGCGCGGTGGTCGGCACCTCCAGCCTGCGCCGCGTGGTGCTGCTGCGCGCGCTGCGCCCCGACCTGAAGATCGAGCCGCTGCGCGGCAACCTCGACACGCGCCTGCGCAAGCTGGACGACGGGCAGTACGACGGCATCGTGCTGGCGGCCGCGGGCCTCAAGCGCCTGGGGCTGGGCGCGCGCATCCGCCAGGTGTTCGCCATCACCGAGATGCTGCCCGCCGCGGGCCAGGGCGCGCGGGGCATCGAGGTGCGCAGCGGCCGCGGCGACGTCTCCGCGGCGCTCGCGCCCCTTGCGCACCAGGGCACGAC
>JAEZEB010000105.1 GCA_023438115.1 Pseudomonadota bacterium | reverse complement strand
ATGACGCCACCCCCCCCCCGCCCCCCCCCCGCCCGGCGGGGGAGGGCTCCGTTGCCTATTTCATCGGCCTGCCCGGCAACCCGGTGTCCAGCTTCGTCACCTTCCTGCTGCTGGTGCGGCCCTTCCTGCTCAAGCTGCAGGGCGCGACGCGCATTGAACCGGCCTCCATGCAACTGCCCGCGCATTTCGACTGGCCGCGCGCCGACAAGCGCCGCGAGTTCCTGCGCGCGCGGCGCAACGCGCAAGGCGGCGTGGAGCTGTTTCCCAACCAGAGCTCCGGCGTGCTCACCTCCACCGTGTGGGCCGACGGGCTCGTCGACGTGGCCGGCGGCAAGGTCATCGCGCGCGGGGAGCCCGTGCGCTTCCTGCCGCTGGCGGAGCTTTTGGCATGAACGTGAAGATCCGCTACTTCGCCTCGATCCGCGAGGCGGTGGGGCAGGGCAGCGAGGCGCTGCAGACCCGCAGCGAAACCCTGGGCGCACTGCGCGACGAACTGATCGCGCGCGGCGAGCCGTATGCGACGGTCCTGGCGCGCGGCCGCGTGGTGCGCATGGCACTGGACCAGGACATGAGCGATGAAGCGGCGGCGCTGCGCGAAGGCTGCGAGGTCGCTTTCTTCCCGCCCGTCACCGGAGGCTGAGGCCATGGCCGCACGCGTGCGTATCCAGCGCGAGGATTTCGACGTCGCCGCCGAGATCGCGGCGCTGCGCGGCGGCGCCGCCGGCGTGGGCGCCGTGTGCAGCTTCGTCGGCACGGTGCGCGACCGCAACGACGGCAGCGCCGTCAGCGCGATGGAGCTGGAGCACTATCCGGGCATGACGGAGAAGGCCATCGAGCAGATGATCGACGAAGCGTTCCGCCGCTTCGACATCCGCGCCGCCCGGGTGATCCACCGCGTGGGGCCCCTGCAGGTGCAGGACCAGATCGTGCTGGTGGCCGTGACCTCGGCGCACCGCGGCGAGAGCTTCCAGGCCTGCGAGTTCCTGATGGACTACCTGAAGACCCAGGCGCCGTTCTGGAAGAAGGAAAGCACGCCGGAGGGCGAGCGCTGGGTGGATGCGCGCGTGGCCGACGACGCCGCGCTGGAGCGCTGGGGAATCGCCAGCCGCAACGGCTAGCGAAAGAACCTGTCATGCCGGGCTCGACCCGGCATCCATGCGGCCGGGTTGCAGGCCGCTCCTCGTTCGGCGAGATCGCGGCTTTCGCCGCGCTCGCCATGTCACTTCGGCTGGAACCCGCTGTCGCGGATGATCTTCGTCCAGGTCTGCGTGTAGGCCGTCACGCGCTTCGCGAAGGGCGCCTGCGCCTGGTAGCCCACCGTCAGGCCCATGCCCGTGAGGCGCTCGTTGACGTCCGGCATCGCGATCACGCGCTGCAGCGCCTGGCCGATGCGCTCCAGCTGCGCGGGCGGCGTGCCCGCCGGCGCGAACAGGCCGTAGTAGGGCAGGTCTTCCAGGCCCTTGACGCCCAGCTCGGCGAAGGTGGGCACGTCGGGCAGGATCGCCTGGCGCTTGTCGCCGATCACGGCCACCATGCGGATCTTGCCGGCCTTCTGGTTCTCGATGAAGTCGGGCACCGAGCCCATGCCGGAGCTGATCTGGTTGCCCAGCATGTCGGCCATCATGGGCGCGCTGCCGCGGTAGGGCGCGGCCTGCAGGTCGAGGCCGTACTTCTTCGCGATCAGTCCCACCATGAATTCGGGGATGGAACCCGGCGCGGGCACGCCGATGGTGTCCTTGCCGCCCTTGGAGGCCTTCACCCATTCCACGTACTCGGCCACCGACTTCGCGGGCGTGCCGCCCGAGACGGCCATGCCGTTGGCGAAGGTGGCGAAGCCGGCGACCGGCACGAAGTCCACGGCGGGGTCGAAGCCCGCGTTCTTCGTCACCAGCGGCAGGATGGAGATCGAGTGGTCGTGGCTCAGGAAGACGGTGGTGCCGTCCGGCGCCGCCGCCTTCAGCGCGTGCGCGGCGATCTGGCCGCCGGCGCCCGCCCGGTTCTCCACGATGACGGGCTGGTTCAGCACGTCCTTCATCTTGTCGGCCAGCACGCGCGCGATCGCGTCGGTGCCGCCGCCCGGGGGGAAGCCCACCAGGATGCGCAGCGTCGGCGTGGTGCCCTGGGCGTGCGCCAGGCCGGCGGCGGTGGTGACGAGGCCGGCCAGGAGCAGGCGGCGCAGCGGTTGGAAGCGGGAGGTCGTGGTCATAAGGAGGTGGAGCATAGCGGGCCGCTCAGGCAACCCGGCGGGTGGAGGCGACGGGCGGCGGCACGAAGGCGGCGCGCGCCTCGTCCTCCAGCTCGCCGGTGAGCAGCTGCAGCAGGTGCAGGAGCTGCTCCTGCTGCTCGCGCGCGAGGGGCGCCATCAGGCGGCGGTAGGCCTTCTCGGCCGGCTTCTGCGCCTGCTGCAGCAGCTGCGCGCCCTGGCCGGTGAGGCTGACGAAGACGTTGCGGCGGTTCTCGCCGGCCGGGCCGCGCGTCACCAGGCCCCGGCCTTCCAGGCCGCGCAGCACGCGCAGCACGGTCACCTTGTCGAAGCCGAGGGCGCGCGCCAGGCTCGACTGGGTCAGCCCGGGGTGGGCCTGCAGGACGGTGAGCACGCCGAACTGCGCGGGCGTCAGCGCCAGGTCGCGGCAGGCGTCCTCGAAGACGGCGGCCGAGATCTGGTGGGCGCGGCGCAGCAGGAAGCCGGGGCGGGCGTACAGTCGGGAAAGGGTCGAGGATGTCTTGGCGGCGGCGGGCACGGCGGTACGGGCGATCCGGGTATCCGCCGATTGTGCCTTGGCGCCCGGGTCGCAATCATCGTTAGCATGCCACCTCGCACCTCCCATCCTCTTCGCCGGCTGCTGGGTGCGGCCGCCGCCGCGCTGGCCCTGTGCAGCCTGCCCGCCGCCGCGCAGTCGCCCCAGGCCCCCGCGGCCGCCGGCGTGCCGCTGAAGCTGATCGTGCCGTTCACGCCCGGCACCGGCATCGACATCGTCGCGCGCACCGTCGGGCCGCGCCTGGGGCAGCGGCTGCAGCGCCCGGTCGTGGTGGAGAACCGCGCGGGCGCGTCCGGCAACATCGGCACGGAAGCGGTCGTGCGCGCCCCGGCGGACGGCAACACGCTGCTGGTGAGCGTCAACACGCTGGTGATGAATCGCGGCCTGTATCCGCAGCTGCCCTTCGATCCGGTCAAGGACCTCGTGCCCGTGGCGCGCACGAGCTGGGGCCAGCTGCTGCTGGTGGCGCATCCGGGCACGGGCTTCCGCACCGCGGCCGACCTGGTGGCGGCCGCCAAGGCGAAGCCGGGCCGCCTGAACTACGCCAGCCCGGGCGTGGGCACGCCGCACCACCTGTCGATGGAGCTGTTCAAGCAGACCGCGGGCGTGTACCTCACGCACATCCCCTACCGCGGCACGGCGCCCGCGGTGACCGACCTGCTGGGCGGCCAGGTGGAGGCGATGTTCCTGCCGATCCACGTCGCGCTGCCGCACGTGAAGTCCGGCAAGCTCGTGGCCCTGGGCCTGGGCAGCGACAAGCGCCATGCGCTGATGCCCGAGCTGCCCACGCTCGCGCAGGCGAAGGCGGGCAACGTCAACGTCGACATGTGGTACGGCATCTTCGCGCCGCCCGGCACGCCGCCGGAGCAGGTGGCGCTGCTCAACCGCGAGCTCAAGGACATCCTCGAGGCGCCGGAAGTCCGCACCGCATTCCAGACGCAGGGCATGGACCCGGCGTGGAGCACGCCGGAGGAATTCCGCCGCCTGGTGGCGCGGGATGCCGATCGCTGGGCCGGCGTGATCCGCGCGGCGAACATCAAGGCCGACTGATGCGCGTTGCGATCGTGGGAGGCGGCATCGGCGGCCTCGCGCTGGCGCTCGGCCTGCAGCAGCGCGGCATCGCGTGCGACGTGTACGAGGCGGCGCCGCAGGTGAAGGAACTCGGCGTGGGCATCACGCTGCTGCCGCACGCCATGCGCGAGCTCGCGGCGCTGGGCGTGCAGCCGCAGCTGGAGGCGCTGGGCATCGAGAACCTCGAGAGCGTGTTCTTCAACCGCTGGGGCCAGTTCATCTACCGCGAGGCGCGCGGCCGCCATGCGGGCTACAGCGTGCCCGAGCTGGGCATGCACCGCGGCAAGCTGCACCGCGTGCTGTACGAGGCCGCCGTGCAGCGGCTCGGCGCCGCGCGCATCCACCTGGACCACCGCTGCACGGGTGTGGCACAGGAGGACGCGCAGGTGACGCTGGCCTTCGAGGACGCGCAGGGCGGCGCGCGCGCAGCGGCGACGGCCGACGTCGTCATCGCCTGCGACGGCGTGAATTCCGCGGTGCGGCGCCAGTTCTATCCGGGCGAGCGGGTCGCCTTCGCCGGCATCAACACCTGGCGCGGCGTGACGGTGCACAAGCCCATCCTCACCGGCCGCAGTTACCTGCGCATCGGCTCCATCGCGACAGGCAAGATGGTGATCTATCCCATCGTGGACAACGTCGATGGACAAGGCAACCAGCTGGTCAACTGGGTGGCCGAGATCGGCCAGGCCGACATGGGCAGGAACGACTGGAACAAGCCGGGACGGCTTCAGGATTTCCTGCCTGTCTACCAGGACTGGAAGTTCGACTGGCTCGACGTGCCGGCGCTGATCGCGGGCGCCGAGGAGATCCTCGAGTACCCGATGGTGGACAAGGATCCGGTGCCGCGCTGGACCTTCGGCCGTGTCACGCTGCTGGGCGACGCCGCGCATCCCATGTACCCGCGCGGCTCCAACGGCAGCGCGCAGGCCCTCGTCGACGCGGCCTTGCTGGCCGGGTTGCTGGCGCAGGGCGGCGATCCGGCCGCAGCCCTGCAGGCCTATGAAGCCGAGCGCCTGCCGGCCACCGCGCGCGTGGTGGAGACCAACCGCACGGTGCCGCCGGACTTCATCATCATGAAGGCCGACGAGCTGAGCGGCGGCCGGCCCTTCGCGGGCAGCGTCGACGACCTGGTGAGCCAGGAGGAACTGCGGCGGATCTCGGAAGACTACAAGCAGGTCGCCGGCTTCGCCCTCAAATCCCGCACCTCTTCGTAGGTCGGTGGTGAGGCTCTGCCGAACCCCGACATGCAACGCTAGTTGAGATACCGCGGCCGCTGGTCCGTCCCATCCTCGGCCGGCGCCTCCGACCCCGCCGTCTGCGCAAACGCGTCCCGCCACTGCGACTGCAGCAGCGCCTGGTCCAGCAGGTGCATCAGCCCCTGCATCAGCTTGGGCTGCATCTCCATCTGGAAGTTGCGCGGCTTGGCGTCGCCATGGGCGGGGCGCTCGTTGAAGTTCAGGCGCAGCGGGCCGCTGGTGAGCGGGCTCGCGTCGACGTCGGTCACCAGCAGCGGCTCCTCGCCCAGCGGCAGCCGGCCCTGGCCTTCCTGGTAGGGCGTGTCGAAGTCGGCGTGCTGCAGGAACTCCTCCTTGCGGAAGTCCGCCAGCATCTTCTTCAGCTCGGGATTGGCGCCCGAGAGCGTGGCCCCGCCGGCCTCCAGCTTGAGCAGGTGTTCCGTGAGGAGCTTGGTCAGGAGCGGCCACAGGCCTACCATCAGGCGGCGGGTGAGCCACATGCGCATCTCCTCGCCTTCCGTGGTGTTCACGCGCATGAGGATGCGGTCCTGCTCGGGCAGGTAGGTCACCGACATCTGGTGGATCTGCATGGCGCCGATTCTAGTCAGCCGGCCCGCCACGCCAGCCCTTGAAAAGTACCGCCTTACGCTTATCTGGGCCGTAACCCGAGGTTTTTGCACGCCATGAGAATCGACAAGCTCACCACCAAGTTCCAGGAAGCCCTGGCCGACGCCCAGAGCCTGGCGCTCGCCAACGACCACGCCTACATCGAGCCGCCGCACCTGCTGGTGGCGATGCTGCGGCAGGAGGACGGCCCGCGCGCGCTGCTGCAGCGCGCCGGCGTCAACGTGCCGGGCCTGCTGGCGGCGGCCGAGGGCGCGATGCACAAGCTGCCGCAGGTGCAGGGGCAGGACCAGATCGGCGTGGGCCGCGACCTGGGCGCGCTGCTGCAGGGCGCCGAGAAGGAAGCCCTGAAGCGCAACGACCAGTTCATCGCCAGCGAGAACTTCCTGCTGGCGCTGGCCGAGACCAAGCAGGACATCGGCCGGATCGCGCGCGAGAACGGCCTCTCGCGCAAGGCGCTGGAAGCGGCGGTGGACGCCGTGCGCGGCGGGCAGGGCGTGGACTCGCCCGAAGCCGAGGGGCAGCGCGAGGCGCTGAAGAAATACACGCTGGACCTCACCGAGCGCGCGCGCCAGGGCAAGCTCGACCCCGTGATCGGCCGCGACGAGGAAATCCGCCGCGCCATCCAGGTGCTGCAGCGGCGCACCAAGAACAACCCGGTCCTGATCGGCGAACCTGGCGTGGGCAAGACCGCGATCGTCGAAGGACTCGCGCAGCGCATCATCGCGGGCGAGGTGCCCGAGACCCTGAAGGGCAAGCGCGTCCTGTCGCTCGACATGGCGGCGCTGCTCGCGGGCGCCAAGTACCGCGGCGAGTTCGAGGAGCGCCTGAAGTCCGTGCTGAACGAGCTGGCGAAGGACGAGGGCCAGACCATCGTCTTCATCGACGAACTGCACACCATGGTGGGCGCCGGCAAGGCCGAAGGTGCCATCGACGCCGGCAACATGCTCAAGCCCGCGCTCGCCCGCGGCGAACTGCACTGCGTGGGCGCCACCACGCTCGACGAATACCGCAAGTACATCGAGAAGGACGCCGCGCTCGAGCGCCGCTTCCAGAAGATCCTGGTCGGCGAGCCGACGGTGGAGGCGACCATCGCCATCCTGCGCGGGCTGCAGGAGAAGTACGAGCTGCACCACCAGGTGGACATCACCGACCCCGCCATCGTGGCCGCGGCGGAACTCTCGCACCGCTACATCACCGACCGCTTCCTGCCGGACAAGGCCATCGACCTGATCGACGAAGCCGCGGCGAAGATCAAGATCGAGATCGACTCCAAGCCCGAAGCCATCGACCGGCTGGACCGCCGCATGATCCAGCTGCAGATCGAGCGCGAGGCGATGAAGAAGGAGAAGGACGAGGCCTCGCAGAAGCGGCTGGCGCTGATCGACGAGGAGATCGAGCGCCTGCGCAAGGAGACCTCCGACCTCGAGGAGATCTGGAAGGCCGAGAAGGCCTCCGCGCTGGGCAGCGCCCAGTTCCGCGAGGAGATGGACAAGGTCAAGATCCAGATCGAGGAGCTCAAGCGCAAGGGCGACTTCAACAAGGTCGCCGAGCTGCAATACGGCCGCCTGCCCACCCTGGAAAAGCAGCTGAAGGAAGCGCAGGCGGCGGAAAAGGCCAAGGGCGAGAGCGGCAAGCCGCAGCTGCTGCGCACGCAGGTGGGCGCCGAGGAGATCGCGGAAGTGGTGGCACGCGCCACCGGCATCCCGGTGTCGAAGCTGATGCAGGGCGAGCGCGAGAAGCTGCTGCTGATGGAAGACAAGCTGCACGAGCGCGTGGTGGGCCAGGACGAGGCGATCAGCGCGGTGGCCAATGCCATCCGCCGCTCGCGCTCGGGCCTCTCCGACCCGAACCGTCCCACGGGTTCCTTCCTGTTCCTCGGCCCCACCGGCGTGGGCAAGACGGAGCTGTGCAAGGCGCTGGCGAACTTCCTGTTCGACAGCGAGGAGCACCTGATCCGCGTCGACATGAGCGAGTTCATGGAGAAGCATTCGGTGGCCCGCCTGATCGGCGCGCCCCCGGGCTACGTGGGCTACGAGGAGGGCGGCTACCTCACGGAAGCCGTGCGCCGCAAGCCCTACAGCGTAATCCTGCTCGACGAGGTCGAGAAGGCGCACCACGACGTGTTCAACGTGCTGCTGCAGGTGCTGGACGACGGCCGCCTCACGGACGGCCAGGGCCGCACCGTGGACTTCAAGAACACGGTGATCGTGATGACGTCCAACATCGGCTCGCACATGATCCAGAACATGGTGGGCCGGCCCTACGAGGACGTGAAGGACGCGGTGTGGGACGAGCTGAAGACGCACTTCCGCCCCGAGTTCCTGAACCGGATCGACGAGACGGTGGTGTTCCACGGCCTGGGCGCCGAGCACATCGCGCGCATCGCGAAGATCCAGCTGCGCGTGCTGGAGCAGCGCCTCGCCAAGATGGACCTGCAGCTGGAGGTGTCGCCGGCGGCGCTGGAGGAACTCGCCAAGGTGGGCTTCGATCCGGTGTTCGGCGCGCGGCCGCTCAAGCGCGCGATCCAGCAGCGCATCGAGAACCCGCTGTCGCGGCTGATCCTGGAAGGGCGCTTCCCGCCCAAGAGCAGCATCGCGGTGGAGGTGGATCCGGTGCGCGAGCCGGGCGTGTTCCACTTCAAGGGCGCGGCGGCGCCCTCCGCCGAGGAGGTTTCCGCGTGATCCCGCGCAGCGGACGGGCACTTTCCGGCTGCGCGACAATCCCAAGCTGATGCCCTTCCTGCTGAACCTCCTCCTTCGCGCGGTGCTGCTGGCCGCCGGCGTGGTCTTCGCGCTGGCGATCGCCTGCGCCGCCGTCCTGCTGCTGGCCGCCTGGGGCGTGCGCGCCGCCTGGTGCAAGCTGACCGGCCGTCCCATCCTGCCCTTCGCCATGCGCATGGGGCCGGGCCAGGCCTTCGAGGAAATGATGCGGCGCGCGCAGCGCCAGCAGGAGGCCAGCCGCACGCCGCGCGCGGATGCGGCCGGCGGTCCCGTCCCCGGCCGCGGACGGCTGGCGGATGTGACGGACGTCGAGCCGAAGTAGACGCGCGAGACCGGCGCCGCGCCCGCCTGAGCTTCGCGCGCTTCTCCGACCATTGTGTAGGCAAGCGCCTACGGGACGGCCACGCGGCCCGTTACCTAATGGGGCCGTCGAGTCGCTCCTGAAAGGCAGGACACGGCCGTGAAGCTGCACCGCGTCGCCGAACGCGAGACCGCGGGCATCCCGCCCGCGGCAGGCCTGCACGTGCGGAGCGTGCGGGTGGGCATCGCGGACGACCATCCCATCACGCGCACGGCCCTGCGGGCCTACCTGGACGAGCAGGACGGCATCGAGGTGGTGGCGGAGGCCGCTTCCGGCCGCGAGGCCATCGACCTGGTGCGCACGCAGGCCGTCGACGTGCTGCTGCTGGACCTGGACATGCCGGGGCAGAGCGGCATCGACGCGCTGACCATGATCAAGGCGAAGGCGGAGCACGTCGCGGTGCTGGTGCTCTCCGGCTATCCCGAGCATCAGTACGCCGTCCCGCTGATCCGCAATGGCGCGAGCGGCTACCTGAACAAGGCCTGCGAGCCGGTGGAGATCACGACGGCGGTGCGACGCGTGGCGCAAGGCCAGCGCTACATCACGCCGGTGGTGGCGGAACTGCTCGCCACCCAGGTGATCACGCCGACGCCCGGCGGGTTGCACGAGCAGCTCTCGGCGCGCGAACTGCAGGTGTTCCTCAAGCTGGCGCAGGGCTGCAGCGCGGGCGAGGTGGCGGCCGAATTGTCGCTGAGCGCCAAAACCGTCAGCACCTACCGCGCGCGCCTGATGCGCAAGCTCGATGCGCGCTCGAACAGCGACCTGACGTACTACGCGCTCAAGCACCGGCTGCTAGACTGACCGCGTGACTTCCCGCATCGTGATCATCGGCTGCGGCTTCGGCGGCCTGGAGGCGGCGCGCGCCCTGCGCGGCGCCGATGTCGCCATCACCCTGGTGGACAAGACCAACCACCACCTGTTCCAGCCGCTGCTGTACCAGGTGGCCACCGCGGGCCTTCCCGCCCCGGCGATCGCCGCGCCGGCGCGCCACCTGTTCCGCAACCAGCCGAACGTCACCATGCTGATGGGCGAGGTCGTGGCGGTCGATGCCGCCGCGCGCGCCGTGCGCCTGCGCGATGGCCAGTCGCTTCCGTACGACCACCTGATCGTCGCGGCGGGCGCCACCCACAGCTACTTCGGACGCGACGAGTGGGAGCGCTTCGCGCCGGGCCTGAAGACGCTGGCCGATGCCTTCGAGATCCGCCGCCGCGTTTTGCTCGCCTTCGAGGCGGCCGAGCGCGAAGCCGATGCGGAGCGCCGCACCGCCTGGCTCACCTTCGTGGTGATCGGCGGTGGACCGACCGGCGTGGAGATGGCCGGCACGCTGGCCGAGATCGCGCGCGACACGCTGCCCGGCGAGTTCCGCCGCATCGATCCGGCGCAGGCGCGCATCCTGCTGCTGGAAGGCGGGCCGCGCGTGCTGCAGGCGATGCCCGAGGCGCTGAGCGCGAGCGCGCAGCGGCAGCTCGAAAAGCTGGGGGTGGAGGTGCGCACGCATGCGCGCGTGACGTCCATCGCCGAGGAAGGCCTCGAAGTGCAGCCCGCGGGTGACGTGCCCGCCCAGCGCATCGCGGCCCGCTGCATCGTGTGGGCCGCGGGCGTGGCGGCTTCGCCCCTGGGGCGGCAGATCGCGGAGGCGACCGGCGCGCAGGTGGATCGCGCAGGGCGCGTGGTCGTCGAGCCGGACCTCACCATACCGGGCCATCCCGAGATCAGCGTGATCGGCGACCTGGCTTCCGCGCAAAGCCACATGCCGGGCCGCGAGCCGCGTCCGGTGCCGGGGGTTTCTCCGGCGGCCAAGCAGATGGGACGCACCGCGGCGCAGAACATCCTGCTGCGCCTGCGCGGCGAGCCCGCGCGCGCCTTCCGCTACCGGGACTACGGCAACCTCGCGACCATCGGACGCAATTCGGCGGTGGTGGACCTGTGGACGCCCTGGCGCCGCATCGAATTCAGTGGCTGGCTCGCCTGGGTGTTCTGGCTGTTCGCCCACATCTACTTCCTGATCGGCTTCCGCAACCGCCTCGTGGTGCTGATCGACTGGGCCTCGGCCTACTGGAGCCGGCAACGCTATGCGCGCGTGGTGACCGGCATCGATCCCGGCATCAAGGACGCCTAGCTGTGATGTCTCAGTAGGTTGTTCATCCGTCCCTGATTTGGGAAGCTGTGGTTACCAAGCCCAGCCAACCAGCTCAGGAGAGGACGGATGAACAGGCCTAAGAATGCAGCATTGACTCCGATTGGTCGAGCCCTGCTGGTCAGCAGGATCCGCGAACAAGGGTGGAGCGTCGCTGTGGCGGCGCACGCCGCAGGGGTCAGCCGCCGCACCGCCCACAAGTGGCTGGCTCGCTTTGATGCCGAGGGTCCTGCAGGCTTGCAGGACCGCAGTTCCAAGCCTCACCGCAGCCCCGGATGCTGCTTGGCGGGCGAGATCGCCGCCTTCGAGCAGCTGCGTCGCCAGCGCGCGCCGTTGTGGCGCATCGCCAAGGAGTGCGGCCGCAGCCTGGCCACGGTCAGCCGCTACATGGCTCGGGCGGGCCTGTCCCGCCTGAAGTCGCTCGATCCTGTGGAGCCGATCCGCCGTTATGAGCGCGCCAGTCCCGGCGAGTTGCTGCACATCGACACCAAGCGGCTCGGGCGCATCCAAGGCGTAGGGCACCGCATCACCGGAGACCGTGCAAAGAACCGCAACCGCGGCATCGGCTGGGATGCCGTGCACCTGGCCATCGACGACCACTCGCGCGTGTCGTTCGCCCGGATCAAGCCCGACGAGACGGCTTTGAGCTGCGTGGAGTTCCTGCGCCAGGCCGTGGATTACTACAACCGCCTGGGCGTACAGATCGACCGGGTTATGACCGACAACGGTGCCGGCTACAAGAAGACCTTCAGGCTGGCCTGCGAGGCTCTGGGCATCCGCCACGTCCGCACGCGTCCCTACACGCCCAAGACCAACGGCAAGGCCGAACGGTTCGTACAAACCAGCCTGCGCGAGTGGGCGTATGCACGCCCCTACGAGAGCTCAGCCGAGCGTGAGGCTGCGTTGCAGCCATTCATTGACCGCTACAACTGGCTGCGTCCACACTCTGCCCTGGATCACAAGCCGCCCATCACCAGGATTCGCGGTGTGAACAACCTCCTGAGATTCAACACCTAGCGCGTTTCAGCAGGGGCGTCCAGCAGCGGATCGGAAAACGGATCCAGCCCCTCGCGCTCCCAGCCTTCGCCGAAGGTCTCCACCGGATGCTGCGTGCGCTCGGTGCCGTTGCCGCAGATCATCGCGTCGGCGGCGCAGTAGCGGTCGCAGCCCCAGCAGGTGCGCTCGGGGTGGGCCGGGTGGATGGGGAACTTCCTGGCCATCGCAGGCCATTCTCCGCCCGGCCGCGGAGCGCCACCTTGTTCCGGATCAAGCGCGCATACTGCGCCGGTTTCTTCCCGGGAGCGCCCATGCCGACCATCCAGCAACTCAGCCCCATCGCCGCCCTGATCGCGGGCATCCTCATCCTGATCATGCCCAAGCTGCTCAACTACATCATCGCGCTGTACCTGATCGTGATCGGGCTGGTCGGCTTGTTCGGTTAACTCTTCGTGCCCATGTGCTGGGCGTAGAGTTTCTGCATCCCGCCCAGCCAGCGGTCGTAATCCTGGCCTTTGGCCTGGAAGTACTTCGCCACCTCCGGATGGGGCAGGGCGAGGAAGCGTTCCTCGCGCATGGTCTGCACCACGACGTCGGCGACCTGCTCGGGCAGGAGCACGCCGTCCAGGCCCGCGGAGCCGGTGCCGTCGCGCGTCATGTCGGTCTGCACGGACTGCGGGCACAGGCAGGACACGCGGATGCCCTTGCGGCCGTACGCGATGCGCAGCCACTCCGCCACCGCCACCGCGGCATGCTTGGTCACGCCATAGGGCGCGGACTCGACGATGTTCAGCAGCCCCGCGGCCGAGGCGGTGACGATGAAATAGCCTTCGCCGCGCGCGAGCATCTCCGGGAACACGGCCCGCGCGGCCCACACGTGGGCCATGCCGTGGATCTTCCACATGCTCTCCCACAGCGCATCCTCCAGCTCGATGCCGCCCATGCGGCCGAGGATGCCGGCGTTGGAGAAGTAGACGTCGATGCGGCCGAACCGTTGGCGCGCCTGCTCCACCAGCGCCTGGATATCCGCCTCCTGGGAGACGTCGCAGCGCACAGCGATCGCTTTCTCGCCGATGCGCCGGGCGACGGCCTGCGCGCGCTCGAGGTTCACGTCCGCCACCACCACGCCGGCGGCGCCCTCGCGGGCGAAGCGCTCCGCCATGCCGGCGCCTATGCCGCTCGCGCCGCCCGTCACCACCGCCACCTTGTTGCCGATTTCCATGGGTTGCCTCCGTTCTGGCCCGCAGTATCGGCCCGCGGGCACGCGGTGCAAGTTTCGCAGGCGACATTCCGCCAGCCGTTGCCTCTGCGGATGGCCGGATTCGCGCCCGCCGCCGGGGGCGCCGCCTGCATGCCGCGGGTGCGGCCTCCGACAGCAGCGCGGCTGCAGCGTCCTACGCGGCCGCAGCGGCGGCTTCGCGATCATTTCCCCAGCGACGAACACACGGAGTAGCGGACATGAACGCCATGGACCAGAACGACTGGCAGGAACAAGCAGACGATCCCGAAATCCGCCTCGACGGGCGCATCCGCCCCGAACTGGAGGATGCGTACTGGCAGAGCGTGTACTGGGCCCAGCCCTACTACCGCAGCCAGCTGGACTATGACGACTATGCGCCGGCCTACTGCGTGGGCTACATCGGCTACGCGCAGTACGGCGGCCGCTTCGAGGATGCCGAGAAGTCCCTTTGCGCCAACTGGGTGCGCATCAAGGGCGACTCGCGCCTCGAGATCGACGAGGCGATGCTGGCCATCCGGGCCGCGTGGGAGCACGCGGAGCAGGCGCAGGTCGAGGTGGAAGAAGAGGACTTCGAGCTGGTCGACGTCGCGTATGCGGCGCAGGCCTCCGCGCAGTCCGCCCGCCGGCCCGCCTACGCCGCCGCCTGACGGGCCGTGCGGCCGGGCGCCGCACGCGTTCCGGCGGCGTCCTACAGGGCGCATCCGGCCTCGGCGGGAGCATCCCTGCATGCCCACCCCGTTCACGACCGAAGACCTGTACCTCCACCAGAAGGTCACGGAACTCGCGGGCGCGCCGGACGGCAAGTCCGTGGCCTGCACGGTCCGCTCCGTCGACCGCGAAGATGACGGCTACCTAAGCTGCATCTGGCAGGTGCCGCTCGAAGGCGAACCCGTGCAGCTCACGCGCGGCCCGGGCCGCGACAATTCACCCCGCTGGTCCCCCGATGGGAGGCGGCTCGCCTTCCTCTCGGACCGCGGCGGCTCGGCGCAGGTGCACCTCCTGCCTGCCGGTGGTGGAGAAGCGGCGCCTTGCGGTGAACTGCCCGGCGCGGTGTCCGATCTGCGCTGGATGCCGGATGGCCAGGCGCTGGTGGTGTCCGCCGCGGTCATCGTCGATCCGGACTGGCGCGGCGAGCGCCCCGCCGGCCGCGAGCCGAAGCAGCGCAAGGTGCAGCCCCAGGTGGCCTGGAAGCTGCCGTACAAGAGCGACGGCGTCGGCTACATGCTGGCGCGCGAGATCCACCTGTTCCGCCTGGATGCGGCGAGCGGCGCGCATCGCCAGCTCACCGACGGTCCTTTCGACGTCCTGGCCTTCGACGTCGCACCCGACGGCGCGCGGCTCGCGTATGCGCGCGGCCGCGCCGGTCGCTTCTCGCATCGCACGGACCTGTGGACCAGCGCCGCCGACGGCCGCGGCGCGCGCCAGCTGACGCACGACTTCGCGACGGTGATGAGCCCGCTGTGGTCGCCCGACGGACGCTGGATTGCGTTCTGCGCCACGCAGGAGGAAGGCGACGCGCAGACCAGCCTGTACGTGCTGGAGTGCGCCTCGGGCCAGGCGCGCCGCCTGGGCGACGAGGACCTCCAGGTGGCCGATCCGCTCTCCGTGCACTGGACGCCGGATTCGGCGGGCCTGCTGTTCCTGCGGCAGCATCGCGGCCGCCACCAGGTGGTCCGCATCGCGCTCGATGGCACGCTGGAAGAGCGCGTCGTGACGGGCAACCGGCAGCTGGGCGCCTTCGCCCCCGCGGGCGACACGCTCTGCTTCACCGTGGACCATCCTTCGCTGCCCAGCGAGGTGCATGCCTGTCCACCCGGTGGCGGCGAGCGGCAGCTGACGAACTTCAATCCCTGGTGGAAGGACAGGACGCCCATCCTGGTCGAGAACTGGACTTTCCAGGTGCCTGACGGCCGCGGTGGCAGCGAAGAGATCGAGGGCTGGCTGCTGCGGGCCGAAGGCGCCTCCGGGCCGCTGCCCTTGCTGGATGACGCGCACGGCGGGCCGGCGGCCTATGCGCTGCTCGACTTCGACACCAACGTGTTCTGGCAGGTGCTGTGCGCCCGCGGGTGGGCGGTGCTGGCGCTCAATGCGGTGGGCTCCGCCAGCTACGGCAGCGAGTTCTGCCACCGGCTTGCGGGCCACTGGGGCGAGTACGACCTGCCGCAACACCTGGCGGCGATCCGGCAGCTGCAGGACGAAGGCGTGTGCGACGGGCGCGTGGCGATCTCCGGGAAGTCGTACGGCGGCTACCTGGGCGGCTGGGCGGTGGGCAACTGCGACATCTTCCGCGCCGCCGTGGTCATGGCGCCGGTGGGCAACATCGAGACGCACTACGGCACCTCGGACGGCGGCTACTACGCGGACCCGTACTACATGGGCGGCGAGAGGCGCTTCGACCGCGCGCTGGCCAGGAAGCTGTCGCCGCTGGCGTGCGTGGAGCGCGCCACCACGCCCACGCTCTTCATGCAGGGCGCCGACGACGAGCGCTGCCCCAAGTGCCAGTCCGAGGAGCTGTTCGTGAGCCTCATGCGCGCGGGCGACACCCGGGCCGAGCTGGTGCTGTATCCGGGCGAGGACCACCACTTCCTGGGTGAAGGCTCGCCGTCGGTGCGGCAGGACGCCGCCGAACGCATCATCGACTGGCTCGAGCGCCACATCGACCAGGAGCCGAAAGCGCTGGCGCCCGAAACATCGATGGAGAAGGCGCAACGCTGAATATTCTTCGGCCGCCGCGCGCGGCCGGGTTATGCTGGACGAGCCGCTCTTCCATGCCGTACCCCGTGCGTTTCCTGCAGTCCCTGTGCGCCGTCCTCGCGGGCTTCCTGCTGGCGGGCCCCTGCGCCGCGGCGCCGGAACTGCCGGCGCTGCGCTTCTCGCTCGACTGGCTGTTCACGGGCGCGCATGCGCCTCTGCTGCTGGCCGTGGACGGCGGGCATCTCGCGCGCGAAGGCCTGCAGGTGCAGGTGCAGCGCGGCTTCGGCGCCGGCGACACGGTGCGGCGCGTGGCGGGCGGCGAGATCGAAGTCGGCATGGCCGACCTGAGCACGATCATCGCGCACAACGCGGCCTATCCCCGGCAGCCGGTCACCGCCTTCTACATGCTGCACGATCGCGCGCCGCTCGCCATCATCTCGCTGGAAGACAAGGGCATCCGCACGCCCGCCGACCTGCGCGGCAAGCTGCTGGCGGCGCCCGAAGGGGAAGCCGCGCGTACCGCCTTCCCGGTGCTTGCGCGGGCCAACGGGCTCGACCCCTCGGAGGTGCGCTGGCAATCGGTGGAACCCGCGCTGCGCGAAACCCTGCTGGTGGCCGGCGCCGTCGACGCGATCGCCGGCTACACCTATGCGGCGGTGTACCTGGAGATGCAGGGCGTTCGCCGCGAGCGCATCCGCATCCTGCGCTACGCCGATCACGGCGTGGAGCTTTACGGCGCGGCGCTGTTCGCGCGCGCCGATTTCCTGCGCCGCCATCCACAGACCACCGCGGCCTTCGCGCGCGGCATCAACCGCGGCCTGCTCGCGGCGGCGGCGCAGCCCGCGAGCGCGATCGGTGCGCTGCGCCAGCGCATGGGCGAGCGCATGGTGGCGGAGCTGGAGTCGCAGCGCCTGCGCATCGCCTTCGACGACGCCATGCTCACACCCGCCGTGCGGCGCGACGGCTTGTCGGCGGTGGATCCGCTGCGGCTGCAGCACCAGATCGCGCGGGTGGCCGGCGCGTTGCGGCTGGCCCGGGTGCCGGAGACGGAACTCGTCTACACGGACGATTTCCTGCCGCCGCGCGCGGAGCGGCAACTGCCGCGAACCGTCACGCAGCGGGCCGCGGACTGCCCCCCGCTGCGGAGCGCAGCAGCCGTTCCAGGCTGTCGATGAAGGGCGCCTGGCCCGCGAGCAGCTTGCGGCGGGCATGGGCGAGGTCGAACCAGCCCACGCGGTCGACTTCCGGAAAGGACTGCAGGCGGCCCGAGCGCGGCGGCCACTCCATCTCGAAGGCATTGCTTTGCAGGCGCGCCGGGTCGGCGTCGCCTTCGAAGGCCCACGCCGAGATCCGCTTGCCGCTTTTCTGCCGCAGTTCGCCCAGCGGCAGGTAGGGCGGCGCGCTCGGGAAGCCGGTTTCCTCCGCGAATTCGCGCAGGGCCGCGGCCAGCGGCTCCTCGTTCGGGCCGATCTCCCCCTTGGGCAGCGTCCAGGACGCCTCGTCGCGCCGGACCCAGAACGGGCCGCCGGGATGGGCGAGCAGCACCTCGATGCCCGCCGGGCCGCGGCGGAACATCAGCAGGCCGGCGCTGCGGATGGTGGACACGGCCGCCAGTGTAGGCGCAGCGGGCCGCTTCGCGCTCAGCTTCCGCGGCCGTGCAGGCGGCTGGGCGGCTGTCCCATGGCGGCCTTGAACATCGCGGTGAACGCGCTTTCGCTGGCGTAGCCGCTGGCCGCCGCCACGTGGCTGACCGGCACGCCGCGCGCGAGCAGGGGCAGGGCATGCGCCAGCACCGCCTGCTGGCGCCATTGCTGGTAGCTCGTGCCCAGCTGCTCGCGGAACAGGCGCGCCATGGTGCGCTCGCTGGCGCCCACGTCCGCCGCCCACTGCGCCAGCGTCGCGCGCTCGGCGGGGGAGCGCAGCACGGCTTCGCACAGCGCGCGCAGGCGCTTGTCGCCGTCGGCAGGCGGCAGCGGCACGCCCAGCGGCTGGGTCGCCGCGCCGCGCAGTTCGTCGAGGACCAGCGCGGACAGCAGGTCTTCGCGCTCGCGCGGCAGCTCCGGCGCATCCAGCGCCGGGATCAGCTCGCGCAGCAACGGCGAGACGACGAGCATGCGGCAGCCTTCCCAGGCGGGCGGCGCCACGCCGGCGTCGACGTAGAGCGTGCGGAACTGCGCGTCCTCCAGCACGTGCACCGAATGCAGCACGTCGGGCGCGATCCACAGGGCGCGCGACGGCGGCACGATGTACGTGACCTCGCCGCCGCCCGCGCCGCCGGGGCCCGCGATGCTCACCTGCAGGATGCCGGTGGCGCAGTAGGCGAGCTGCGCCCAGGGATGGCGGTGCGGCTCGAAATGCGCGTCGGCCGGCAGCAGCCGCGAGCGCACGCGCACCGGTCGGGCGTGCCCGGGACGGAAGGGATCGAAGTCGCCGGTGGGGACCAGGGAGCGGCGGCGCGGCATTGGCCGATTTTCGCCGAAAGTTGGCGTTCCGTCGCATTCCCGCAAGAAGGTCCGGCCCTTACGATCGCCGCATGACGACTGCGACTTCGCCGCTCCCCGGCTCCGTCCCCATGCGCCGCGACGCCGGCGTGATCGGCCTGGTGGGCCTGGCGCACATGGTGAGCCACTTCAGCCAGCTGCTGCTGCCGCCCCTGTTCCCCTGGCTGAAGGACGCGCTGGACGCCAGCTACACGCAGCTCGGTTTCCTCATGACGATCTTCTTCGTCGTGTCCTGCGCGGTGCAGACCGCCAGCGGCTTCCTCGTCGACCGCTTCGGGCCGCGTCCCATCCTCTTCGGCGGCCTGGCGCTGATCGCCGCCGCGGCCTTCGGCTTCGCGCTCGCGCCGAACTACTGGGCGATGGCCTTCTTCGCGATCGTGGCCGGCGTCGGCAACGGCGTGTTCCACCCGGTGGACTACACCCTGCTGAACCGCAAGGTGAGCGCGCCGCGCCTGGGACATGCCTACAGCGTGCATGGCATCACGGGCAGCCTGGGCTGGGCGGCCGCGCCCGTGCTGCTGGTGCCGCTGGCCATCGCCTTCCACTGGCGCGTGGCGCTCGCCGTCGCCGGCGCGGTGGCGGTGGTGGTGCTGGCCGTGCTGTGGGTGTACCGCGCGGGTCTCGCGCTGCCGCCCGCGCCGCGCACGTCCGCCGCGCAGGGCCAGGACGCCACGCCGCAGGGCAGCTTCGATTTCCTGCGCATCCCCGCCGTATGGATGTGCTTCGCATTCTTCTTCTTCTACGCCGTGGTGCTGAGCGTGATCCAGGCCTTCGCGCCCGAGGCGGCCCGCCAGCTGCACGACGTGCCGGTGGCGCTGGCCGCGGCCTGCCTCACGGTCTACATGGTGTGCAGCGCGGGCGGCATGGTGGCCGGCGGCTTCCTCGCCTCGGATCCGGCGCGCTGCGAGCGCGTGGTGGGCGCGGGTTTCGGCATCGCCGCCCTGGTGGCGCTGGCCGTGGGCTTCGCCTCGCTGCCTGCCTTCGCGGTGCCGGTGCTGTTCGGCGCCATGGGATTCGCCAGCGGACTGGCGGGCCCCTCGCGCGACCTGATCGTCAAGCGCTCGACGCCGGAGAACTCCACGGGTCGCGTGTACGGCGTCGTGTACTCCGGGCTCGACATCGGCCAGGCCGTCGCGCCGCTGTTCTTCGGCGCCCTGATGGACCACGGGAATTTCCGCGGCGTCTGGCTGGGCCTGGTGGTGATGCAGGCCGTGCTGATCGCCAGCGCCTTCAACGTGCGGCGCGCGCGCCGCACCGCGCCGCTCGCGGCCGCCTGACCCCGGGACAGACCCGGGCTGGCCCCGAGGGGAGCTTCACACCGGCGCTGTATCCTTGGCGCCCATGTATGCCGCGTATTTCGGGCTGAAGCAGGAGCCGTTCTCCATCGCGCCGGATCCGCGCCTGCTGTTCATGAGCGAACAGCACCGGGAAGCCCTGGCGCACCTGCTGTACGGCGTGCAGGGCGGCGGCGGTTTCGTGCTGCTCACCGGCGAGATCGGCACCGGCAAGACCACGGTCTGCCGCTGCTTCCTCGACCAGGTGCCGGCGCACGTCAACCTCGCCTACATCTTCAATCCCAAGCTCACGGTGCTGGAGCTGCTGGAGACCGTGTGCCACGAGTTCGGCGTGGCGGTCACGCCGCCCACGCACCGCGCGGCGACGGTCAAGGACTACCTCGATCCGCTCAACGCCTTCCTGCTGCGCGCCCATGCGGAGGGGCGCAACAACGTGCTGGTGATCGACGAGGCCCAGAACCTCGCGCCCGAGGTGCTCGAGCAGCTGCGGCTGCTGACCAACCTGGAGACCAGCGAGCGCAAGCTGCTGCAGATCATCCTGATCGGGCAGCCGGAATTGCGCGACATGCTCGCGCGTCCGGAGCTGGAGCAGCTGGCGCAGCGCGTCATCGCGCGCTACCACCTGCATGCACTGGGCGAGGACGAGAGCGCGCAGTACGTGCGGCACCGGCTGGCGGCCTGCGGGCTGGAGCGGCCGCTGCCCTTCGACCGCGCGGCGCTGCGCAAGGTGCACGCCGAAAGCGGCGGGGTGCCACGGCGCATCAACCTGTTGTGCGATCGGGCGCTGCTGGGGGCCTTCGCCATGGGACAGGGGCAGGTGACGCGGCGCATCGTCGACCAGGCCGCGGCGGAGGTGTTTCCTCGCAATGCACGCGCGCGCCGCGCCTGGCCGCGCATCGCGCTGGCCGCCGCGGCGGGCCTGGTGGCGGGCGCAGGCC
>JAEZEB010000236.1 GCA_023438115.1 Pseudomonadota bacterium | reverse complement strand
GCACCAGGCCACGCTGCCTTCCCATCCTTCCTCGCCGGCTTTCGCGGGCGAACTCGGCGCCGAGGTCCGCTTCATGGTGGAAGCCGGCCTGCAGCAGGCGGAGCTGCACCTCAATCCGGCCGAACTCGGACCCATCCAGATCCAGCTGAGCCTGAACGGCCAGGCGGCCGAGATCAGCCTGGCCGCCGCGCACGGCGCCACGCGCGAGAGCCTGCAGCAGGCCCTGCCCGTGCTGCGCGAGATGCTGGCCGAGGACGGCCTGCAGCTGGCGCAGGCCGGCGTGTCCGCAGGTACGGGCCAGGGCTTCGCGCAGGACGAGGCGCAGGCCCAGGCCAACGCGCAGTCGCAGCGCGCGACAGGTTCCACGGGCGAGGCGACCCCACCGACCTCCGCCGCACCGCGCACCGCGGGCGCCGCCACCCTGCGGGCCGGCCGCGGGATGCTGGACCTGTACGCCTGAACGCCGCCCGATAAGCCCCGGCTTTCCGGCCCTTATCCGTCCTTCCCGCGGCGGGGTGCGTTCGCACAATCGACGCCATCCCAGGAACGAACATGTCCGAAGCGGCAATGGAACAAGACACCCCGAAGAAGACGGGCGGCATCGGCAAGCTGGTGCTGGCCTGCATGCTCGGCATGCTGGTCGCGGCAGGCGCCGCCGGCGGTGCCTGGTATGCGCTCAAGGACGATGTGGCGCAAGGTCCGGGCGCCAGGAAGAAGAAGGAACAGCGCAAGCCCCTCTTCACGACCCTGGAAACCTTCACCGTCAACCTGCGCGACCCGCGCGGCGAGCGCTTCGCGCAGATCGGCATCACGCTGCAGTTCGAGGACCCTTCGCTGGAATCCACGCTCAAGGACCGGCTGCCCGCCGTGCGCAACGCGATCCTGCTGCTGATCTCCGCCAAGCAGATCGAGGAGCTGCTTACGCTGGAAGGCAAGCAGAAGCTGGCCGAGGAGATCCGCGCCCGCTCGGCCCTGGCCATCGGCCTGGAGCTGCCGGAGCCCGGCGCGAAGGACGCGGCGGAGAACCCGATCCGCGCGGTGCTCTTCTCGCAGTTCATCGTGCAGTAAGCGATGGCCCAGCAAGCGCTTTCGCAGGAAGAAGTCGACGCGCTGCTTGCCGGGGTGACCGGCGAGTCGCAGGACGACGACGCCGGCCCGCAGGACGACGGCTCGGGCGTCCGCCCCTACGACCTCTCCAGCCAGGAGCGGATCGTGCGCGGGCGCATGCCCACGCTGGAGATCGTGAACGAGCGCTTCGCGCGCAACTTCCGCATCGGCATCTTCAACTTCATGCGGCGCAACCCCGAGATCGCGGTCGGGCCCGTGAAGGTGCAGAAGTTCGGCGCCTTCCTGCGCAACGTGGTGGTGCCGACCAACATCAACATCGTGCACGTGCGGCCGCTGCGCGGCTCGGGCCTGCTGATCTGCGATCCCACGCTGGTGTTCGGCGTGATCGACACGCTGTTCGGCGGCACCGGCACGCAGCAGATGCGCGTGGAAGGCCGCGAGTTCTCGGCCACCGAGCAGCGCATCATCCTGCGGCTGGTGGAAGTGATCGCCGCCGAGTACGCCAAGGCCTGGGGCACCATCTACCCGATCGAGCTGGAGTACGCCCGCTCGGAGATGCACACGCAGTTCGCCAACATCGCCACGCCCTCGGAGATCGTGGTCACCACCACCTTCGAGGTGGAGCTCGGCGACGTCGGCGGCTCGCTGCACATCTGCATTCCCTATTCCACCTTCGAGCCGATCCGAGAGATCCTCTACTCGCCGCTGCAGGGCGACCAGGGCGGCCCGGACCGGCGCTGGGTGGCGCTGCTCAAGCAGCAGATCCAGTCGGCGGCCGTCGAACTCGCCGCCGAACTGGCCTACAGCGAGGCCACCGTCGGCGAGCTGATGGCGCTGAAGGTCGGCGACTTCATCGAGCTCGATCGCGCGCCCACGCTGACCGCCAAGGTGGACGGCGTGCCCGTGTTCGAGTGCGACTACGGCACCGTCTCCGGCCGCTATGGCCTGCGCATCCGCGAATTCCTCACGCAGCCGCCGGCCGATCCGGGCCCGGCGCCGCTGCGGCCCTGAACTCCACCGAGACTCCCATGGCAGATCCCGCCTCTCCCGCCCCGTCCGGCGAAGCGCTGGCCGACGACTGGGCCGCCGCCCTCGCCGAAGCCGAGGCCTCGCAACCGCCCGCGGCGGCCAGCGCGGCCGACCTGTTTCCCAGCCTGGGCGCGGGCGCTGCCGGCGCGCAGCGCGACGACATCGACCTGGTGCTGGACATCCCCGTGCAGCTCACGGTGGAACTGGGCCGCACGCGCATCCCGATCAAGCACATCCTGCAGCTGGCGCAGGGCTCGGTGATCGAGCTCGACGCGCTCGCGGGCGAGCCGATGGACGTGCTGGTCAACGGCTTCCTGATCGCGCAGGGCGAGGTGGTGGTGGTCAACGACCGCTTCGGCATCCGCCTGACGGACATCGTCACGCCGTCCGAGCGCATGCGGCGCCTGAGCCGCTGAAGGATCTCCATGGCCTCGACCGCCTGGTCCGTCCTCATGCTGCTCGTGGTGCTGGCGCTCATCCCGCTGGTGCTGTGGACGCTCAAGAAGGTGCAGACCATCGCCCCGCGCGGCGCGCGCGCGCTGGAACTCGCCGGCCAGCTGCCGCTGGGCGCGCGCGAGCGCGTGGTGCTGGTGCGCGTGAACGGGCGCGTGCTGGTGCTGGGCGTGACGCCGCAGCAGATCACCTTCCTTGCGGAAACGGATGCCGCGGACCTGCCGCCGGCCGACGCCGCGGCGGCGAAACCGTCCTTCGGCAAGCTCCTGGACAACGTGGTCGCGGGCTACACGGGGAAGCCGCGATGAAGCGCGTGCTCCGCATGCTGGCACCGGCCGCGCTGGCGCTGCTGGCCACGGGCGCGTGGGCGCAGGGCTCGCCGCTGGCCGTCACCGCGCAGACCACCGGCGGCACCACGACCTATTCGGTCTCCATCCAGACGCTGCTGGTCTTCGCGGCGCTGTCCTTCCTGCCCGCGGTGCTGCTGCTCATGACCAGCTTCACGCGGCTGATCATCGTGCTGAGCCTGCTGCGCCAGGCGCTGGGCCTGCAGACCACGCCGCCCAACCAGGTGCTGATCGGCCTGTCGCTGTTCCTCACCTTCTTCATCATGGGCCCGACGCTGGAGCGCATCCACGAGGAAGCGTACAAGCCGTACAACGCGCAGCAGATCGGCTTCGAGGAAGCGGTCGCGCGCGGCAGCCAGCCCCTGCGCACCTTCATGCTCAAGCAGACGCGTGAAGGCGACCTGGCCCTCTTCAACCGCATCGCCGGCCAGCCGGCCGGCGTGCAGCCCGCAGACACGCCGCTGCGCGTGCTGGTGCCGGCCTTCGTCACCAGCGAGCTGAAGACCGCCTTCCAGATCGGCTTCATGGTCTTCATTCCCTTCATCGTGATCGACCTGGTGGTCGCCAGCGTGCTGATGTCCATGGGCATGATGATGCTGTCGCCGGTGCTGATCGCCCTGCCCTTCAAGCTGATGCTGTTCGTGCTGGCCGACGGCTGGAACCTGCTGCTCGGATCGCTCGTCGCCAGCTTCGGAGGAACGACGTGAGCGCCGCACGGCCGCCCGAAGGCGCTCGCCCCCTCCGCTTGCGGAGGGGGGAGGCGCAGGCCGCGCAGCGGTCAAGCCTGGGGGAGGTTGTCCAATGACGCCGGAATCCGTCCTCACGTATGGCCGCACGGCCATGGAGATGCTGGTCATCGTCTGCGCGCCGGTGCTGCTGGTCGCGCTGCTCGTCGGCCTGGTGGTCAGCCTGTTCCAGGCCGTCACGCAGATCAACGAGGCCACGCTGTCCTTCCTGCCCAAGCTGCTGGGCGTGCTGACCGCGCTGGCGGTCGCGGGCCCGTGGATGATGGCGCGGCTGGTGGACTGGATCCGGGAAGTCCTGCTCTCCATCCCGTCCGCGCTGGGCTGATGGTCGCCTTCAGCCAGCTCCAGCTGGAAGCCTGGCTGGCGGGCCTGCTGCTGCCCTTCATCCGCGTGCTGGCGCTGTTTTCCGCGGCGCCGCTGCTGTCGCACCGCGGCTTTCCGGTGCGCGCACGGGTGGCAGCGGCCTTCGTGATCGCGCTGGTGGTCGCGCCCTTCGCGGGCGTGCCAGAAGGCATCTCGCTGGCCACGGCCACCGGCTTCGGCCTGGTGGCGCAGCAGGTCGCCATCGGCCTCGCCCTCGGTTTCGCGGCGCGCATGCTGTTCGCGGTGTTCGAGATCGCCGGCGAGCTGATCGGCCTGCAGATGGGGTTCTCGTTCGCCGGCTTCTTCAATCCCGGCGGCGGCAGCGAATCGGCGGTGGGCAGCTGGCTGCACACGCTGGCGCTGCTGCTCTTCGTGGCGCTCGACGGCCACCTGCTGTTGATCGACACGCTGGTGGGCACCTTCCGCACGCTGCCGATCGCGCCCGATCCCTTCGATGCACTCGCCCGCGTGCGGCTGGACCTGCTGGGCGGCGAGGTGTTCCGCCTCGCCCTCAGCCTTGCCCTGCCCGCCACCATCCTGCTGCTGTTCGTGAACCTGGTCCTCGGTTTCACCTCGCGCGTGGCGCCGCAGATGAACATCTTCGCGGTGGGCTTTCCCGTGACGATCATGGTGGGCCTGATCGCGCTGGCGCTGGGTGCGCAGCACATGGTGGAGCCGGTGACGGAGGCGCTGCGGGTGTTCCTGGCACCGCTGCGTTGACGCGAAGCGCCGGCCAGGGGGGCCGCGCGCAAGCGCTGTTCGCGATCATCGGCGCGCCTGCTGCGCGAGGCGCGAAAACCTCCTGATCGCTGCGAAATACCCTAGAGTGCGCGTTCAGGCACCCCACCAGGAGAGGACGGATGGACCTGGACGCCGTGCAGCGCTTCTTCCGGGAGTGCCACGACAACCTGATGCGGATCGTGCACGCAAGCCGGGGCGAACTGGAGCTCGGCGACGTCCAGAACACGGCGTACGAGCTCGCCCTCGAGATCCAGGCCCGCCAGGGAGCACCGTTCGATTTCGACGTGGACGCGCAGCGCGTCCAGCTGTTGAAGTGGACCAGCGCGCGCCTGGTGAAGTTTGCAGACAAGCGCCTGCGCCGCGCCGTGTCGCTCGACGAGGATCCGGACGAAGAGCGGCCCACACAGGCGTCGATCATCGCGCGTGGCGTGCGGGCGCACGAGAGCTCAGAGGGCCAGCCTTCGCTGTTCGACGGCATCGAACATATCGACCCCGATTTTCCGCCCGCCATCGCCCGCGGCAGCCACGCCCCTGCGCAGAGGCGTGCCCGGCGAGCAGCAGGAGTGGGCGTTCTAGAAGGCCTGCCGGCGGGAAGGAGCAAGGCTTCAGGATGCCGCTGCCACCGGCCTGCTCAGAACGTCTGCCAGTCGTCCTCGGCGTCGCTGACGGTCGCCGGCTTCGCAGGCGGGAGCGCCGCTCGCGCAACGGGCCGGGCCTCCACCGCGGGACGCGGGCCGCGGCTGGACTCCTGGGCGCGCGCGATCGCCTCGCGCGATTCGCCCTGGCTCAGCACGAAGATGCCCACGGCGTCGACCAGGCGCGCGGCCTGCTTGCGCAGGCTCTCGGCCGCGGCCGCGCTTTGCTCCACCAGCGCGGCGTTCTGCTGCGTGGCCTGGTCCAGCTGCGTGACGGCGGTGCCGACCTGGCCGATGCCCTGGGTCTGCTCCTGACTCGCGGCGCTGATGTGCCCGATCAGCTCGGTCACGCGCGCCACCTGTTCCACGACGTCGTTCATCGTGCGGCCCGCGTCGCCCACCTGGCTGCTGCCGGTCTGGATCGTCTGCACGCTGCTCTGGATCAATTGCTTGATGTCCTTGGCGGCGTCGGCCGAGCGCTGGGCGAGGTTGCGCACCTCGCTCGCCACCACGGCGAAGCCGCGGCCCTGCTCGCCGGCGCGGGCGGCTTCCACCGCGGCGTTGAGCGCCAGGATGTTGGTCTGGAAGGCGATGCCGTCGATCACGGAAATGATGTCGGCGATCTGGCGGCTCGAAGCCGTGATCGCTTCCATGGTCTGCACGACCTGGCCCACGGCCTGGCCGCCGCGAGCGGCCAGCGAGCTGGCGGTGCCGGCGAGCTCGCTCGCCTCGCGCGCGGCCTCGGAGTTCATGCGCACGGTGGAGGTCAGCTGCTGCATCGACGCGGCCGTCTCCTGCAGGCTGGACGCCTGCCGCTCGGTGCGCTGGCTCAGGTCTTCGTTGCCGGTGGCGATCTGCTGCGAGCCGGTGGCAATCTGCTCGCTGCTGCCGCGCACCGAGCTCACGATGTCGCGCAGCGACTGCTGCATGCGGGCCATCGCGCGGGTGAGCTCGCCCACTTCGTCACGCGATTGCACCTGGATCTCCGTGGTGAGGTCGCCGCGGGCCACGGCTTCGGCCGCGCGCCTGGCATGCTCCAGGGGACGGACGACGGAACGGGTGATCGTCCACGCGAGGCCGGCGCCGGAGGCCAGGCACAGCACGAGGCAGGCGATCAGCGCCGTCAGGCCTTCCTGCGCGGAGCGCTCCATCTCGGCCAGCTGGATCTCGATCTGCTTGGCCTGGAAATCGGCCAGCGCCACGACCGAGGCGAGGTAGGCCTGCGAAGCGGGGAAGACCTTGTCGATCACTTCCTCCTGCACGTCCTCGCCGTTCGCCTGGCGCTTGAGCAGTTCGTTGCGCAGGGTCTGGTAGGCCGCGCGGTCCTTGCGGATGGTCTCCAGCATGGCCAGCCCTTCCGGCGAGCGGATCAGTTCCTGCATGCGTTCGAGCTTGGGCGTGAGGGCCGCGGTGGTCGCGCGCATGTCCTCCTGCACGCGCTGCTGCAGGAAGGGGTTGGTGACGAAGAACACGACCGAGTTGCGGGCGTTGTTGACTTCGATGGAGCGCTGCCAGGTCTGGCTCAGCACCAGCAGTTCGGCCTTCTGCTGGCCCAGGTCGCGCGCGTCCTCGCGCACTTCCACGATGCCGCGCATCCCGAGGACGGCGCCGATGACGCTCAGCAGGATCAGGAGCGAAAAGCCGATGGCCAGCCGCGTTCCGATCTTCAGGTTGAGGAAAAATGACATGACTCGACTTTCTGTTTCGTTGGCTTCGGCGCCGCAGCCGCGGCGTCCCAGAAGGGCCGGAGTTCGCCCTCCAGCGTGTTTTCGGCGGCGCGCACGCGGGCTTGAGCGCCGGCGCACGCGCAAGCACTCAGGAAGCGGTGGCCGCCGCCGGATGGCGCACCGCGTGCAGGCGCGCCAGCAGGCGCGGCGCGATCTCCTGCAGCGGCAGCACCTCGTCGGCCGCGCCGGCCAGGATCGCCTCGCGCGGCATGCCGAAGACCACGCAGCTCGCTTCGTCCTGCACCAGGTTCCAGGCGCCGCGGTCGCGCATCTCCCGCATCGCGGCGGCGCCGTCCGCGCCCATGCCCGAAAGCATGATCCCGGTGGCGCGCGCGCCGGCGCAGCGCGCCACCGAGCGGAACAGGACATCCACCGAAGGCATGTGGCGGTTCACGAGTTCGCCCTGCGCGACGCGGGCGATGAAGCCTGCCGGCCCCCGCGTCACGGAAAGGTGGAAGCCGCCCGGCGCGATGTACGCATGACCGCCCAGGATGGGCTCGCCGTCCTCGGCCTCCTTCACGCGCATGCAGCACAGCGCATCCAGGCGCGCGGCGAAGCTGGCCGTGAAGCCCGGCGGCATGTGCTGCGTGATCAGGATGCCCGGCACTTGCGCGGGCAGGTGCTCCAGGATCTCGCGGATGGCCTCGGTTCCCCCAGTGGACGCACCGATCGCCACGAGGTGCGGGCTGGGCAGTCCGCCGGTGCGCGGCTTGGCGGACACGCGCACGGCATCCGGCCGCGGGGCGCCGAACTTGCGGCCCACGCGGGCCTGCGCGGCGATGCGCAGCTTGTCGGTGATGTCGCGCGCCATCGTGTCCAGGCGGTGGCGCACGTCCAGCACCGGCTTGGCGACGAAGTCGACGGCGCCCAGCTCCAGCGCCCGCAGCGTGGTGGCGGCGCCGCGCTCGGTGAGCGTGGACACCATCACCACGGGCATGGGCCGCAGGCGCATCAGGCGTTCGAGGAAGGCCAGGCCGTCCATGCGCGGCATCTCCACGTCCAGCGTGATGACGTCGGGCTCCAGCTCGCGGATCTTCTCGCGCGCCTCGTAAGGATCGGCCGCGGTCCCCACCACTTGCATGTCGGGGGCCTGGTTGATGATCTCCGTCAGGACGCCGCGCACCAGCGCCGAATCGTCCACCACCACCACGCGTATCGTCATTTGAACAACTCCACCTTGCCGGCCGGCGCCTGCGCCAGCTCGGAGCGATAGCGGACCTCCTGGGCCGCGTACTGCGCGCCATCGGCGGCCGGCAGCCGCCGGCACAGCACCAGGCCGGTCCGGGGAAACATGCAGATGCGGCGCGGCACGACGTCGAGCACGTCGCCCCCGCGCAGCGGGATGCCTTCGGCCGCGAGGAAGCTGCGCGCATAGGCGACGTTCTTGTCGCCGATCAGCGTCGCCGACAGGCTCTTCATCACCTGGCCACCGCCGAAGACGCGGGCCTCGAGAAAGCCGCGCCGCGCGCCGCGCTTGAGCAGCTCGTTGATCAGGAGCTCCATTGCGAAGGCGCCGAAGCGCGCGCCCGCCGTCACGTCGCCCGCGTCGGGCAGCATGAAATGGTTCAGGCCGCCGACGCCGGCGCCCGCGTCGTGCAGGCACACCGACACGCACGAGCCCAGCGTGGTGGTGATCACCACGTCCTCGTCGTGCACGTAGAACTCGCCCGGCAGCACCTTCACGGCGGGGCGCTGGAAGGCCGGGTCGAAATAGAACATGCCGGCCTCGTGGTCGCGGCGCGCGCGCGCCTGCACCATGGCCAGCGTGCCGGCCGGCGCGGGCGGCAGGCGCGCCAGCTCAGGCCGCACGGCGGTACACCGTCTTGCCCACCAGCTCGAAGAGCTCGCGGTGCTCGGTGAAGTTCTCCGCGTGGCCGGCGAACAGCAGCCCTCCGGGCTTGAGGGCGCCGTGCAGCTGCTCCAGCACCCGGCGCTGCGTCGCGCGGTCGAAGTAGATCATCACGTTGCGGCAGAAGACGGCCTCGTAGGCGTTCTTCTCCCACTGCGCCGACAGCAGGTTGAAGGGGCGGAAGGAAACCATCGCGCGCAGCTCGGGGCGCACGCGCACCTTGCCGGCATTCGGTCCCTTGCCGCGCAGGAAGAAGCGCTTCAGGCGCGCCTCGCCCAGGGCGGCGGCGCTCTCCGCGCTGTACGCGGCCTCGCGGCCCACGGCCAGCACCTGCGTGTCGATGTCGCTCGCGTCCACGCGCACCGGCGGGTTCTCGCCCAGCGTCTCCACCGCCGTCATCGCGATGCTGTACGGCTCCTCGCCGGTGGACGCGGCGCAGGACCAGATGCGCACCGGGCCCTTCCAGCGGCGCAGCTCGGTGGCGAGCACCTCGAAATGGTGCGCCTCGCGGAAGAAGGCCGTGAGGTTGGTGGTGAGGCAGTTGATGAACTCCTGCCACTCCGGCCCGCTGTCGCCCTGCAGGGCGTCGAGGTAGCTGCGGAAGCTGCCGTGCCCGCGCTCGCGCAGGCGCCGGGCCAGCCGGCCGTACACCAGGTTCTGCTTGCCCGGGTGCAGGTCGATGCCGGCCTTCGCGCGGATCAGCGTGCGCACGCGCTGGAAATCCTCGGCGCTGAAACCGAGATCGCGCTCGGCCGGAACCGGCACGAAGGCCGGGATCGCCACGGCGGCGGTGAGGGACACGTCATTCTCCTCAGGCGGCGCCGGGCGCCACGCGGAACGAGGCCACGGTGCGCACCAGGCCCACGGCCTGGTCGCGCAGGCTCTGCGCCGCCGCGGCGGACTCTTCCACCAGGGCCGCGTTCTGCTGCGTGATCTGGTCCAGCTGGGCGACGGCCTGGTTGACCTCGCCGAAGCCGCCCGCCTGCGCGGTGGCCGCGGCCGTCACGCCGGCGATCGCTTCCGTCACGTCGCGCACGCCGCGCTCGATCTCTTCCATGGTCGTGCCCGCGTCCTGCACCAGCTTCGCGCCGGATTCGACCTTGCGCACGCTGTCCTCGATCAGGCCTCGGATCTCGCCGGCGGCGGCGGCGCAGCGCTGCGCGAGGCTGCGCACTTCGGCGGCCACCACGGCGAAGCCGCGTCCTTCCTCGCCCGCCCGCGCCGCTTCGACGGCGGCATTGAGCGCGAGGATGTTGGTCTGGAAGGCGATGCCGTCGATCACGCCGGTGATCTCGGAGATGCGGCCGGAGCCGGCGTTGATCTCCCCCATGGTCTTCACCACTTCGGCCACGACCTCGCCGCCGCGCTCGGCCACGCTCGCCGCCGTCACGGCCAGGCGCTGGGCCTCGGCCGCCGAACCGGTGGAGCGCTGCATGGCTTCGCTCAGCGCCGCCATCGTGGCGGCGGTCTGCTGCAGGTTGCTGGCGGCGCGCTCGGTGCGCGCGCTCAGGTCGTCGTTGCCGCTGGCGATCTGCGTCGCCGCGGTGCCGACGCCGTCGGTACCGGCGCGGATGCCGCCGACGATGCGGCGCAATCCGTCCTGCATCTGCGCCAGCGAACGCTGCAGGTCGCCGAGTTCGTCCGTGCGGTCCACGACCACGGTCTGCGTGAGGTCGCCATCGGCGATGCGCCGCGCCGCTTCGCGCAGGTCGCGCAGCACGCGCAGCAGCAGGTTGGCGAAGCGCCAGCCGACGGTCACGCCCAGCAGCACGGCGAAGGCGGCGGCGCCGGGCAGGATCAGCATCGCGCGGCCCAGCAGCGCGTCGCTCTCGGCGGCCTGCTGGCGCGACAGGTCGGCGGCGTACTGGCGCACGGCGTCCAGCTGTTCCAGGTAGCGGGCGGCGGCCGGCTTGAGGCTGGATTCGATCTCGTCGAAGGCGCCGCCGGAGTCGTCGGGCACGGCCAGGCGCTCCAGCAGGCCCGAGCGCAGCTGGATGTAGTCCTTGCGGACGGCCGCGACGCGCTCCATCAGCGCGCGTTCCTCGGGCGACTGCAGGTTGGCGTCGATCTCCTTCTGCACGCCGGTGATGGCGGCGGACGTCTTTTTCATCTCGCCGTTCATCCACTCGCGCAGCGCCGGCGGGCTGCCCGCCTGCGCCAGGGCCAGCGTGCGCTCCACGTTGAGCCCCGTGAGGCTCGCCCACTGGTCGACGTGGCGCTGCAGGCCGGCCAGGTGGGCCTGCCGCTTGCCGGCCTCCGCCATGGTGCGCAGCTGCCCCAGGCCGACCGCCGCCACGGCGATCAGCAGCAGCAGCAGCGCCCAGAAGTCGATGGTCAGGCGCGCCCGCAGGCGCAGGGCCGGCAGTTTCACGACAGCTGCTCCGGCAGCTGTCCCAGCGTGGCGCCCAGCAGGCGGTCCATGTCGACCAGCATCAGCATGCGGTCGGCCGCCGAGGCAATGGCGGTGATGAAGTCCGAGGCCGGGCTGTCCACCAGTTCCGGCGGCGCCTTGATCGCCTCGGCCGGCAGGTCCATCACGTCGGACACCGAGTCGACCACCACGCCCACCATGCGCTCGCGCGCATTGAGCACGATCACCACGGTGAAGGGCGTGTAGTCGGCCTTCGCGCATTCCAGGCGCAGGCGCAGGTCCACGATCGGGACGATCACGCCGCGCAGGTTGACCACGCCCTTGACGAAGCCGGGCGCGCCGGGGATGCGCGTCGGCTGCTCGTAGGAGCGGATCTCCTGCACCGTCTGGATGTCGACGCCGTATTCCTCGTCGCCGACGCGGTAGGTGAGGTACTCGCCGGCGGCCGGCAGGCCGGGCGCGCGGCCGGCTTCATGGCGCGCGATGTGCGCGCCTTCGTTCAACATTTCCATGGCGTTTCAGTGGGTGAGGACAGGTTCCGTCCCGGCCGAAACGACCGGGGGCATGCCTGTTTGTCGGCCTGCCGCGGCGGAACTTGAGGCCGCCGGCGGCGCGGCCCGCACCAGGGCCGCCACGTCCACGATGAGGGCCACCGTGCCGTCGCCCATGATGGTGGCGCCGGAGACGCCCGGCACGCGCGGGTAGTTGGCCTCCAGGTTCTTCACCACCACCTGCTGCTGGCCCACGAGCTCGCCCACCTCCAGCGCGACGCGGCGGCCTTCGGCCTGCACCAGCACCAGCATGGGCGTCTCGCAACGCTCGTCGTCCGCACCCATGGCACCGGCGAGCGAGACCACCGGCAGGTATTCGTCACGCACCTTCACCAGGCGCTGCGCCGGCGGCATGGTGCGGATCGCACCCGGTTGCGCCTGGAACGATTCGATCACGCTCGCCAGCGGCAGCAGGTACAGCTCGCCGGCGACGCCCACCGAGATGCCGTCCATGATGGCCAGCGTGAGCGGCAGGCGCACGCACACGCGCGTGCCGCGGCCGGCCACGGAATCGAGCTCCACCGAGCCGCCGAGGGCGAGGATGTTCCGCCGCACCACGTCCATGCCCACGCCGCGGCCGGAGACGTCGGTCACCTCCTGCGCCGTGGAGAAGCCGGGGGCGAAGATCAGCTGCCAGACTTCCGTGTCGGGCGCGTCGTCGGCGATGGGAATGCCGCTGCGCCGCGCCTTGTCCAGGATGCGCGCGCGGTCCAGGCCGCGGCCGTCGTCCTGCACCTCGATCAGGATGCAGCCGCCCTCGTGGCGCGCCGACAGCGTCAGCGTGCCCTGCGGCGGCTTGCCGGCGGCGACGCGTTCCGCGGGCAGTTCCAGCCCGTGGTCCACGGCATTGCGCACCAGGTGCGTGAGCGGGTCGGTGATCTTCTCGATCATGCCCTTGTCCAGCTCGGTCGCTTCGCCCACGGTGCGCAGCTCCAGCTGCTTGCCCAGGCGCGCGGCCAGGTCGCGCAGCATGCGCGGGAAGCGCTGGAAGACTTCGCCCATGGGGATCATGCGGATCGCCATCACGGATTCCTGCAGGTCGCGCGTGGTGCGCTCCAGGTCGCCGAGGCCACCCGCGAGCTGCTGCACCACTTCACGGTCCAGGCCCGCGGCGCGCTGCGCCAGCATGGCCTGCGTGATGACCAGTTCGCCCATCAGGTTGATCAGCTGGTCGACTTTTTCGACCGACACGCGCAGCGTTTCGGAGGCGGGCGCGGAGCGGCGGGTGGAGGCGGATGCCGGCGCCGCAACGGCTGCGGGTGCAGGCGACGGCTTCGCCGCGACCGGCACGGGGGCGGGTGCGGGTCCGCTCGGCGGAGTCGCTTGCGCGGTCGTGCCCGGCCAGGGCGCGAGGCGGATCTGTTCGCGCGGCACGTGGAAGCTGCACAGGTCCATCACCTCGTCGTCGGTGGACGTGGTGGCCAGTTGAAAGCGCACGGTACCGGTTGCCTGGTCCGGCAACGGTTCGGCCCGCACGAGCGTGCCCGCGCCGCCGACTTCGCCGAACAGCTCCAGCAGGTCGTCGGCGAGACCCGGCGAGGCCAGCGGGCCCGCGATCATTTCGAGCACGCGCGGACCGGACGGTGCGGGCGCACTCACCGCCTCCTGCACGACCGAACCCGGCCAGCGCGCGAGGCGGATCTGCTCGCGCGGCACGTGGAAGCTGCACAGATCCGTCACCTCGTCGTCGGTGGACGTGGTGGTCAGTTGAAAGCGCACGGTACCGGTTGCCTGGTCCGGCAACGGTTCGGCCCGCACGAGCGTGCCCGCGCCGCCGACTTCGCCGAACAGCTCCAGCA
>JAEZEB010000203.1 GCA_023438115.1 Pseudomonadota bacterium | reverse complement strand
CTTCATGCCGGTCAGGCGCGGCGGCGGCCGGCGTCCTGCACCACCGTGCCGTCGGATTTGGTGAAAGGCGCGATGGGACCCACCGGCAGGATCTCCAGCACTTCCTCCATGGGACGGCACAGCTTGGTGCCCAGCGGCGTGACCACCACCGGCCGCTCCATCAGCACCGGATGCTGCACCACGAAATCGAGCAGCTGCTCGTCGCTCCACTTGGCATCGTCCAGGCCCAGCTCCGCGTAAGGCGTGCCCTTTTGCCTCAGAAGCCCGCGCACCGGCATGTCCATGTCGGCCAGCAGCTTGCGCAGCTGCTCCTTCGTGGGCGGGGTCTTCAGGTATTCGACGACCTGCGGCTGCAGCCCCGCGTGGCGCAGCAGCGCCAGCACGTTGCGCGAGGTCCCGCAGGCGGGGTTGTGGAAGATGGTGATCTCGGCCATGCGGCCATTGTCGCCCCGGATCAGGCCGGGAACGCGTCCAGGCCCGGGCCGGCGGCGCCGTCCTGCGCCGGCGTGCGGGCGACGTTCATCACCCAGCACACCATGGCGAAGTAGCCCACCAGCGTGGTGAGTTCCACCACGCCCTGCTCGCCGAAGGCCTGCAGCGCCGCGGCATAACCCGCGTCGCTCACGCCGTGCGTCTGCAGCAGCTCGCGCGTGAAGTCCAGCGCGGCCTCCTCGTCGGCCGGCAGCTGCTTCGGCCGCGCGCCGGCCCGCAGCGCCTCGATGGTCGCTTCGGACACGCCGGCTTTCACGGCCAGCGGCGCGTGCATCACCCACTCGAACTGGTTGCTCACGTGGCGGGCGACGGCACAGATCGCCAGCTCGCGCACGCGCGCGTCGAGCACGCTGTCGAAGCGCAGGTGCTCGCCGACGCGGCCGATGCGATCGAGCAGCGCGGGGCTGCGCAGCAGCGGCAGGAAGGGCCCGTACACGCCCTTGCGCGGGCCGTCGATCAAGGCCTGCGCGGCCTCGCGCTGCGCGGGCGTCATGGCGGCGTCCTGCGGCATGGGCAGGCGCTCGCCGCCGGGTTGCGCGTGGCCTTGCGGGAAGCGGGATGCGGGCATGGGGATCTCCTGGTCAGGCCGGCCCGAGCAGCGCGCGCACGCGCTGCGGGCTGACATCGTTCAAGCAGCGGAAATGCCCCAGCGGACATTCCCGCTGGAAGCACGGCGAGCAGTCCAGCGACGGCAGGTAGTCGGGATCCTGCTTCAGCCACACGACGCGCGCGTTGTCGCTCAGGGGCGGCGTGTGCAGCGGGCTGGAGGACCCGAACAGCGCCACCTGCGGCACGCCGAAGGCGGCGGCCACGTGCATCAGGCCGGAATCGTTGCTCACCACGTGGCCGGCGCCGGCGATGAGCGCGAAGGCCTCCATCAACGAGGTCCGGCCGGCGAGGTTGCGGCAGCGCTCCGGCGCATGGACACGGATCGCCTCGCACAGCTCGGCCTCCTTGCCCGACCCGAGCAGCAGCACGGGGCGATCGAGCAGCGCCGCCAGCGCGCCGAAATGCGGCCAGCGCTTGGCCGGACCGTACTCGGCCCCGGGCGCCATCACCACGTAGCCGCCGCGGGCCAGGCCGTGCCGGCACAGGACCTCGTCGACGTCGCCCGCAGGCAGCGCCAGGCGCGGGCGATCGTGCTCCAGCCCCGCCTCGCCCGAGAGCGCGGAGTAAAACGCCACCATGGGCGGCTTGTCCCTGGGATTCTTCAGCCGGTGCGTGAGCAAGCCCACGCGCGCCTCGCCCAGGTAGCCCACGCGCCGCGGGATGCCGGCCAGGAAGGGCAGCAGCGCGCTCTTGAGCGAATTGGGCAGGACGTAGGCGGTGTCGAAGCGGCCCTGCAGCTCGCGTCCGAGCGTGCGCCGCGCCTTCAGCTGCAGGCCGCCGTGCCGGAAAGGGAATTCGACGACCGCGTCCACCTGCGGCATGGCGCGGTAGACGGGCGCGACCCAGGGCAGCGCCCCCACCGTCAGCCGCTCGCCGCGCGCGTGCAGGCGGCGCAGCAGCGGCTCGGTCATGACGGCGTCACCGATCCATTGGGGGGCGATGACGAGGGAATGGGTCACGTTGTTGGCTTGTCATTGCGGGCTTGACCCGCAATCCAGGCGGCGGCTGATCAAGCGCGGCATGGATCCCGGGTCAAGCCCGGGATGACAAGGTCTGCGCAGCTTCAGTGGCCGCCGCCGAAATGCTCGCCTTCGCGCAGCTTGTACACCGTCCCGCAATACGGGCACTTCGCCGCGCCGCTCTGGGCGATGTCCAGGTAGACGCGGGGATGGCTGTTCCACAGCTTCATGTCGGCCTTGGGGCTGGGACAGAAGATGCCGCCGTTGGCGTTCAGGTCGCGCGCGACCAGTTCGACGACGGTTTCCTTGCGGGTGGCGGTGCTCATGCTTCGTTCAGACGCGGGTGAGCCAGTGGGCGTACTTGGGATTGCGGCCGTTCACGATGTCGAAGAAGGCGTTCTGGATCTTCTCCGTGACCGGGCCGCGGCGGCCGATGCCGATCTGCACGCGGTCCAGCTCGCGGATGGGCGTCACTTCCGCGGCGGTGCCGGTGAAGAAGGCCTCGTCGGCGATGTAGATCTCGTCGCGCGTGATGCGCTTCTGCACGACCTCGATGCCGAGGTCCTTGCAGATGTGCAGCGTGGTGTTGCGCGTGATGCCGTTCAGCGCGCCGGCCGACAGGTCGGGCGTGTAGACCACGCCGTCCTTGACGACGAACACGTTCTCGCCGGCGCCCTCGGAGACGAAGCCCGCGCTGTCCAGGAGCAGCGCCTCGTCGTACCCGTCGTCCATCGCTTCCATGTTGGCCAGGATGGAGTTGCTGTAGTTGCTCACGGCCTTGGCCTGCGTCATCGTGATGTTGACGTGGTGGCGGGTGTAGCTGGAGGTCTTCACGCGGATGCCGCGCTGCATGCCTTCCTCGCCGAGGTAGGCGCCCCAGGCCCAGGCGGCGACCATCACGTGGATCTGGTTGCCGCGGGGGCTCACGCCCAGCTTCTGCGAGCCGATCCAGGTCAGCGGGCGGATGTAGCAGGACTCCAGCTTGTTGGCCTTCACCACCTGCTTCTGCGCCTCGTTCACCTGCTCCTTCGTGAAGGGCAGTTCCATGCGCAGGATCTTGGCGCTGTTGAACAGGCGGTCCGTGTGCTCCTGCAGGCGGAAGATCGCCGTGCCGTTGACGGTGTTGTAGGCGCGCACGCCTTCGAAGGCGCCGCAGCCGTAGTGCAGCGTGTGCGTGAGCACGTGGATCTTCGCGTGGCGCCAGTCCACCAGCTCGCCGTCCATGCAGATCTTGCCGTCACGGTCGGCCAAAGAGGGTACTACGGGGCTCATGGGGGTTGGCCTTCCAGGTGGAGATCGCGAACCCGCCCATTTTACGGCGCGGGCGAAGCCGACTCTTCCGCGGGGGCGGGCGGCCGGAACAGCGTCCACTTCACCAGCT
>JAEZEB010000026.1 GCA_023438115.1 Pseudomonadota bacterium | reverse complement strand
GTTTGAGGCCCGACCGCACGATGGCGTGGTCGTCCACAATGCCCACTTTGATCATGCTTCACCTTCTACGCCAAGCTGTTTCATTGTGCCCCACTTCCGGATGGAAATGGCCTACCCTTGAGTCATGGCGTGCGCGGATTCTATTCACAACAGTGGGCGTTTAGGGTGAAACTGCCGGCTTCGGTACGCAACACGCGCGGCCTGATCAGCCTCATCCTCGCGCTGGTAGCGGCTCTGCTGCTCATCGGTATCAACGAGACGGGCTACAACCAGTCGACCCGTGCGCTCGACCGTATCCAGGAGTACACCGCCACCCGCAACGCCCTGAACAAGCTGTTGCAGCACGTGCTCGACGCCGAGACCGGGTCGCGCGGGTACCTGCTCACCGGCGATCCGCGCTACCTCGAGCCGTACAACGCGGCGGTCGCCGACATCAGCCACACCCTCGAAGGCCTGCGCAGCAGCTATCCGCCGGGCGCCCCCGAGACGCCCATGGTGGGCCAGCTCACGCGGCACGTGCAGCGCAAGCTCGCGGAGATGGACCTCTCGGTGCGCATGCGCAAGCAGGGCAACGAGGAAGCCTGGAAGTTCGTGCTCATGACCGACGTCGGCAAGGAGCACATGGACGCCATCCGCGAGCAGGCCGGACGCCTGACGCAGACGGCCACGCAAGGCATGGCGGTCGCGCAGGCGCAGGTGGAACAGTCGCTGCGCCTGGGCCGCCTGGGCATCGCGGCGGTCGCGGGCGCGGCGCTGCTCGCCTTCTACCTGTACCTGCGGCAGACCACGCGGCTGAAGCTCGCGGGCGAGCAGCAGCAGGCCGCGTTGCAGCAGGAGCGCGACCTGCTCGAAAAGCAGGTGCGCGAACGCACGGCCTCGCTGGCGCGGCTCGCCACCCACCTGCAG
Source organism: Pseudomonadota bacterium (assembly GCA_023438115.1). Classification (GTDB taxonomy): domain Bacteria; phylum Pseudomonadota; class Gammaproteobacteria; order Burkholderiales; family Burkholderiaceae_C; genus Ramlibacter. The sequence goes on along the minus strand of JAEZEB010000026.1, from coordinate 3,870 downwards.
CAGGTGCGGGAAGAAGAGCGCGGCCACCTCGCGCGCGAGCTGCACGACGAACTGGGCGCGCTGCTCACGGCCGCCAAGCTGGATGTCGCGCGGCTGAAGTCGAAGCTCGGCCCCCAGGTCACGCCGGAAGCCGCGCAGCGCCTGCAGCACCTCACCGAAGCGCTCAACAGCGGCATCGCGCTGAAGCGCCGCATCATCGAGGACCTGCGGCCCTCGTCGCTCGCGAACCTCGGTCTCACCGCGGCGCTGGAGATCCTCGCGCGCGAGTTCTCCGAGCGCTCGGGCGTCGAGGTCACCAGCAGCCTGGAGACCGTCGAACTCGACGAAGGCAGCCAGCTCACGGTGTACCGCGTGGTGCAGGAATCGCTCACCAACGTGGGCAAGTACGCCGAGGCGAAGCAGGTGGAAGTGAGCCTGCGCGACTACAGCAACCACGTGGAGATCGAGATCCGCGACGACGGCAAGGGCTTCGACGTCGGCGCGATGCCGCCCTCGACCCACGGCCTCGCCGGCATGCGGCATCGCGTGGAGGCGGCCGGCGGGCGGCTGGCCATCCACTCGGGTCCCGGCAACGGCACGCGCATCGTCGCGACGCTGCCGAAGGTCGCTGCGACGGCGGCGGCGGCGCAGCAAAGCACTGTCGCGGCCTGAGCCGCGCGTAGTCGCCGTCCTACAGCGGAACCTGCCGTCGCGACTACACCCGTTCACGCCCGCTCCTGATCCTTGCGTCGGCGCGTATGCCTAAGCTTGCCGCAGGCACGAAGCCCGCGTGCCCTTGCGCAAAAAGCCTGGCGAGGAGATCCCCCCGTGTTGCACTACGCCGTCGCGTTCCTGGTCATCGCCCTCATCGCGGCGGTGCTGGGCTTCGGCGGCATCGCGGCCGGCGCGGCCGGCCTCGCGAAGCTGCTGTTCTTCGTGTTCGCAGCCCTCGCCGGGGCGGCCTTCGCCATGAGCCTGAAGCGCAAGTCCTAGGCACCCGCCCCAACCAACAACAGAGGACCGACATGAACGACACGCTCGACAGCACCCGCAGGATGGCCCACGACGCGCTGGAACGCGCCAGCAGCACGATGAAGGACTTGCGCTCCGGCATGTCGGACCGTGCGTCCACCGCCGGCCGCTACATGGGCGACTACGCCATGGCCAGCCGCAACTACGTGTCCGAGCATCCGCTGAAGTCCGCCCTGGTCGCCGCCGCCGTCGGCGCCGCGGTGGCCGGCCTGGTGATCGCGCTGCGCCACCACCGCGAGCGCAGCGAGCGCTACTTCTGATCGCGGCCGCCATGCTGCATCCGATCTTCTCGGTGCTGGTCTCCAAGCCGGAGCTGGTGATGGAGCACGCCGCCGGCTACGCCGCCCTGATGCGCGAGGAAGCCTCCTCCGTCGGCAAGGAGATGGCCAAGCGGGCGGTCGCCTGGGGCATTGCGCTCTTCGCGATGCTGGTGTTCCTGATCCTGGCCGGCGTGGCGGTGATGCTCGCCGCGATCGAGGAGGGCTTCTACTGGTCGTTCGTCGTGGTGCCCGGCATCGCGCTGGCGATCTCCGTGCTGGCCTTCCTGGAGGCGCGCAAGCCGCTGCCGGAAAAGGCGTTCACCGAACTGAAGGCGCAGCTCGACGCCGATGCGCAGGCGCTGCGCGCGATCGGTGCGCGTTCATGAGCGGAGCGCGCGACAAGCTGGCGAAGAGCCGGGAGGCGATCCTCGCCCACGTGGGCCGGCGCGAGCGCCGGCACGCCCCGCGGATGCAGTCCCCCGAGGGCCGCTACGAGGACCCGGGCAGCTTCGTCGACGAGGAGCCGCCGCCTCCCGGTGGCGGCTGGCTGGGGCACTTCGGCCATGCGCTGCGGACCTGGTGGCGCTACCACCCCGCGCACATGGCCGTGGACCTCGCCACCCCGCTGATGCGCGGCTACGCGCGGCGCAAGCCCGTGCAGCTGCTCGCGATCTCGCTGGGCCTGGGCGCGGCGCTCACGCTCGCGCGGCCCTGGCGCCTGATCTCGATCACGACGCTGCTGGTGGCGCTGCTGAAGTCCTCGCAGCTGTCCCACCTGTTCATGGCCGCGATGTCGGCGGCCGACTACCGCAAGGACGGTAACCGTCCCGAGTGGAAGGAATGATCGCTACGGCGTTGCGGGAAGGAGCGGTGCGGCTTCCCGGAACGTCTCCATGGCAAGAACCGCACCCGAACACAAGCAACCCATAAAGGAAGGGAGTTCCAGATGAAACAGACCCGCGCCATCGCGCTCGCGATCCTCACCGGCCTGACGGTCATCGGCACCACCGGCTGCGCCGTCATGCGCGGCCAGACCGACGTCGGCACCTACGTCGACGACCGCACCATCACCACGGCGGTGAAGGCCAAGCTGCTCGAGGACAAGAGCACCGGCGGCATGTCGATCAACGTCGACACGCTGAACGGCACCGTGGCCCTGTCCGGCTTCGCCAAGTCGCAAGGCGAGAAGGACCGCGCCGGCCAGATCGCCGCCTCCACCAAGGGCGTGCGCGAAGTCCGCAACAACCTGGTCGTGCGCCCCTAAGCGCTCGCGGGCGGCGCCGCCGCCCCCGGTGCCTGCGCGCCAGGCTCCGAGGCAGGCCGCCGCCGGCGCGCCTGCCTTTTTTCGTCGGAGGAGGAACGATGAAGACATTCCACTGCCAGTACTGCGGCCACCCGCTGTTCTTCGAGAACGTGACCTGCCTCAAGTGCGGCAGCGCCCTCGCCTTCCTGCCCGACCGCCTGAACATGGCGGCGATCGAACCGGCGGGCGACGAAGGAGGCAACGAATGGCGCCCGCGCATGCGCGGAAAGACACAGTCCACCGCGCGCTACCGGCTGTGCCACAACCACACCAACCAGAACGCGTGCAACTTCGCGGTTCCCGCGGACGATCCGAGCCAGCTGTGCGTCTCCTGCCGGCTCACCCGCACGCTGCCGGACCTCTCGCAACCCGACAACCCGCAGCGTTGGTACCGGCTCGAAGCCGCCAAGCGCCGCCTCTTCTACACGCTGGCGCGCCTGGGCCTGGTGGCCACGTGCCCGCCGGACGGCCGGGCGGACGGCCCGACCTTCGACTTCCTGGCGGACATGCCCGGCCAGCCCGTGATGACCGGGCATGCGCAGGGCCTCATCACGATCAACGTGGCCGAAGCGGACGACGCCGAACGCGTGCGCCGGCGCGAGGAGATGCACGAGCCGTATCGCACGCTGCTCGGGCACTTCCGCCATGAATCGGGCCACTACTACTGGGACCGCCTCATCGACGAAGGCGGCCGCACCGAATCCTTCCGCGAGGTGTTCGGCGACGAGCGCCTGGACTACGCGCAGGCGCTGCAGGACCACTATGCGCGCGGCGGCACGCTGCCGGACTGGCGCGAGCGCTACGTCAGCGAATACGCCACGTCCCACCCCTGGGAAGACTGGGCCGAGACCTGGGCCCACTACCTGCACATGGTGGACCTGCTGGAGACCGCGGCTTCGTACAACATGAAGCTCACCATCCCCGGCGAGGAGGACCGCGAGATCGAGGACGTGGTCAATCCGCTGGAGACGGGACAGCCTGCCTTCGACACGCTGGTGGAGCAGTGGGTACCCGTGACGCTGCTGGTGAACAGCCTCAGCCGCAGCCTGGGCCAGGAGGACGCGTACCCCTTCGCGCTGTCGGTCGCCGCGCTGCAGAAGCTGCGCTACGTGCACGACGTGATCCAGGAAGCGCGCTCCGGCTCGCGCCGCGAGGGCGCGCAGCCCCAGCCGCACGAAGGCGAAGCGGCGCCCGCGGCGGCGGCGCACTGAGGCGGGATCAGCCCACCGTGAGCTGGTTGTCGACCGAGCGCACCTCGCGCACCGTGCGCGCGATCTCGGTCGCGCGGTCGCGCGC
>JAEZEB010000077.1 GCA_023438115.1 Pseudomonadota bacterium | reverse complement strand
CCGCGTTGATGGCGGGACGGATGCCGGCGTTGAACAGGGACGTTTCCAGGAAGATCTGGCCGTCGGTGATCGAGATCACGTTGGTCGGCACGAACGCGGACACGTCGCCGGCCTGCGTCTCGATGATGGGGAGAGCCGTGAGCGAACCGGTCTTGCCCTTCACTTCGCCCTTGGTGAACGCTTCCACGTAGTCGGCGTTCACGCGCGCGGCGCGCTCCAGCAGGCGGGAGTGGAGATAGAACACGTCGCCGGGGTACGCCTCGCGGCCCGGGGGACGGCGCAGCAGCAGCGAGACCTGGCGGTAGGCGACGGCCTGCTTGGACAGGTCGTCATAGATGATCAGGGCGTCCTGGCCGCGGTCGCGGAAGTACTCGCCCATCGTGCAGCCGGAGTACGCGGAGACGTACTGCATGGCGGCGGACTCGGAGGCAGAAGCGGCCACGACGATGGTGTATTCCATCGCGCCGTTCTGCTCGAGCGCGCGCACGATGTTCTTGATGGTCGACGCCTTCTGGCCGATGGCCACGTAGACGCAGACCATGTTCTGGCCCTTCTGGTTGATGATCGTGTCGACGGCCACGGCGGACTTGCCGGTCTGGCGGTCGCCGATGATCAGCTCGCGCTGGCCGCGGCCGATCGGCACCATGGAGTCGATCGACTTCAGGCCGGTCTGCACCGGCTGGTCCACCGACTTGCGCGCGATCACGCCGGGGGCGACCTTCTCGATCACGTCCGTCAGCTTGGCGTTGATCGGGCCCTTGCCGTCGATCGGCTGGCCCAGGGCGTTCACCACGCGGCCCACGAGTTCGGGGCCGACGGGCACTTCCAGGATGCGGCCCGTCGTGCGGACGGTGTCGCCTTCGGAGATGTGCTCGTACTCGCCCAGGATCACCGCGCCGACGGAGTCGCGCTCGAGGTTCAGCGCGAGGCCGTACGTCGGGGCGCCGTCCGGGGTGGGCGGGAATTCCAGCATTTCGCCGGCCATGGCTTCCGACAGGCCGTGCACGCGGACGATGCCGTCGGTCACGGACAGCACGGTGCCCTGGTTGCGGATGTCGGCGCTGGCGGCCAGGCCTTCGATCCGGCTCTTGATCAGTTCGCTAATTTCTGCGGGATTGAGCTGCATGACTCGTTCCTTGTCCTTTAGGGCGAAAACGGCCTCAGGCCGTCAGCGCGACTTTCATTTGTTCCAGGCGGGCCTTCACCGAGGTGTCCAGCACTTCGTCGCCCACGACGACGCGGATGCCGCCGATGAGGGACGCGTCCTCCTGGACGGCGAGGTTCAGCTTGCGCCCGAAGCGCCGCTCGAGGAGGGCGCGCAGGTCGGCCAGCTGGTCGGCGGCGATCGGGAAGGCGCTGTAGACGACGGCGTCGGACGAGCCCCCTTGCGCGTTCTTGAGCGCGCGGAACTGGACGGCCACTTCGGGCAGCGCGGCCAGGCGGTCGTTCTCGATCACGGTGCGCAGGAAGTTGCGCCCGGCGTCCGGCAGCTGCACGGGCAGCACGCCGGTCACCAGCGCGACCACCTGCTCGTCGGTCACCTTGGGATTCGAAGCGAATTCCTGCAGGCGGGAATCCGCTGCCACCGCCGACAGCGCATCGAGCCAGTCCGCCGTGCCCTGGAGGTTCGCCTTGGAGGCCTCGAAGAGCGCCTCCGCGTAGGGACGGGCGATGGTGGCGAGTTCAGCCATGCTCGGATCCTTTACAGCTCGGCCTTCAGGCGGCCAAGCAGCTCGGCGTGGACGCCGGCGTTGACTTCCTTGCGCAGGATCTGCTCGGCACCCCTGACGGCGAGCGCAGCGACCTGCTCGCGCAGGGCCTCGCGGGCCTGCACAACCTGCTGGTCGGCCTCGGCACGGGCGGCGGCCATGATCCTGGCGGCTTCCTCGTTCGCGCGGGTCTTCGCCTCTTCGACGATGACCTGGGCGCGGCGTTCCGCGTCGGCGCGCATGGCGGCGACCTCGTTGCGCACGCGAGACAGCTCGTCCTCGACACGGCGGTCGGCCGCGGCGAGGTCCGCCTTCGCCTTGTCCGCGGCCGCGAGGCCTTCGGCGATCTTGCGGGCACGCTCGTCCAGGGCGGCCGTGATCGGCGGCCAGATGAAGCGCATCGTGAACCAGACAAGGATCGCGAAGACGATCGCCTGCAGGAACAGTGTTGCGTTGATGTTCACGGATCGGTCCTTTCGGTCGTGACCGGCAAGGCCGGGGATTTAGCCGAGGGTGAACGGATTGGCGAAGGCGAACAGCAGGGCGATGGCCACGCCGATCAGGAACGCGGCGTCGATCAGGCCGGCCAGGATGAACATCTTGGTCTGCAGTTCGTTCATCAGCTCCGGCTGGCGGGCCGACGCTTCCAGGTACTTGCCGCCCATCAGCGCGATGCCGATGGAAGCGCCGATGGCGCCGAGGCCGACGATGATGCCGCAAGCCAGCGCGACGAGTCCGAGGATGTTTTCCATGAAATGCTCCTAGTTGGTGATGAAGGGGAAACGAAAAGGAAAGCGAAAAGCGACGTGGTGTCCGCGCGGCGTCAGTGGGCCTCGTGCGCCTGGCCGAGGTAGATCAGCGCCAGCATCATGAAGATGAAGGCCTGCAGCGTGATCACGAGGATGTGGAACAGCGTCCACACGGTGCCCGCGATCAGTTGCCCGATCGCCAGGCCGAAGCCCGTGGCGGACAGCGTGAAGGCGCCGCCCATCAGGGCGATCAGCATGAACACGAGTTCGCCCGCGAACATGTTGCCGAACAGTCGCATGCCGTGCGAAACGGTCTTCGCGACGAACTCGATGATCTGCATGGCGAAATTGAACGGCCACAGCGCCCAGTGCGCGCCGAACGGCGCCGAGATCAGCTCGTGGCCCCAGCCGCCGAGGCCCTTGATCTTGATGTTGTAGGCCAGGCACAGGAGCAGCACGCTCACGGACAGGCCCAGCGTGGTGGACAGGTCGGCCGTCGGCACGACGCGCATGTAGTCGGGCGCACCCAGCGCCGGGCCGGCGGCGTGCCAGATCTGCGGCAGCAGATCGACCGGCAGCATGTCCATGAAGTTCATCAGGAAGATCCAGACGAACACGGTCAGCGCCAGGGGCGAGACGAGTTTGCGACTCTTCTCGTTGTGGACCACGCCGCGGGCCTGCGCCTCGACCATGTCGACCAGGATCTCGACGGCCGCCTGGAAGCGGCCCGGAACGCCCGAGGTGGCGCGC
>JAEZEB010000282.1 GCA_023438115.1 Pseudomonadota bacterium | reverse complement strand
CTCATCAACTGCTTCGTGCAGCCGGTGGGCGATGCGATCCAGGACACCGACGACGAAGGCTTCCCCGGCATCTACGAGGCGCTGCGCGAAGCCGCCGAAACCATGCGGCGCGGCGGCGGCGTCGGCTACGACTTCTCGCGCATCCGCCCGCGCGGTGCCGAAGTGCGCGCCACGGCGTCGCTCGCCTCGGGCCCGTGCAGCTACATGGACGTGTTCGACCACTCGTGCTCCACGGTGGAGAGTGCCGGCGCGCGGCGCGGCGCCCAGATGGGCGTGCTGCGCATCGACCACCCCGACGTGCTGGAGTTCATCACCGCCAAGCGCACGCCGGGGCGCTGGAACAACTTCAACGTGTCGGTGGCGGTCACCGACGAATTCATCCGCACGCTGCAGGCGGGCGGCGACTGGGCGCTGGTGCACAAGGCGAAACCGGGCGCGGCCCTGGTCGCGCAAGGCGCGCACGCGCGCGGCGACGGCACCTGGGCGTACCGCACGCTGCCGGCGCAGCAGCTGTGGGACACGATCATGCGTTCCACCTACGACTTCGCCGAACCGGGCGTGGTGTTCATCGATACGATGAACCGGGACAACAACCTGCGCTACGCGGAGCGCATCAGCGCTACGAACCCTTGTAGCGAACAACCGTTGCCTCCCTACGGTTGCTGCGACCTCGGGCCGGTCATCCTCACGAAGTTCGTCACCCATCCGTTTGGATTCGGCGGCGCGCCGTCCTTCGATTTCGAGCGCTTCTCCAACGCGGTGGCCGTGCAGGTCCGCGCCCTCGACAACGTCCTGGACGTGACCTACTGGCCCTTGCCGCAGCAGCAGAAGGAGTCGCAAACCAAGCGCCGCATCGGCGTCGGCTTCACCGGCCTGGGCAACACGCTCGCCATGCTGCGCCTGCGCTACGACGCGCCCGAAGGCCGCGAGATGGCCGCGCGCATCGCGCGCACCATGCGCGACGCCGCCTATGCCGCCTCGGTGGAACTGGCGAAGGAGAAAGGCGCGTTCCCGCTCTTCGACGCCGGGAAGTACCTGGAGGCCGGCACCTTCGCCAGCCGCCTCGACGAGCCGCTGAAGCAGCAGATCCGCGCGCACGGCATCCGCAACAGCCACCTGCTGTCGATCGCGCCGACGGGCACCGTGAGCCTGGCCTTCGCCGACAACGCGTCCAACGGCATCGAGCCGCCCTTCTCCTGGACTTACAGGCGCAAGAAGCGCGAAGCCGACGGCAGCCGGTCGGAGTACGACGTGGAAGACCACGCCTGGCGCCTGTACCGCTCGCTCGGCGGCGACGTCGCCAAGCTGCCGCCGTATTTCGTCTCCGCGCTGGAGATGCCGGCGGCCGACCACCTCGCGATGATGGAGGCGGTGCAGCCCTTCATCGACACGGCGATCTCCAAGACCGTCAACGTGCCGGCGGACTATCCCTACGCGGACTTCCAGGGCCTGTACCTCGAAGCCTGGCGCGCCGGGCTGAAGGGACTGGCGACCTACCGGCCCAACGAGATCCTGGGCGCGGTGCTGTCGACGACATCCGAAGCCGCTGCGCAGGAAGCGCCGCCCGCGGTCGAGCGCCGCAAGGTCGATCCCATGCGCACCATGATCGAGAGCCGGCCCAAGGGCCAGCTGCCCGGCGTGGTGGAGAAGATCGACTACTGGACGCAGCAGGGCCGGCAGACGCTCTACATCGTGGTGTCCTTCCTGCCCATCGCCGACGGCCGCGAGCGCGCCATCGAGTTCTTCATGCCGGTGGGCCAGAGCGGCGAGTCGCAGCAGTGGATCACCTCCAGCATGCGCCTGCTGTCGCTGGCCGCGCGCGGCGGCTTCCTCGAGCGCGCCCTGGCCGACATGCGCAAGGTCGAGTGGGACCGCGGACCGGTCCGCCTGGGTACCTATGCCAAGGCCGACGGCACGGCCGTGCCGCTGTGGCACGACTCGGAAGTGGCCGCCATCGCCTACGCCATCCAGAACATCATTGCGCGCCGCCAGGGCGAGCCCGTCGCCGCGCTGGCCATGCCGGAAGCACCGGCCGCGCCGTCGGCCACCCCCGTGATGGCCGGCGCCAAGTGCCCCGAGTGCGGCGCGCGCGCCATGATCCGCAAGGACGGCTGCGAGTTCTGCACCTCCTGCGGCCACGTGGGAGCCTGCGGGTGACGCAGCCCATCCGCCTGCAGTCGCTGGTGGCCTCGCCGGCCGCCGGCTTCGAGCAGCCCTTCGAGATGCTGGAGGCCTGCCACGAGCGCGTGCACCGCATGCTCTCGCTGCTGGCGCGCCTGCGGGCCCACCTGAAGGAGCACGGCGCCGATGCGCAGGCGCAGCAGGCCGCGCGCGACGTGATGCGCTACTTCGACCTGGCGGCGCCGCTGCACCACCAGGACGAGGAGCTGCACGTGTTCCCACGGCTGCTGGCGCGGGGCGACGCGCGCATCACGCCTATCGTGCAGCGGCTGCAGCGCGACCACGTGGCGATGGAGGCGAACTGGAAGAAGGCGCGGCAGGTGCTCGCACGCGTGGCGGAGGGCAGCCTGGACGCGCTGCAGCCGCGGGACGAGGAGACGCTCGACGCGTTTGCGGTGCCCTATGCGGAGCACATCGCGGCGGAAGAGGAGATCGCCTATCCGGCGTCGCGCGCGCTGATGGACGCGAAGGAGGTCGAGGCCGCGGGGCGGGAGATGATGGAGCGCAGGGGGGTGAAGTAAGCCCCACTGCCTTGTCATCCCGGGCTTGACCCGGGATCACCCACCCCCTTGTCATTGCGGGCTTGACCCGCAATCCAGACG
>JAEZEB010000267.1 GCA_023438115.1 Pseudomonadota bacterium | reverse complement strand
CGCGGCGGCCAGCCGCGGCTCGAGCGTCCAGGCCCACACCGCCATCGCCGTCAGCCCGAACCCGAAGCCCGAGAGGCCCTGGATGAAGCCGGCGAGCGCGGCGCCAAGGGCGATGGGGAGGAGGAGGTCCATGCGGGCGGGATCATAGGCGGGGCGCCACGCCTTGCCCGCGGGCCGCCATCCACGGCGGCGCGTGATCGACCGCCGTTTTCGGATTGCGGGTCAGGCCCGCAATGACAAGGTTTCCATAGGGTGTGCGGCTTCGCCGCGCACCATCCCGAAAATCACTCGTACGCCGACATCGGCACGCAGCTGCAGAACAGGTTCCTGTCCCCGTACACGTTGTCCACCCGCCCCACCGGCGGCCAGTACTTCGCGTGGCGCTTCTCGCCCAGCACCGCGGCGGCGACTTCGCGGGAGTAGGGATGCGGCCACTCGCCGCCCAGCAGCGAAGCCGCCGTGTGCGGCGCGTTCTTCAGCGGGTTGTCGTCCTGCGGCCATTCGCCGCGCTCGACGCGGCGGATCTCCTCCCGGATGGCGATCATCGCGGCGATGAAGCGCTCGATCTCCTCCAGCGGCTCGCTTTCCGTCGGCTCCACCATCAGCGTGTTGGGCACCGGGAAGCTGAGCGTGGGCGCATGGAAGCCGTAGTCGACCAGGCGCTTGGCGACGTCCTCGGCCATCACGCCGCTGGTTTCCTTCAGCGGGCGCAGGTCCAGGATGCACTCGTGCGCCACGTGGCCGTTGGGGCTCGCGTACAGCGTGGGGTAATGATCGCGCAGGCGCGTGCTGATGTAGTTGGCGCTCAGGATCGCGGTCTCGGTCGCGCGCGTCAGCCCCGCGGCGCCCATCATGCGGATGTACATCCAGCTGATGGGAAGCACCGAGGCGTTGCCGTAAGGCGCGGCGGAGACGGCGCCCACCGGATGCTGCACGCCGCTGCCGGTCTGGTGGCCGGGCAGGAAGGGCACCAGGTCCTCCACCACGCACACCGGGCCCACGCCGGGGCCGCCGCCGCCGTGCGGGATGCAGAAGGTCTTGTGCAGGTTCAGGTGGCTCACGTCGCCGCCGAACTCGCCCGGCGCCGCGACGCCTACCAGCGCGTTCATGTTGGCGCCGTCCACGTAGACGCGGCCGCCGTGGCTGTGCACGAGCGCGCACAGTTCCTTGACCTGCTGCTCGAACACGCCGTGCGTGCTCGGATAGGTGATCATGATGCACGCCAGGTTCGCGCTGTGCTGCTCGCACTTCACCTTCAGGTCGTCCAGGTCCACGTTGCCGTTGTCGTCGCAGGCCGTCACCACCACTTGCAGGCCCGCCATCTGCGCGCTGGCCGGGTTGGTGCCGTGCGCGGAGGAGGGGATCAGGCAGACGTTGCGGTGGCTCTCGCCGCGGCTGTCGTGCCAGGCCTTGATGGCCAGCAGGCCCGCGTACTCGCCCTGCGAACCTGCGTTCGGCTGCAGGCTGATGCCGGCGTAGCCCGTGGCCTGGCACAGCCAGGCGCGCAGCTGCGCGTCGAGTTCGGCGTAGCCCTGCAGCTGGTCGCGCGGGGCGAAGGGATGCACGTGCGCGAACTCGGGCCAGGTGATGGGGATCATCTCGCTGGTCGCGTTCAGCTTCATCGTGCAGCTGCCCAGCGGGATCATGGTGCGGTCCAGCGCCAGGTCCTTGTCGGACAGGCTGCGGATGTAGCGCAGCATGCCGGTCTCGCTGTGGTGCGTGTTGAAGACCGGATGCGTCAGGAAGGCGCTGGTGCGGCGCAGCTCCTGCGGGATCAGCGGCTCGATGCCCTTCTCGAAGGGCCCGATCTGCGGCAGCGGCTGCCCGGGCTTGGCGAAGATGCTCCAGAGCAGCTCCACGTCGGCGCGCGTCGTGGTCTCGTCCAGCGAGATGCAGATGTACTCGTCGAAGTAGATGCGCAGGTTGGCGCGTAGAGCGTGGCCCTTGGCCACGAGCGATTGCGTCGCTTCACCGGTGTGCAGCGACACGGTGTCGAAGGCGCCGCCCTCGGTGCGCGGCTTCCATCCCAGCTGCTCCAGGCCGCGCGCCAGGATGGCCGTGTAGCTGGCCACCCGTTGCGCGATGCGCCGCAGGCCCTCGGGCCCGTGGTACACGGCGTACATGCTGGCGATCACCGCCGGCAGCACCTGCGCCGTGCAGATGTTGGAGGTGGCCTTCTCGCGCCGGATGTGCTGCTCGCGCGTCTGCAGCGCGAGGCGGTAGGCGGGGTTGCCGTGCACGTCCACGCTCACGCCCACCAGGCGTCCGGGCATGGAGCGTTTGTACTCGTCGCGGCAGGCGAGGTAGGCCGCGTGCGGTCCGCCCGCGCCCATGGGCACGCCGAAGCGCTGCGTGGTGCCCACCACGATGTCGGCGCCGAATTCGCCGGGCGGCACCAGCAACGTCAGCGCCAGCAGGTCGGCGGCGACGATGAAGGCGGCCTGTTTGGCATGCGCCTGCAGCACGTCGGCGCGCAGGTCGTCGATGCGGCCGCTGGTGGCAGGGTATTGCGCCAGCACGGCGAAGTAGTCGCCCTGCAGCAGCGTGGCCCATTCCTGCGCGGAGTTGGCCAGCACCACCTCGATGCCCAGCGGCTTCGCGCGCGTCTCGATCACCTCGATCGTCTGCGGATGGCAGTCGCCCGCCACGACGAAGGTGTTGCTCCTGCTCTTCACGCTGCGCTTGGCGAGCGTCATCGCCTCGGCCGCGGCCGTCGCCTCGTCCAGCATGGAGGCGTTGGCGATGGGCATGGCCGTGAGGTCGCACACCATGGTCTGGAAGTTCACCAGCGCTTCCATCCGGCCCTGGCTGATCTCCGCCTGGTAGGGCGTGTAGGCCGTGTACCAGGCCGGGTTCTCCAGGATGTTGCGCAGGATCACGCCCGGCGTGTAGGTGCCGTAGTAGCCCTGGCCGATGAAGCTGCGGAACACCTGGTTGCGCGACGCGATGGCGCGCAGCTCCGCCAGGGCCGCGGCTTCCGTCACCGGCGCGGGCAGCTGCATGGGCTGCGCGCGCGCGATGGAGCGCGGCACGATGCCCTCGATCAGCGCGCGGCGCGACGCCTCGCCGATCGCCGACAGCATGTGGCGCTCGTCCGCCTCGGTCAGGCCGATGTGGCGCGGGATGAATTCCTCGGGATTTTCCAGCTCGCCGAGCGGCCGGGCGGATTGCATCAGCATGGGACTCTCGTTCCTTGTCATTGCGGGCCGGACCCGCAATCCATGGATCCCGGGTCCAGCCCGGGATGACGTTGCGTTCAGGTCGTCTCGTTCACGAACTTCTGGTAGGCCGGCTCGTCCATCAGCGCGTCGAACTGGCTGCGGTCGGTCACGCGCATCCTGAAGAACCAGCCGTGGCCGGCGGGGTCCTTGTTGGCGATCGACGGATCGGCGCGCAGGTCCTCGTTGACCTCCGTGATCTCGCCGTCGACCGGCATGAACACGTCGGCGGCGGCCTTGACGGATTCGACGACGCCGGCGACCTCGCCCTTGGCGTAGCTGCGCCCCACCTCCGGCAGGTCCACGAAGACGACGTCGCCCAGCGCGTCCTGCGCGTGGGTGGTGATGCCCACGGTGGCGGCCTCGCCCTCCAGCTGGACCCACTCGTGGTCCGAGGTGTATTTCACGGTCATGTTTTCTTCTCCTCAGGCGGCGGGGCCGCGGTAGTAACGGTTCGGGACGAAGGGCGTGGCCGCCACTTCCATGGGCACGGGCTTGCCGCGCACGATGGCGTTGACGCGCGAGCCGGGCGCGGTGAACTCGGGCGGCAGGTAGCCCATGGCGATCGGCTTGCCCGCGGTAGGCGCCAGCAGGCCGCTGGTGACTTCGCCGATGCGCAGGGCCTGGCCGCCCACGCCGCGCACGTCGTGCAGTTCGGTGTGCTCGCGCACGGGCACGCGCTCCAGCGCCACCAGCCCCACGCGCTTGCGCGCAAGCGGCTCCGTGCCATCGAGCTGCGCCAGCACGCGCTGCGCGCCGGGAAAGCCGCCCGCGCGTGCGCCGCCGGTGCGGCGCACCTTCTGGATCGCCCAGGTGAGGCCCGCCTCGACCGGCGTGGTGGTGGTGTCGATGTCGTTGCCGTACAGGCACAGGCCCGCCTCGAGGCGCAGCGAGTTGCGCGCGCCCAGGCCGATCGGCTTGACGTCCGGGTGGGCGAGCAGGCCGCGCGCAAAGTCCTCGGCGTGGGTGGCGGGCAGCGAGATCTCGAAGCCGTCCTCGCCGGTGTAGCCGCTGCGGGTGACGTAGAGATCTGCGTCCTTCCAGCGGAAGGGCGCCCCGGTCATGAACACGAGCTGCTCGACGCCGGGCACGACGGCCTTCAGCGCATCGACGGCCTTGGGGCCTTGCAGCGCCAGCAGCGCCTGCTCCGGCATGGGGACCACCTGGCAACGATCGCCGATCTTCGCCTGGATGTGCGCGAGGTCGGCCACCTTGCAGGCGCCGTTGACGATCACGAACAGGTCGTCGCCGCGGTTGACGAACATCAGGTCGTCCATCACCGTGCCTTCGTCGGTGAGCAGCAGGCCGTAGCGCTGCTTGCCGGGCGCGAGCCCGATCACGTCGACGGGCATGAGGGTTTCGAAGGCCGCGGCGGCATCGGGTCCCACCAGGCGCAGCTGGCCCATGTGCGAGACGTCGAAGAGGCCGGCGGCCGTGCGGGTGTGCTGGTGCTCGGCCACCAGGCCGGCGGGGTACTGCACCGGCATGGAATAGCCGGCGAAGGGGACCATGCGGGCGCCGAGTTCCAGGTGCAGCGCATGGAGCGGGGTCTTGAGAAGGTCTTCCTGGGCTTTGGACACGCGGACTCCAAAAGGGCTAGGGACCATCGTAGCGACGATGGGTCGGCCCGTGCTGTCCGCTTTACCTGAGAGATTCACCCGGCGCCGCCGGGCTTGCTCCTTCGGTGGACCGCAAGCTCAGCGCTGCGGCCTCTCTCCAGCAAGGTGGCGCCACGCGAACGCGGCGCTTGCCAGTCCTTTTGCCTGAGCGTTCTGCGCGCCTTCGGCGGCTTCCGGGGAAGCTCTCTCCTGACGCGGCGGATTGTAGCTGGTGGGCAGGCCTTGCCTGCCCACCCTACGAGATCGCCGTCGCCTTCCGTAGGGTGGGCAGCCCCGCTGCCCACCATCTCACTTCGCGTACACGAGATCCCGCAAGCCCAGCGACAGCTCCGGCACGTAGGTGATCACCATCAGGCAGGCCAGCACCACCAGCACGAAGGGAATCAGCTGCCCGATGATGCGGTCGAGCGAGATCTTCGCCACCGTGCAGGCCGCGAACAGGTTCACGCCGAAGGGCGGGGTGATCATGCCCAGCGCCAGGTTGACCACCATGATCAGCCCGAAATGCACCGGGTCGATGCCGAAGTGCATCGCCACCGGCGCGAGGATGGGCGCCAGCACGATGATGGCCGCGCTGGTCTCGATGAACATGCCGATGAGGAACAGCGCCGCGTTCACGCCCAGCAGGAACATCGCCGGGTTCTGCAGCACGGCCTCCAGCCAGTGGCCGATCGCCTCCGGAACGCCCGCGCGGGTGATGAGGAAGGCGAACAGGCCGGCGTTGGCGATGATGAACATGATCACCGCCGAGGAGATCACCGACTTGCGCAGCACGGCGTAGAGGTCGCGCACGCCGATCTCGCGGTAGATCAGCATGCCGACGACGAGCGCGTAGAACACCGCCACGGCGGAGGCCTCGGTCGGCGTGAAGATGCCGCCGTAGATGCCGCCCAGGATGATCACGGGCATCAGCAGCGCCCACCCGGCCTGCCACAGGGCGCGGCCGAAGGGCAGGCGGCCGTCGCCGTCGTTCTTGCCCCAGCCCTTCCACTTGCACCAGGCCCACACGAACAGCATCAGCGCGCCGCCGATCAGGACGCCCGGGCCGAAGCCGGCGATGAACAGCTCGCCGATCGAGATCTCGGCGCTCACGCCGTAGAGGATCAGGGGGATCGAGGGCGGGATGACCACGCCCAGTTCGGCGCTGGTCGCCTGCAGCGCCGCGGCGTAGGTGGTGGGGTAGCCGTGCTTGATCAGCGCCGGGATCAGGATGGCGCCGATCGCGAAGGTGGTCGCCACCGAGGAGCCCGAGACAGCCGCGAAGATCATGCAGGTCAGCACGCAGGTCATGGGCAGGCCGCCCTGCACGCCGCCCACGATGCTCTTGGCGAATTCCACAAGGCGGCGCGAGATGCCGCCGGACTCCATCAGGTTGCCGGCCAGGATGAAGAAGGGGATGGCCGCCAGCGGAAACTTGTTGATGGCGTTGAACATCTCCTTGACGGAGATGAGCATGTGGGCGTTGCCCACCTGCATGCCGACGATGGAGGCGAGGCCGATGGACACGGCCACGGACACGCTGAGCGCGAAGCACAGCACCATCGTCGCGATCATCGCGGCGGTCATTGGGCGGTCTCCAGCTCGTGGCGCTGGGGATCGACGAGGTTGCCGATGATCCCGGGGATGCAGAAGAGGGCGCCGACGGGCAGTGCGAGGTAGCCCCAGAACATGGAGATGGACTCCAGGCCGGCCATCGACTGCACCTTGCCGCGCACGGCGTAGTCCCAGCCCCACCACAGGATGATCCCGATCAGCACCAGCGACAGCGCGGCGACGATCCAGTCGAGGACGCGGCGCAGCTTCGGCGGGCTCCAGCGGTGCAGCACGTCCACGCTGATCATGGCGCCCTGGCGGAAGGCGATGGGAATGGCGAGGAACACCATCCAGATCAGCGACAGCCGGATCAGGATCTCGGTCCATTCGGCCGGCTGTTCCAGCACGAAGCGGGTGACGATCTGGAACATGCCCAGGGAGCTGGCGATGGCCAGCATGGCACAGGCGCCGACGAGCGCGATGCCGCTGGTGAAGCGCTCGATGCGCAGGAAGGTCTGTTTCACTTCGCCCCTCGTTCTTGTGGAAGGGCCCGCGCGAGGCGGGCCCTGCTGGCCTTGTCATCCCGGGCTCGACCCGGGATCCATGGATGGCGGGTCAGGCCCGCCATGACAAGGTGTGGGGTGTCACCCCAGGCGTCACTTGAAGTTGCGGATCCGCTCGATGTTCGCCTTGCCGAACTGCTTCTCGAACTCGGCGTTCACCGGCGCGATGGCCTGCACGAACTTGGCCTTGTCCAGCGTCTCGACCACGCTCATGCCCTTGGCGCGCAGGTCGGCGACGCCCTTGGCATCGTCCTCGTCCACGCGGGCGCGGTTGGCCTTGACGGCTTCCTTGGCGGCCTCGAGGAAGGCGGTCTTGTCGGCGGCCGACAGCTTGTCCCAGGCGCCCTTGTTCATCAGCAGCACGCAGGGCGAGTAGACGTGGCCCGTCAGGGACAGGTGCTTCTGCACCTGGTCGAACTTGGCGGAGATGATCACCGACAGCGGGTTCTCCTGGCCGTCCACCGTGCCCTGCTGCAGGGCGGTGAACACTTCCGGGAAGGCCATGGGCGTGGTGATGATGCCGAAGCCCTTGTAGGCCGCGATGTGCACCGGGTTCTCCATGGTGCGCATCTTCAGGCCCTTGAGGTCCTCGGGCGCGTTCACCGCGCGCTTGCTGTTGGTCATGTGGCGGAAGCCGTTCTCGGCCCAGGCCAGCGCCTTCATGCCCTTGCTGTCGAACTTGGTCAGCAGCTCCTGGCCGATCGGGCCGTCCAGCACCGCGCGCGCATGCGCCTTGTCGCGGAACAGGAAGGGCACGTCCAGGATCTTGGTTTCCGGCACGAAGTTCGGCACCGGGCCGCTGGAGGTGAAGGTCAGCTCCTGGGTGCCCAGCTGCACGGCCTCGACCGACTCGCGCTCGCCGCCCAGCGAGCCGTTGTAGAAGGTCTGGATCTTGTAGCGGCCGTTGGTGCGCTTCTCGACTTCCTTGGCGAAGGTGTCGATCGCAATGCCCTGGTGCGAGTTCTGCGACGTCGAGATGTTGATCTTCATCGTCGTCTGGGCCGCGGCCAGCGAGCTGGCCAGCAGGCCGGCGGCCAGCACGGCGAAGAGGGGCTTGAACTTCATGGTGTCTCCTGTGGTGTCCGGGTTGTGACAGCCCGACTATGCGCATTCGCGCTGCGCCGCACCATGGGAGTTGTCCGGGGTTTTCGCGCGAACCGTCAGGCCCGCGCAAGGGTCCGCCCCCCGCGGGACCCGGACTTCGTAGGTCGGGGTGAGCGCCGAAGGCCGAACCCCGACGCCCCGCCCGCCTTACATGTTCGGGTAGTTCGGTCCGCCGCCGCCTTCCGGCGTCACCCACACGATGTTCTGCGTGGGGTCCTTGATGTCGCAGGTCTTGCAGTGCACGCAGTTCTGCGCGTTGATCTGCAGCCGCTGTCCGCCGCCCTCGGCCTCGACGAACTCGTACACGCCCGCGGGGCAGTAGCGCGCCTCGGGTCCCGCGAACTTGTCGAGGTTCACCTGCACCGGCACCGCGGGATCCTTCAGCGTCAGGTGCGAAGGCTGGTTCTCCTCGTGGTTGGTGTTCGAGATGAACACCGAGGAGAGGCGATCGAAGGTGAGCTTGCCGTCCGGCTTGGGGTACGCGATCGGCTTGCAGTCGGCGGCCGGCTTCAGGTACGCGTGGTCGGGCTTGGTGCGGTGGATCGTCCACGGGATGCTGCCGCGCAGCAGGAACTGCTCGATGCCCGTCATCAGGGTCGCGACCGAGCGGCCCTTCTTGAACCACTGCTTGAAGTTGCGCGACTTGTTCAGCTCCTCGTAGAGCCAGGACTTCTCGAAGGCCTCGGGGTAGGCCGTCAGTTCGTCGTGCTGGCGGCCGGCCGTCACGGCGTCGAAGGCCGCGCGCGCGGCCAGCATGCCGGTCTTGATCGCGGCGTGGCTGCCCTTGATGCGCGAGGAATTCAGGTAGCCGGCGTCGTCGCCCACCAGCGCGCCGCCCGGGTACACGGTCTTGGGCAGCGAGAGCAGGCCGCCCACGGTGAGCGCGCGCGCGCCGTAGGCCAGGCGCTTGGCGCCGGCGCCCTCGAAGTACCAGCGGATGTTCGGGTGCGTCTTGAAGCGCTGGAACTCCTCGAAGGGCGAGAGGTAGGGGTTGCTGTAGTCGAGGCCGACCACGAAGCCCACCGCCACCTGGTTGTTCTCCATGTGGTACAGGAAGGAGCCGCCGTAGGTCATCTCGTCCAGCGGCCAGCCGGCGCTGTGCAGCGCCAGGCCCGGCGTGTGGCGCTTGGGGTCGATCTCCCACACTTCCTTGATGCCGATGCTGTAGCTCTGCGGATCGCGGCCTTCGTCCAGCTTGTAGCGCGCGATCAGCTGCTTGCCCAGGTGGCCGCGCGAGCCTTCCGCGAAGATCGTGTACTTCGCGTGCAGCTCCATGCCCAGCTGGAAGTTCTCGGTGGGCTCGCCGTCCTTGCCGATGCCCATGTTGCCGGTGGCTACGCCCTTGACGGCGCCGTTCTCGTCGTACAGCACCTCGGCGGCCGGGAAGCCCGGGAAGATCTCCACGCCCAGCGCCTCGGCCTGCTGCGCCAGCCAGCGCGTGACGTTGGCCAGGCTCACGATGTAGTTGCCGTGGTTGCCGAAGTTCGGCGGCAGCAGGAAGCCGGGCACGCGCGTGGCGCCGTTCTCGCCCATGAAGAGGAAGATGTCCTCAGTGACTTCCTGCTTCAGCGGCGCGCCCTTCTCGCGCCAGTCGGGGATCAGCTCCGTCAGCGCGCGCGGGTCCACGATGGCGCCGGACAGGATGTGCGCGCCGGGCTCGGAACCCTTCTCCAGCACGACCACGGAGACGTCCTTGCCGCTTTCCTGCGCGAGCTGCTTCAGGTGGATGGCGGTGGCCAGGCCGGCGGGGCCGCCGCCGACCACGACCACGTCGTATTCCATCGCTTCGCGCGGTCCGAACTGGGCCAGGATTTCTTCTTGCGTCATGGGGTCTCGTCGATAATGGTCCGCTCGTGCGCGCGGTGCGCGCGAGGCTCTTCGGCTGCCGCATTCTATGCGGGGGGCGCGG
>JAEZEB010000255.1 GCA_023438115.1 Pseudomonadota bacterium | reverse complement strand
GCCCCGCAGGAGGAGCCGCGCGTCGAAGCGCCGCCGCCCAGCGCGCCCTCGCCGGCCAACCCCGCCGGCATCCGCTTCTAGGCGCCAAACTCCAGCGTCTGCACGCCGCCCGCGGTGGCGAGCAGGCACACGGCGGCCTTCTGGTGGGCGAACACGCCCACCGTCACCACGCCGGGCCACTGGTTCACTTCGCTCTCGAAAGCCAGCGGATCCTGGATCTGCAGGCCAGTCACGTCCAGGATGTGCTGGCCGTTGTCGGTCACGAGGGGCTGGCCATCCTTCATCCGCACCTGCGCCAGCCCGCCCTTGTCGCGGAACTGCCGCACCAGGCGCTGCGTGGCCATGGGGATGACCTCCACGGGCAGCGGGAAGCGGCCCAGGACCTCCACCCGCTTCGACTCGTCGGCGATGCAGACGAAACGGCGCGATTGCGCGGCGACGATCTTCTCGCGCGTGAGCGCCGCGCCGCCGCCCTTGACCATGTGCCCGCGGCCGTCGATCTCGTCGGCGCCGTCGATGTAGACGGCCAGTTCGCCCACCTCGTTGGCATCGAACACCCTGATGCCGATCGCGCGCAGCCGCTCCGTGGAGGCGACCGAGCTCGAGACGGCGCCCGGCACCTGGTCCTTCATCGTGGCCAGCGCCTCGATGAACTTGTTGACCGTGGAGCCGGTGCCGACCCCCACGACCTCCCCCGGCACCACGTACTTCAGCGCGGCCTGGCCCACCAGCGCCTTGAGTTCATCCTGCGTCACGCGACAATCCCCGGTTGCAACTAAGAAGCCGGAATTATCGGATGTCCCTCCTGCCCTACGCCCTCGCCCGCCCTTTCCTCTTCGGCCTCGATCCCGAAGCCGCCCATGAGCTGACCCTGGGCTCGCTGGAGCGCCTGCAGGGCACGCCGCTGCGCTGGGCCTATTGCAACGGCTTCGTGCCGGATCCGGTCGAACTGGCCGGCCTGCGCTTCCCCAACCGCGTGGGCCTCGCCGCCGGGCTGGACAAGAACGCCCGCTGCATCGACGCCCTGGGCGCGATGGGCTTCGGCTTCGTCGAGGTGGGCACCGTGACGCCGCGTCCGCAGCCGGGCAACCCCAAGCCGCGCATGTTCCGCCTGCCGCAGGCCAACGCGCTGATCAACCGGCTGGGCTTCAACAACGACGGGCTGGATGCCTTCATCGCCAACGTGCAGCGTTCGCGCTTTCGCGGCCAGGGCCGGTTGCTGGGCCTGAACATCGGCAAGAACGCGGCCACGCCCATCGAGCAGGCGACCGACGACTACCTCGCCTGCCTCGCCGGCGTCTATCCGCATGCGGACTACGTCACCGTCAACATCTCCAGCCCCAACACCAAGAACCTGCGGGCGCTCCAGAGCGACGAGGCGCTGGATGCGCTCCTGTCCGCGATCGCCGCACGGCGCGAGGAACTGGCGCGCGAGCACGGACGGCGCGTGCCGCTGTTCGTGAAGATCGCGCCCGACCTGGACGAGGCGCAGGTCGACGTGATCGCCGCGACCCTGCGCCGCCATGGCATGGACGGCGTGATCGCCACCAACACCACCATCGCGCGCGACAAGGTGCAGGGCCTGCCGCATGCGGAGGAAACGGGCGGCCTCAGCGGCGCGCCGGTGCTGGAGGCAAGCAACCGGGTGATCGCGCAGCTGCGCGCCACCCTCGGTAGCGGCTATCCGATCATCGGCGTGGGCGGCGTTCTGAGCGCGGACGACGCGCTCTCCAAGCTGCGCGCGGGCGCGGACGTGGTGCAGATCTACACGGGGCTGATCTACAAGGGACCGGCGCTGGTCGACGAGATCGCGCGCGCCTTCAGGGCGCAAGCAGCCGTTCGCGCGTGAGTTCCGCGATGGCCAGCGCGCTGGTGAGGCCGGGCGACTCGATGCCGAACAGGTTGACCAGCCCCGGCACGCCGTGCAGCTCCGGGCCGTCGATGCGGAAGTCCGGCGCCTTCTCGCTCGCGCCGTGGATCTTGGGCCGCACGCCGCTGTAGCTGGGCGACAGCGCGCCGTCCGGCAGTTCCGGCCAGTAACGCCTCACCTCCGCGTAGAAGCCGTCGGCGCGCGCGGGATCCACGCGGTAGTCGATCTCTTCCGGCGTCGCGACGTCCAGCCACTCGATGTCGGGACCGAACTTGGCCTGGCCGCCCAGGTCCAGCGTGAGGTGCACGCCCAGCCAGGCGTCGGCGGGCGCGGGATAGATCAGGTGCGTGAAAGGCGAACGGCCCGCGAGCGCGTAGTAGTTGCCCTTGGCGAAGGACGCGCGCGGCACGAAGCGCGCGTCCAGTCCCTCGAAGCGGCTCGCGAGTGCGCACGCGTGCAGCGAGCCCGCGTTCACCAGCAGGTCGCAGGCAAGCTCGGTGCCGTCCGCCAGGTGCAGCACGTGCGGCTCGCCGGCACGCGGCGACAGCCGCGCCGACCGCAGCTCGGTGCCGAACACCACCAGCCCGCCCGCGCGTTCCAGGTCGCCCTGCAGCGCCAGCATGAAGCCGTGGCTGTCCACGATGCCGGTGCTGGGCGAATGCAGCGCCGCGATGCAGCGCAACGCCGGCTCCAGCGCCCGCGCCTGCTCCGCCTCCAGCCATTCCACCGGCACGCCATTGGCGGCGGCCCTGTCCTGCAGGCCACGCAGCGCCTGCACTTCCTCCGCGCTGTTGGCCACCGTGAGCTTGCCGCAGCGGCGGTGGTCCACGCCGTGCGAGGCGCACAGCGCATACAGCAAGTCCTTGCCGCGCACGCACAAGCGCGCCTTGAGCGATCCGGGCGTGTAGTAGAGCCCGGCGTGGATCACCTCGCTGTTGCGCGAGCTCACGCCCTGCCCGATGCCGGACTGGGCCTCCAGCACCAGCGTCTCGTGACCGGCCTGCGCGAGAGCGCGCGCGGCCGCCAGGCCGACGGCGCCCGCGCCGACCACCACGGCCGCCACGCGGTCCATCAGGACAGCGTCCTCGGGTCCGTCTGCACGAGCGCCTGCACCAGGCGCCGCAGGTTCTCGCGCAGCGGCTCGAAGCCGGCGTGCAGCTCCAGCGTCTCTTCGTTCATGTAGAGCCGGCGATTGATCTCGACCTGGATGCTGTGGCGATTGCGCGCCGGGTCGCCGTAGCGCCGCACCAGCTCCACGCCCTTGTAAGGATGGTTGTAGGCCACCTCGTAGCCCATGCCGCGCAGCTGTGCGCACAGCCAATGCGAGAGCGCCGGGGAAGCCGTCGTGCCGTCGCGGTCGCCGACCACGAAGTCCGGATGGACCAGCCCGGGAAAGTCGGTCGCGTGGCTCGCGGCCACCGAGGGCATGGAGTGGCAGTTCAGGTGGATGCTGTAGCCGTGCCGCGCATGCGCCGCTTCGATCGCGTCGGCGACGGCGGCGTGATAGGGACGCCAGCAGCGGTCGATGCGCGCGCGCACCTCGGCGGCCGTGAGCTTCCTGTCGTAGATGTCCAGGCCGTCGTCGGTGCAGCGCCAGACCAGGCCCTTGCCCAGGCGCACCTTGGCGAGCAGCCGCGGATCGCTCTCCACCGGGTCGGGCCAGGGCTCGGACAGCAGCGTCGTGTCGATCTCCTGCGGGCTGCGGTTCGCATCCAGGTAGCTGCGCGGGAACAGGGCCTCGATCCAGGCGCAACCCAGCGCCGGGGCGAAGTCGTAGAGCTTCTCGACGTGCGTGTCCTCGGCGCGGCGCAGGACGGACAGCTCGCAGGCGGGGCGGAAATCCTCCGGATAGTCCACGCCGCTGTGCGGCGAGTCGAGCACCAGGGGGCCGCTGCCCGGGAAAATTCGGACCAGCGATGTCATCCCCCGATTGTGGCGCAGCCGCGCCGCGCGGAGTTCAGCCTTCGCCGTACTCCCGCCGCAGCTGCCCGGCCGCGGCCACCATCGCGGCGAGCTTGCCCTGCGCCACCTCGCGCGGCAGGTACTTCATGCCGCAGTCCGGCGCCAGGATCACCTGCTCCGGCGCGATGTGCTCCAGGGCGCGCCGCACCCGGTCCGCCACGACTTCGGGCGTTTCCACCTGCATGTCCGACAGGTCCAGGCAGCCCACGAGCACCTGCTTGCCGTCCAGCTCGCGCAGCACGCGCGTGTCGAGCTTCGACTGCGCGGTTTCGATGGAGACCTGGTTGCAGCGGCACCCAGCCAGTTCCGGCAGGAAGGAGTAACCGCTGGGCCGCACGTGGATCACCGCGGCATAGCCGAAGCAGATGTGCACGCAGGTCGTGCCCTGCACGCCTTCGAGCGCGCGGTTCAGCGCGGCCAGGCCGTACTGGCGCGCCTTCTCCGGTCGCGCCTGCATGTAGGGCTCGTCGATCTGCACCACGTCCGCGCCGGCCGCGAACAGATCGCGGATCTCCGCGTTGACGGCCTCGGCGTAGTCCATCGCGGCCTCTTCCTCGCTGGCGTAGAAGTCGTTCTGCGCCTGCTGCAGCATCGTGAAGGGACCGGGTACCGTGATCTTGGTCCTGCGCTTCGTGTGGGCCTTCAGGAACTTCAGGTCGTCCACTTCCACCGCATGCCGCCGGCGGATGCGCCCGACGATGCGCGGAACGGGATTCGGATGGCCCGAGCGGTCCAGCGCCGTGCCGGGGTTGTCGAGGTCCACGCCGTCCAGCGCGGTGGCGAAGCGGTTGGAATAGCTCTCGCGCCGGATCTCGCCGTCGGAGATGATGTCCAGGCCCGCTTCCTCCTGCGCCTTGATCGCCAGCAGCGTCGCGTCGTCCTGCGCCTGCGAAAGGTACGGCTCCTGCAGGCGCCACAGCTCGCGGGCGCGCACGCGGGGCGGGAAGCGTCCCGCCAGCTTCGCGCGGTCGATCAGCCATTCGGGTTGCGGGTAGCTCCCGACGATGGTGGTGGGAAACAGCATGGCGCCTCCTGGTTGCGGAGCGCCAATCTCGCACAGCCCCGGGCCGCGCGCAATCCGGGTTACTGTCCGGGCCGCCGCGAAGCCGCCGCGGCGCCGCCGATGCCCAGGAGCGCGCCCGCCGTCCAGAAGAGCGGCAGCATGCCCACCGCGGCGCCGAACCCGCCGAAGGCCAGGGGAAGCACCGTCTGCCCCAGGCTCGTGATGGCCGCGCGCAGGCCGACCGCCTCGCCGGTGCGCTCGGCCGGCGCCGTCACGTGCAGCAGGCTCATGACGATGGGCTGGCCGCAACCGAGCACCATGCCGAGCGTGAACGCGAGCGGCAGCATGGTGCCCACGGTGACGCAGAACGGAAAAGCGAAGTAGCCCAGGCCGGCAAGGACCAGCGCGGACCCGAGCAGCTTCCACTCCGGCACCCGCCGCGCGATCCAGGGCAGCGCGACGCGCACCGCGGCGCTGCCCACGCCGAAGGCGCCCGCCACCAGGCCGATCGCCGTGGCGGAAAGGCCGCTGTTCGCGCCGTGCAGCGGCACGAGGAAAGTGAAGAGGTCCCAGCCGGAGGAGATGAGCGCGCTCACCACGAGCACGGCACGCAGCCGCGGCAGCCGCAGCAGGTCCAGCACGCCGCGCGCGCTCTTTCCGGGAACCGGGTCGCTCCGCGGCAAGTCGCGCGCGCGCCGCAGCAACACGCCGGCGGCCACGGGAAAGAGCGCGAGGACCACGAAGGCCCAGCGATGTCCCAGCAGGTCGATCGCCCCGCCCGCCACCATGGGGCCGACCAGCGCGGAGACGGAAAAGCCCACGCCCATCAAGCCGAAGGCGCGCGTGCGTCCACCCGCCCCCGCGACGTGGCCGATGGCGTTGTTCACGGCGACGTGCGCGAAGGTGAACGCGGTGCCGACGAACAGGCTGGCGACGGCCAGGCCCGCGAGTCCGGGCAGCAAGGCCGCGGCCGCTTCACCGAGCAGCACGCCCGCCAGGCCGATGGCCGTGGGGCGGCGGTAACCCGAACGATCGACCCAGCGACCCACGTGCACCGCGATGAAGGTCGGCACCAGCATCAGCAGGCTCATCAACAGGCCGACGCCAAGCGCGGACGCGCCGAGGTTGAGGGCTTGCAACGAAATGGCGAGCCGCGCGCCGCCGAATCCCGCATGGGCGAGGGCCAGCAGCAGGATCAGCGGCAGCGGGGAAGCGGAGGCAGGAATTTTTCGGCGGACGGGGCCAGGCCCGTGCATGGGAACACCCGATGGTAACGCCCGCAACGATCGTCATCTGCGGACTACAGCAGCTTGCTCCCTTGGCACCCGTGTTGCGCGAGTCGCGTCGATAGAGTCGGGCGGGAAGGACAAGACCTCCATGCGCCCTGCCCTCCGCAAGAAACTCAGCCTCGCCGCCCTGCTGGCCGCCCTCGTGGCGGCGGGCCTGCTCGCCCCCGTCGCGTACCGCTCCTTCGAGGGGCGCGACACCGGGAACACGTCGTCCTCCACGCAGGTGGCGCAAGCGCCCGCCGATGCGCCGGAGGCAGCACCGGCCGCCGCGCCGCCCGCACCCGAGCCCGTTCAAGTGGTGCCGCCCGGTGAATCCGAGACCGATCGCAGCCCCAACGCCGCTTCGCCCTCCGGCCCGGTGATGTCCTTCGGGCGCGCGAAAGGCCTGCATCTCGAGCCCGATCCGCTCAAGCTCAACTCCAGCGCCGCCATCGTGATCGACCAGGCCAGCGGCGAAGTGCTGGCGCAGAAGAACGCACAGGCCGTGCTGCCGATCGCCTCGCTCACCAAGCTCATGACCAGCCTGGTGGTGCTGGAGGCGCGGCAGCCGATGGACGAGGTCCTGACCATCACCGACGACGACGTGGACAACCTGCGGCACAGCCGCTCGCGCCTGCGCGTGGGCACGCAGCTGACGCGCCAGGAGGCCCTGCACCTGGCGCTGATGTCCAGCGAGAACCGCGCCGCGCATGCGCTGGGGCGCAACTATCCGGGCGGGCTGGAACGCATGGTCGCGGCGATGAACGCCAAGGCGGCGCAACTGGGCATGCGCAGCACGCGCTTCGTGGATCCCACGGGCCTGTCCAATGGCAACCGTTCGACCGCGCGCGACGTCGCGCTGCTGGCGCGGACCGCGGCGCGCAACCCGCTGATCGCCACGTACTCGACGACGGCGCGCCACACGGCGGACCTGGGCGGCAAGTCCATGCAGTACATCAACTCCAACCGGCTGGTGCGCAACACGAGCGATGGCTGGGACATCGAGCTGCAGAAGACCGGCTACATCGTGGAGGCCGGCCGCTGCCTCACCATGGCGACGAAGCTGGCGGGCCGCGACGTGATCATGGTGCTGCTGGATGCCGAGAGCAACGGCAACCGCGTGGCCGATGCGGAGCGGCTGCGCCGATGGACCGTCGCCCGGATCGGCGGCCCGGAGGCGGTGGCCGCCATGGACGCCGAACGCGCCGCGGCACGCGCGGACGCGGCCCGCGAGCGCGCTGAAGCGAAGCGGGTGGCCGATGCCCGCAAGGCCGAAGCAAGAAAAAAGACCGCAGTCGCGCGCAAAGCCGATTCCGGCAAGAAGAAGGCCGTCGCCTCGAACAAGAAGTCCTCGAAGACGACGACGGCCGCCAAGAAGTCTTCCAATCCCACGACGACCGCGAAGAAGAAGGACGGCGGCCGCGTCAAGCAGACCTTCGCGTCCAAGGACGACGCCAAGCGCAGCTGAGCCAACAGCCCGGCCGCACCGCTGCGGCCGAGGCCCAATTTACAAATTCCTTACCCTTTTCGGGCAACTCGTCGCCCGATCGTGGAATAAGACCCGGCTGAGGTTCGAACTCCCGCGTGTCCTACAGGTCCATCAGAAGCCTCCTACAGCTTCGAACGACAGGACCTACAAGGACACATGCAAAGCGTCAAGAAAACCTCCCCCGTCTGGGCCGCCGCCTCCCTCGCCGTCATCGGCGCCGTCGCCGCCCTCTCGAGCCAGGTTTCCTCCGACCCGGCCAGCACCCCGATCGCCGCGACCGCTGCCTCTGCCGCGGTGAATGCCGCCGCGCCGGCAGCCGCCGAGGTCGCGGAAAAGGTCAGCGCCGCGGCCGTCGCCGCCGCCACGAGCCCGGCCGCCGCACCTGCCTTGCAGCTGGCCACGCCCGCGGCGAAGGTCGCGGTGAAGTTCACCTCCCCGAAGGAGGTGCGCGCACAGATCAAGTTCGAGACCGTGCGCTATGCGGGCAGGAAGATCCGCACGCCCGACGAAGAATCCCGCATCCTGCTGGCGCAGGCGGCCGCGTACCGCGCGGGCCTGCACAAGGTGGGCCTCAGCTATGCGGACGTGTATGGCGTGATCGACGCCGAGACCTCCTGGATCCCCCGCACCGGGCTGGGCAAGAACGGCGTGCGCAGCTACGGGCTGGCGCAGTTCGAGCCCGGCACGGCCAAGGGCCTGGGCCTCAAGGACCCCAACGACCCGGTGCAGGCCGTCTATGCCGCCGCCGTGAACATGAAGCACGGCGCCAAGTGGGCCGCGAACCGGATCGAGCACCTGGAACTCACGCCCGAGCAGTACGCGCAGAAGCTGCGCGAGGGCGTCTCGATCTACTACAACCTCTCCGTCAAGGGCCGCAACAAGTGGGACGGGCTCAACACCGCGAAGCTGCCGATCGAAACGCGCCGCCACATCATCAACGTGCGCCAGGGCGCGCGCGAGGCGGTGCAGCTGGCGCAGGCGATGAACACCTGAGCGCCGCCGGACCAGCCAGCAAGAACGCCACCCTCGGGTGGCGTTTTCGTGGGTGCCGCCGCGCGGGCGCATCCGGGTATCTACCTGATGCAATTGCGGGTGCCTGAGCGGCCCCAAGAACGCTTCGCAGGGCTAGGATCGTCCCCAAGGAGGGTCAA
Source organism: Pseudomonadota bacterium (assembly GCA_023438115.1). GTDB lineage: Bacteria > Pseudomonadota > Gammaproteobacteria > Burkholderiales > Burkholderiaceae_C > Ramlibacter. The sequence continues at coordinate 45,239 of JAEZEB010000255.1, read as the reverse complement.
GCCCCATGACGCTCTTCCGCAAGCGAGACTGGAAAGCCATCGTTCGCAACCAGCTCAAGCATCCCAACAAAGACAAACGGCCCCGAGAGGGGCCGTTTGTCTTTGAAACTGGTGGGTGATACATGGATCGAACATGTGACCCCTGCCGTGTGAAGGCAGTGCTCTACCGCTGAGCTAATCACCCGTTTCCCTGGTCGGGAAGCCCGCAATTATGCCACAGGTGAAACGGGCACCTGACGCCAGACTGTCTTCCCGCCCGAAGCCTTGTCCAGCTGCTTGAGCACTTCCTCGTGGGCCGCCGCCTCCTGCTCGTTGGCCACCAGCACCGGCAGGGTGAACTGGCGCAGGTCGACCCGGGTGACGATCGCCCCGACGGAGCCGGAATCCACCTCGTCGATCAGCAGCGCATCCTGGCCGCGCGTGAGATTGATGTAGACATCGGCCAGCAGCTCGGCGTCCAGCAGCGCGCCGTGCAGCGTGCGGCCGGAGTTGTCGACGCCCAGCCGGTCGCACAGCGCGTCCAGGCTGTTGCGCTTGCCGGGGTACATCTCCTTCGCCATCGCCAGGGTGTCCGTGACCTTGGCGACGTGGCGCGTGAAGGGCGGGCGGCCCAGGAGCTCCAGCTCCTTGTTCAGGAAGCCGATGTCGAAGGCCGCGTTGTGGATGATGATCTCGGCGCCGTCGACGTACTCCATGAGCTCGTCGGCCACGGCCGCGAACTTGGGCTTGTCGCGCAGGAACTCGTTGCTGATGCCGTGGACCTTGAGCGCGTCCTCGTGCGAGTCGCGCTCGGGATTCAGGTACCAGTGCTTGTTGTTGCCCGTCAGCTTGCGGGCCACGAGCTCGACGCAACCGATCTCGATGATGCGGTCGCCGGCTTCTGCGGACAAACCCGTGGTTTCGGTATCGAGGACGATCTGGCGCATGGCGAGTGATTATGCTTGAGCGCATGTTCGACCTCACCGACAGGATCGCCCTCGTCACCGGCGGCAACGGCGGCATCGGCCTCGGGATGGCGGGCGGCCTGGGCCAGGCCGGGGCCACCGTGGTGATCGTCGGCCGCAACGCGGAAAAGTCCGCGGCGGCGTTGCGCCAGCTGCATGCGCTGGGCGTGCGGGCCGAGAGCCAGGCGGCCGACGTCACCGACGAGGCCGCCGTGCAGGCCCTCTTCGACGGCGTGCGCGCGCGGCACGGCCGCCTGGACATCCTGGTGAACAACGCCGGCAGCACCGTGCGCAAGGCGCCGCAGGACTTCACGCTGGAGGAATGGAACGCCGTGATGGACGTCAACCTCACGAGCGCCTTCCTCTGCTGCCGCGCGGCCTATCCGCTGCTGCGCGAGGCGGGCCGCGGGAAGGTCCTCAACGTCGCCTCCATCCTGTCGATCTTCGGCGCGCCCTACGCGCCGGCGTACTGCGCCAGCAAGGGCGGCATCGTGCAGTTCACGCGCTCCATCGCGCTCGCCTGGGCAAAAGACAACATCCAGGCCAACGCGGTGCTGCCCGGATGGATAGACACGGACCTCACCGTGGCGGCACGGGCGCAGGTGCCCGGCCTGCACGAGCGCGTGCTCGCGCGCACCGCGGCGGGCCGCTGGGGCCAGCCGCAGGACCTGGCCGGCATCGCCGTGTTCCTCGCCAGCGGCGCGAGCGACTTCGTCACGGGCACGGCGATCCCCGTCGACGGCGGCTACTCGATCTCCTGAGCAACGCGCGGCGCTTCAGCCGCGCGCGGGTGCGCTCAGTGCTTCTCTTTCGCGTGGTTGATCGAGTACTTCGGGATCTCGACCACCAGGTCCTTCTGGTCCAGGATCGCCTGGCAGGACAGCCGGGAGTTCGGTTCCAGGCCCCAGGCGCGATCGAGCAGGTCCTCCTCGCTTTCGTCCATCTCGTTGAGGGACGCGAAGCCCTCGCGGACGACGACGTGGCAGGTGGTGCAGGCGCAGCTCATGTCGCAGGCGTGCTCGATGGCGATGCCGTTGTCGAGAAGCGCCTCGCAGATCGAGGTGCCCGCGGGCGCCTTCACTTCGGCGCCCTCGGGGCAGTACTCCGGATGAGGAAGAATCTTGATCGTGGGCATTTCATTCCAGTGCCGCCGCGGAACCGGCTTTGCCGGGCCGCTGGGGGCGCCCCCTCGAGGGGGAGGCGCCGCAGGCGCTTCGGGGGTGGGTCATATCGCCTCTAGGTTCTTGCCGGCGAGGGCTTTCCGGATGCCCTCGTTCATGCGGCGGGCGGCGAAGGCTTCGGTGCCCTTGGCCAGCGCCTGGACGGCGGCTTCGATCGCGGCGGCATCTTCGGTCCGCGCAGCTTCGCGCAGCGCCTCCACCAGCGCGTCGATCTGCCGGCGTTCGTCGGCCTGCAGCAGCGCGCCGTCGGCTTCCAGGGCGCTGCGGGTGGCGAGGATCATGCGCTCGGCGTCCACGCGCGCTTCCGTCAGCGCCCTCGCCTTCATGTCCGCTTCGGCGGTGGTGAAGCTTTCCTTCAGCATCGTCGCGATCTGGTCGTCGGACAGGCCGTAGGACGGCTTGACGGCGACCTGCGCCTCCACGCCGCTGCCCTGCTCGCGCGCGGACACGTGCAGCAGGCCGTCGGCGTCGACGGTGAAGGTGACGCGGATGCGGGCGGCGCCGGCCGCCATGGGCGGGATGCCGCGCAGCTCGAAGCGCGCGAGGCTGCGGCAGTCCTGCACCAGGTCGCGCTCGCCCTGCACCACGTGGATCGCCATGGCGGTCTGGCCGTCCTTGAAGGTCGTGAAGTCCTGCGCCTTGGCGGTGGGGATGGTCTCGTTGCGGGGCACGATGCGCTCCACCAGGCCGCCCATGGTCTCGATGCCCAGCGACAGCGGGATCACGTCCAGCAGCAGCAGGTCGCCCTGCGGGTTGTTGCCCGCGAGCTGGTTGGCCTGCACGGCCGCGCCCAGCGCCACCACCTGGTCGGGATCGAGGTTGGTCAGCGGCTCGTGGCCGAAGAATTCGCCCACGGCGCGGCGGATCTGCGGCATGCGGGTGGAACCGCCCACCAGCACGACACCCTGCACTTCTTCCTTGTCCAGGCGCGCGTCGCGCAGGGCCTTGCGCACCGCACCCAGCGTGCGCGCAGTCAGTTCGCGCGTCTGCAGCTCGAAATCGGCGCGGCTGACGCGCACGTCCACGCTGCGGCCGCCGACGGTGACCGGCACCGTCACGCTCTCCTCGTCGGACAGCCGCTCCTTCACGCGGCGCGCCAGCATCTGGATGGCCGCCTTCTCGCCGGCGGTCTCCGGCTGCAGCTTGGCCTGCTCCAGCATCCAGTCGGCGAGGCAGCGGTCGTAGTCGTCACCGCCCAGCGCCGAATCGCCGCCGGTGGACACGACCTCGAACACGCCCTGCGACAGCCGCAGGATGGAGATGTCGAAGGTGCCGCCGCCGAGGTCGTACACCGCGTAGAGGCCTTCGCTGCCATTGTCCAGGCCGTAGGCGATGGCGGCGGCGGTGGGTTCGTTGATCAGGCGCAGCACGTTCAGGCCCGCCAGTTGCGCGGCATCCTTGGTCGCCTGGCGCTGCGCGTCGTCGAAGTAGGCGGGCACGGTGATCACCGCGCCGTACAGGTCGGCGTCGAAGGTGTCCTCCGCGCGGTAGCGCAGCGTGGCGAGGATCTCGGCGCTGATCTCCACGGGAGACTTGCGGCCTTCGCGCGTCTCCAGCATCAGCATGCCGGGCGCGTCGACGAAGCGATACGGCAGCTTCTCGCGGCCCTCGATGTCGGCGAGACCGCGGCCCATGAAGCGCTTGGCCGAAGCGATCGTGTTCTCGGGATCCTCGGCCTGCGCGGCCGCGGCTTCGTAGCCCACTTGTCGGCGGCCACCACCCAGGTAGCGCACCACGGAAGGCAGCAGGACGCGGCCGTCGGCATCGGGCAGGCACTCGGCCACGCCGTGGCGCACGGAGGCGACGAGCGAATGCGTCGTGCCGAGGTCGATGCCGACGGCGACGCGACGCTGGTGGGGATCCGGCGAGGCGCCGGGTTCTGAAATCTGCAGCAGGGACATGGTCAGCCCGCTATTGTCCCAGTTGCGCGAGCCGGGACTCCACGTCGTGCGCAAAGCGCTCGATGAACATGAGGGCTCTCACCTGCTGGGCCGCCGCGGGGGCGTCGCCCTCGAGGTCCAGCAACTGGCCGATGCGGGCCAGCATGTCCTGCCGCCGCGTGCGAACGCGGCGCGACAGCGCGTCCAGCGCCTCTTCGCTCCCGGCTTCGTCCAGCGCCTCGCGCCACTCCATCTGCTCCACCAGGAATTCGGCGGGCATGGCCGTGTTGCTCTCGGCGGCTATGGGCGCGCCCAGCATCTCGCACAGGTAGATGGCGCGGCGCAGCGGATCCTTCAGTCGCTGGTAGGCCTCGTTGATGCGCACGGACCATTGCAGCGCCAGGCGCTGCGCCGAGGCGCCCTGCGCGGCGAAGCGGTCCGGATGGGCCTCGCGCTGCAGCGCCTTCCAGCGCTGGTCGATCGCCGCGCGGTCCTGCTCGAAACGGGCGGGCAGCCCGAACAGTTCGAAATCGCTCTGGCTGAGATTCATGTGCAGGCGGACCCTTCCAGGGCCACCGCGGAACCGGCTTTGCCGGGCCGCGGGTGGCGCCCCCTTGAGGGGGAGGCGCCGCAGGCGCTTCGGGGGTGGGTCAAACCCTGAAGCTTTCTCCGCAGCCGCAGCGGTCCCGCTCGTTCGGGTTGTTGAACTTGAAGCCCTCGTTGAGCCCCTCGCGCACGAAGTCCAGCTCCGTGCCGTCGATGTAGGCAAGGCTCTTCGGGTCGATCAGCAGCTTGACGCCGTGGTTCTCGAACACGACATCCTCGGGCGCGACCTCGTCCACGTATTCCAGCTTGTAGGCCAGGCCCGAGCAACCGGTGGTCTTGACGCCGAGGCGCACACCCACGCCCTTCCCGCGCCGGGAAAGGTAGCGGGTGACGTGCCGCGCCGCGGCTTCGGTCAGGGTCACTGCCATCGCCGTCAGTTCGCGTGCTTGTTCTTGTAGTCGGCCACCGCCGCCTTGATGGCGTCTTCCGCCAGGATGGAGCAGTGGATCTTCACCGGCGGCAGCGCCAGTTCCTCGGCGATCTGCGCGTTCTTGATGGACGCCGCCTCGTCCAGCGTCTTGCCCTTGACCCATTCGGTCACGAGGGAGCTGGAAGCGATGGCGGAACCGCAGCCGTAGGTCTTGAAGCGCGCGTCCTCGATGACGCCGGTGGACGGGTTCACCTTGATCTGCAGCTTCATCACGTCGCCGCAGGCCGGCGCGCCCACCATGCCGGTACCGACGCTCGCATCGCCCTTCTCGAAGGAACCGACGTTGCGGGGGTTTTCGTAGTGCTCGACGACTTTTTGCGAATAGGCCATGTTGTGACTCCTGGTTCCTGTTTCTTCAGTGCGCGGTCCACTGGATCGTGTTCAGGTCGATGCCCTCCTGGTACATCTCCCACAGCGGGCTCAGCTCGCGCAGCTTGGCGACGTTCTGCTTGATCGTCGCGATCGCGTAGTCGATCTCCTCCTCGGTCGTGAAGCGGCCAATGGTCATGCGCAGGCTGCTGTGCGCCAGCTCGTCGCTGCGGCCCAGCGCGCGCAGCACGTAGCTGGGCTCGAGCGAGGCGGACGTGCAGGCGGAACCCGACGACACCGCCAGGCCCTTGATGCCCATGATCAGCGACTCGCCCTCGACGAAGTTGAAGCTCATGTTCAGGTTCTGCGGCACCCGGTGTTCCAGGTTGCCGTTGATGAAGACCTGCTCCACGTCCTTGAGGCCGTCGAGCAGGCGCTTCTGCAGGCGGCGCGCGTGCTCCAGGTCCCTGTGCATCTCTTCCTTCGCGATGCGGAAGGCCTCGCCCATGCCCACGATCTGGTGCGTGGGCAGCGTGCCGGAGCGCATGCCGCGCTCGTGGCCACCGCCATGCATCTGCGCTTCCAGGCGCACGCGCGGCTTGCGGCGCACGTACAGGGCGCCGATGCCCTTGGGGCCGTAGGTCTTGTGCGAGGCCAGGCTCATCAGGTCGACCGGCAGCGCCTTGAGGTCGATGTCGACCTTGCCCGTCGCCTGCGCCGCATCGACGTGGAACAGCACGCCCTTCTCGCGGCAGATCGCGCCGATGGCGGCGATGTCCTGGACCACGCCGATCTCGTTGTTCACGAACATGACCGAGGCCAGGATGGTGTCCGGACGCAGCGTCGCCTTGAAGGCCTCCAGGTCCAGCATGCCGTCTTCCTGCACGTCGAGGTAAGTGACCTCGAAGCCCTGGCGCTCCAGCTCGCGCATGGTGTCCAGCACCGCCTTGTGCTCGGTCTTCACCGTGATCAGGTGCTTGCCGCGCGTCTTGTAGAAGTGCGCGGCGCCCTTGAGCGCGAGGTTGTTGGATTCGGTGGCACCGGACGTCCAGACGATCTCGCGGGGGTCGGCGCCGATCAGGTCGGCGACCTGCTGGCGCGCCTTCTCCACGGCTTCCTCGGCCTCCCAGCCCCACGCATGGCTGCGGGAAGCGGGGTTGCCGAAGTGCTCGCGCAACCACGGGATCATGGCGTCGACCACGCGGGGGTCGACCGGCGTCGTCGCGCCGTAGTCCATGTAGATCGGGAAATGCGGGGTCATGTCCATTGCTGGCGGTTCTTCTGCTGGCGGTTGCTTGTTATTGCTTGGCGAACGAGTTGCCCAGCGCGAACACGGAGTTGGGCGCGTTCACGCGGATCGGCTTGACGACGGGCGCGCTGGAGATCGCGCGCTTGGTCGCCGGCTTGTCCTCGATCTGGATGCCCTTGGCGAGCTGGTCGTCCACCAGCTTCTGCAGGGTGACGGAGTCGAGGAATTCGACCATGCGCTGGTTCAGCTGCGACCACAGCTCGTGCGTCATGCACTGGCCGCCGTCGTTGCAGTTCTCCTTGCCGCCGCACTGGGTGGCGTCGATCGGCTCGTCGACGGACACGATGATGTCGGCCACGGTGATCTCGGCCGCCTTGCGGCCCAGCGTGTACCCGCCGCCCGGCCCGCGGGTGGATTCGACGAGTTCATGGCGGCGCAGCTTGCCGAACAGCTGCTCGAGGTAGGACAGCGAGATGTGCTGGCGCTGGCTGATGGCCGCCAGGGTGACGGGTCCATTGTTCTGGCGCAGTGCCAAGTCGATCATCGCGGTGACCGCAAAGCGGCCTTTGGTCGTGAGACGCATCGCTAGCTCCTTTGCTGGCTTGCAGTAACTACCTGCCGGGCACCCCGCCACGGCAGGCCGTCTCCACCCATGTCCGGCTTGCGCGCCGGTGTTCTTCGAATTCTTCCCTGGGTTCCTGACTGTTTCGGTCAAGTATACCAGAAAACCCGGCGCCGAGCTCGGGTACTCAGGTCTTTCTGCAGTGCACCAAGGAACTAGGCGGCGCCCAGCTTGCGTCGCAAGTCCGCGACGAGCCCGTCGCAGGCGGCCTCCACGTGGTCGAGCACGGTCTCGAAGCCCTGCTTCCCGCCGTAGTAGGGATCAGCCACGTCGCGCGGCAGGTCGTCCGGCGCGAACTCCATCAGCCGCCTGAGCTTGTGCCGCAGGGGCGGCGGACAGTTCAGCTCCAGCAACTCCAGGTGACCCGCATCCAGGGCCAGGATGAGGTCGAACCGCTCGAAATCCAGGGGGTCGACCTGGCGCGCGCGGTGCGCTGCCAGGTCGTAGCCGCGTCGCAGCGCGTGCGCGCAGCTGGCCGGATTGCCCACGTGGTAGTGGTGCGTGCCGGCCGAGGCGATGCGAACGCGGTCCGCGAGGCCCGCGCGCGCCACCTTCTCGCGCAGCACGACCTCGGCGGTCGGACTGCGGCAGATGTTGCCCGTGCAGACGAAGAGGACCCCGTAGCCGCTCACTCGATCTTCGCTCCCGAGGCCTTCACGATCCCTTCCCACTTGCGGTAATCGGTGGCGACCAGGTCGGCGAACTGCCGCAGGTCCATCGCCTGCGACTCGGCGCCCTGCGCCTGCACGGCCGCCTTCATCTCGGGCGTGGCCAGCAGCTTGTTGACGGCCGCATGGACCTGGTCGACGACGTCCTTCGGCGCACCCGCCGGCATGAACAGGCCGTACCAGGTGCTGACGTCCATGCCGGGATAGCCGGACTCGGCCACGGTCGGCACCTCGGGCAGCGAGCTGCTGCGCTTGGCGGACGTGACCGCCAGCGCGCGCAGCTTGCCGGCCTTGATCTGGCCCAGCGCCGAAGGCACCGAAGACACCATCAGGTCGACGTTGCCGGCCAGCACATCCATCATCGCGGGGTTGGACCCCTTGTACGGGATGTGGCGCAGCTTGATGCCGGCGGCCTGGTTGAACAGCTCGCCGGCCAGGTGGATGGTGGTGCCGTTGCCGGGCGAGCCGTAGGTCACCGTGTCCGGCGCGGCCTTGGCGGCGGCGACCACGTCCTTGAGCGTCTTGAACTTCGATTCGGCGCGGGCCACGATCACCACCGGCGTGTACGCCACGTGCGCCACGGGCACGAGGTCCCTGGTGGTGTCGAAGCCGACGTTCTTGTACAGCCAGGGCGCGACGATCAGGTTGTCCTTCTGGCCCATCACCATGTCGTAGCCCGTGGGCGCCGCGCGCACGGCCTCGGCAATGCCCAGCGTGCCGCCCGCGCCTGCGCGGTTGTCGGCCACCACCGTCCACTTCTCGCTCTCCGCCAGCTTCTGCGCCACCAGGCGCGACAGCTGGTCGGTGCCGCCGCCCGGAGGGAACGGGACGATCAGGCGGATCGGCTTGGACGGGAAGGCCTGCGCCAGGGCGGAGCCGGCGGCGGCCACGGCCAGGCAGGCGAATGCGAAGGTACGGCGGAGCATGCGGGTCTCGTTGCAGTGGGAAACCCGCAAGTGTGCCGCATCCGTGCACGCTTGAACTTTGGTGCTCGCTCAGCCCTTCTTCGCCGCGGCGATGGGCACGACGTTGTCGTGCACCACGGCGCCGAAGGCCTGCTCCTTGAGCAGCGCCAGCTGGTCGCGCAGGCGCGCAGCCTTCTCGAACTCGAGGTTGCGCGCGTGCTCCAGCATCTGCTTTTCCAGCTGCTTGATGCGCTTGGCCACGTCCTTCTCGGACATGTCCTCCACCATCGCGCGCTGCAGCTCCTGCTTCTCCTGCTCCTTGCTCGCCTTCTCGCTGTACACGCCGTCGATGAGGTCGCGCACCTCCTTGCGGATGCTGCGCGGCGTGATGCCGTGCGCCTCGTTGTGCGCGATCTGCTTCAGGCGCCGCCGCTGCGTCTCGCCGATGGCCTTCTTCATCGACTCGGTCATGTTGTCGGCGTAGAGGATCGCCTTGCCGTTCAGGTTACGGGCCGCCCGGCCGATCGTCTGGATCAGCGAGCGCTCGGCGCGCAGGAAGCCTTCCTTGTCGGCATCGAGGATCGCCACCAGCGAGACCTCGGGGATGTCGAGGCCCTCGCGCAGCAGGTTGATGCCCACCAGGACGTCGAACTGTCCCAGGCGCAGGTCGCGGATGATCTCCACGCGCTCCACGGTGTCCACGTCGCTGTGCAGGTAGCGCACCTTCACGCCGTTGTCGCTGAGGTAGTCGGTCAGCTGCTCCGCCATCCGCTTGGTCAGCGTCGTGATCAGCACGCGCTCGTTCTTCTCCACGCGGATGCGGATCTCCTGCAGCACGTCGTCGACCTGGTGCGTCGCCGGGCGGACTTCCACCTCCGGATCGATCAGGCCCGTGGGACGCACGACCTGCTCCACCACGTTGCCCGCGTGCGTCTTCTCGTAGTCCGCCGGCGTGGCCGAGACGAAGACCACCTGGCGCATGCGCGTCTCGAATTCCTCGAACTTCAGCGGCCGGTTGTCCATCGCGCTGGGCAGGCGGAAGCCGTACTCCACCAGCGTCAGCTTGCGCGCCCGGTCGCCGTTGTACATGGCGCTGAGCTGGCCGATCATCTGGTGGCTCTCGTCCAGGAACATCAGCGCGTCCTTGGGCAAATAGTCCGTCAGCGTCGACGGCGGCGCCCCGGGCGGCGCGCCCGAGAGGTGGCGCGTGTAGTTCTCGATGCCCTTGCAGTGCCCGAGTTCAGCAAGCATCTCCAGGTCGAAGCGCGTGCGCTGCTCCAGGCGCTGCGCCTCCACCAGCTTGCCCTGGCTGACGAAGAAGTCCAGCCGCTCCTTCAGTTCCAGCTTGATCGACTCCACCGCCGACACCACCTTCTCGCGCGGCGTCACGTAGTGGCTGGAAGGATAGACCGTGAAGCGCGGCACCTTCTGGCGAATGCGGCCGGTGAGCGGGTCGAACAGCTGCAGCGACTCGATCTCGTCGTCGAACAGCTCCACCCGGATGGCCAGCTCGCTGTGTTCGGCCGGGAAGATGTCGATGGTGTCGCCGCGCACGCGGAAGGTGCCGCGGACGAAATCCTGCTCGTTGCGGTTGTACTGCATGCGGATCAGCTGGCCGATCACGTCCCGCTGGCCGATCTTGTCCCCGATGCGCATGATGAAGCGCATCTGCGTGTAGTCCTCCGGGGCGCCGATGCCATAGATCGCGCTCACCGTGGCCACGATCACCGTGTCGCGCCGCTCCAGCACGCTCTTGGTGGCCGACAGCCGCATCTGTTCGATGTGCTCGTTGATCGAGCTGTCCTTCTCGATGAACAGGTCCCGCTGGGGGACGTAAGCCTCGGGCTGGTAGTAGTCGTAGTAGCTGACGAAGTACTCCACCGCGTTGCGGGGGAAGAACTCCCGGAACTCGCTATAGAGCTGCGCCGCCAGCGTCTTGTTGGGCGCGAACACGATCGCCGGCCGCCCCAGGCGGGCGATCACGTTCGCCATGGTGAACGTCTTGCCGGAGCCCGTGACGCCCAGCAGGGTCTGGAACACCTCGCCGTCCTGCACGCCTTCGACCAGCTTTTCGATGGCCTGCGGCTGGTCGCCCGCCGGGGGATAGGGCTGGAACAACTCGAAGGGCGAGTCCGGGAAGGTGACGAACTCGCCGGCCTTCTGTTGCGGTTGGGCCTCGGCGGCCTCGGGGATTGCGCTCATTCGGGAAAGTACTTAAATCGACCCATTAAAATTGCGGGCAGCCGGCCAGCGTACAACAGGCCGGGCCAACCTGCCACCGCATTCCAAGGAACCCCATGTCCCTCTTCCACGCCGTCGAAATGGCGCCCCGCGACCCCATCCTGGGCCTGACCGAGCAGTATGTCGCCGACCCCAACCCGAAGAAGGTGAACCTGGGCGTGGGCGTCTACTACGACGACAACGGCAAGCTGCCGCTGCTGGAGTGCGTGCAAAAGGCGGAAGAGAAGATGATGGCGGCCCACGCCGCCCGCGGCTACCTGCCGATCGACGGCATCGCCGCCTATGACGCGGCGGTGAAGAGCCTGGTATTTGGGGCCGACTCCGAGCCCGTCAAGAGCGGCCGCGTGGCGACCGTGCAGGCCATCGGCGGCACCGGCGGCCTGAAGATCGGCGCCGACTTCCTGAAGAAGCTCAACCCCGCCGCCAAGGTCCTGATCAGCGACCCGAGCTGGGAAAACCACCGCGCCCTGTTCACCAACGCCGGCTTCCAGGTGGAAACCTACCCGTACTACGACGCCGCCAAGCGGGGCGTCGACTTCGAAGGCATGCTCGCCGCCCTGAACGCCGCGCCGGCGGGCACGGTCGTCGTGCTGCACGCCTGCTGCCACAACCCCACCGGCTACGACCTGACGCCCGCCCAGTGGGACCAGGTGGTCGCCGCCGTCAAGGCGCGCAAGCTGGTCGCCTTCCTGGACATGGCCTACCAGGGCTTCGGCCAGGGCATCGCCGAGGACGGCCTGGCCGTGCAGAAGTTCGTCGCCTCGGGCGAGGACTTCTTCGTCTCGACCTCCTTCTCCAAGAGCCTGAGCCTCTACGGCGAGCGCGTGGGTGCCCTGTCGGTGCTGTGCCAGGACAAGGACCAGGCCAGCCGCGTGCTGTCGCAGCTGAAGATCGTGATCCGCACGAACTACAGCAACCCGCCCACGCACGGCGGCCAGATCGCCGCGACCATCCTCAACACCCCCGAGCTGCGCGCGCTGTGGGAGCAGGAGCTGGCCGGCATGCGCACCCGCATCAAGCAGATGCGCTCGGCGCTGGTGGAAAAGCTCAAGGCCAAGGGCGTGCAGGGTGACTTCAGCTTCATCACGCAGCAGGTCGGCATGTTCAGCTACTCCGGCCTGAGCAAGGAGCAGATGGTGCGGCTGCGGAGCGAGTTCGGCGTGTACGGCATCGAAAGCGGCCGCATCTGCGTGGCCGCCCTGAACAGCAAGAACATCGACTACGTCGCCGAGTCCATCGCCGCCGTCGTCTGATCCTCGTCCCGGCGCAGGCGGGGACCCCTGGTCAGCCCCAGGCCACCGAGCGCATCGAGATCGATGCGGACTGGAAGCGCTCGGTGAGGAAGCGCATCTTCTCCCCCTCGTGCACCGCGCCCGCGGCGTGCAGCAGCGGCAGGTAGTGGTCGTGGGTGGGGTGCGCGAGCTGCGCCACCGGGCCCAGCTTGCGGAAGTCCGCCAGTTCGCCCAGCGCGCCCTTCGCGATCGTGTCGCGGATCGCCGCGTCGAATTCGAACGCCCAGTCGTACGCCTGCGTGGCGCTCGCTTCCCGGCGCGTGGCGCGCAGGTTGTGCACGATGTTGCCGCTGCCCACGACCAGAACGCCCCGCTCGCGCAGCGCCCGCAGCTGGCGCCCCAGCGCGAAGTGTTCGGCCGGCGGCCGGTGGTAGTCCATGCTCAGCTGGATCACGGGGATGTCCGCGGCCGGGAACATGGGCTGGAGCACCGACCAGGCGCCGTGGTCGTAGCCCCACTCTTCCTCGTCCAGCCCGAGCCGCGGTTCGGCGATGCCGGCCGCGATCTGCCGCGCGACCGCGGGTGCGCCCGGCGCCGGGTACTGCTGGTCGAACAGCGCCTGCGGGAAGCCGCCAAAGTCATGGATCGTCTTCGGCCGGGCCATGCCCGTCAGGTGCCATCCGCGGGTGATCCAGTGCGCGGACACGCACAGCACCAGCTGCGGTCGCGGCCAGGTGTGGCCGAACTCGGCGCCCAGCGCCTGCCAGCTGCGGCGGAATTCGTTGTCCGTGATGGCGTTCATGGGGCTGCCGTGGCCGACGAACAGCACCGGCATCCGCGGGCTGGGCTTCAGCGACTGCAGCCCGGCCGCGGCGGCAACGGACGCCTGGCCGTTCATCAACAGGGTCCCGCCGGCGATCGCCGCGCCGGCTGCGGCGATCCAGTTTCTTCTTCGCATGTCTTCTTTCGTGGCAACCGGGCGTAGGAACCAGGCTCGACCGTGAAGTTCCGGGCTCATCCGTGGTATCCCCTTGTACCGCAACGCGCCAGCCCTGATATATTGCACTGCAACAACCCTCCTGGACGACCCATGCTCTACCAGATCTATGAAGCGCAGCGCTCCCTGATGGAGCCCTTCGCCGACTTTGCGCAGGCGGCGTCCAAGCTGTACAGCAATCCCCTTTCGCCCTTCGGGCAGCACCCCCTGGCCCAGCGCATGTCGGCGGGCTACGACCTGATATACCGCCTGGGCAAGGACTACGAGAAGCCCGAGTTCGGCATCAAGACGGTCACGGTGGAGGGGACCGACGTCGCCATCCACGAGCGCATCGAAATCGACAAGCCCTTCTGCGAGCTGCGCCGCTTCAAGCGCTTCTCCGACGACCCTGCCACCCTGGACAAGCTCAAGGGCCAGCCGGCGGTGCTGGTCGTGGCGCCGCTCTCCGGCCACTACGCCACGCTGCTGCGCGACACCGTGCGCACCATGCTGCGCGACCACAAGGTCTACATCACCGACTGGCGCAACGCCCGCATGGTGCCGCTGGACCAGGGCCCCTTCCACCTGGACGACTACGTCAATTACGTGCAGGAGTTCATCCGCCACCTGCAGAAGGAATACGGCAACTGCCACGTGATCAGCGTGTGCCAGCCCACCGTGCCGGTGCTGGCGGCGGTGTCGCTCATGGCCACGCGCGGCGAAACCACGCCGCTGACGATGACCATGATGGGCGGCCCCATCGACGCCCGCAAGTCGCCCACCGCGGTGAACAACCTGGCGATGAACAAGAGCTACGAGTGGTTCGAGAACAACGTGATCTACCGCGTTCCGACCAGCTTCCCGGGCGCCGGCCGCCGCGTGTACCCCGGCTTCCTGCAGCACTCCGGCTTCGTGGCGATGAACCCGGACCGGCACCTGAGCAGCCACTACGACTACTTCAAGCACCTGATCGTGGGCGACGAGGCGAGCGCCGAAGCGCACCGCAAGTTCTACGACGAGTACAACGCGGTCCTCGACATGGACGCCGACTACTACCTGGAAACCATCCGCATCGTCTTCCAGGAGTTCCGCCTCGTGCACGGCACCTGGGAGGTGCGCAATCCCGAGGGCAAGCTCGAGCCCGTGCGCCCGCAGGACATCCGCACCACCGCGCACTTCACCGTGGAAGGCGAGCTGGACGACATTTCCGGCTCGGGCCAGACCGAGGCGGCGCACGCCCTGTGCCACAACGTGCCCAAGGCGCGCCAGAAGCACCTGGAGGTCAAGGGCGCCGGCCACTACGGCATCTTCAGCGGCCGCCGCTGGCGCGAAGTGGTCTATCCGCAGGTGCGCGACTTCATCCTGCAGTTCCACGAATCCCAGGACGCCGGGCGCAAGGCGCGCGCCCGCCGGCGATGAACCGCGCGGCGGCGCCGCTGCACGCCGCCCTGCCCCAGACGCAGTGCACGCGCTGCGGCTACCCGGACTGCGAAGGCTATGCCGAGGCCATCGCCGCCGGCGAGGCGCAGATCAACCAGTGCCCGCCCGGTGGCGCCGAAGGCATCCGGCGCCTGTCGGTGCTGACAGGCCGACCCGTGGTTCCGCTGAATCCCGACAACGGCGTCGAAGGTCCGCGCACGGTCGCCGTCATCGACGAGAACTGGTGCATAGGCTGCACCCTGTGCCTGGACGCCTGCCCCACCGACGCCATCCTGGGCGGCAACAAGCGCATGCACACCGTGATCGAGCCCTATTGCACGGGATGCGAGCTGTGCGTGCCGGTGTGTCCCGTGGACTGCATCGCGCTGGAGAACGTCACCGGCGGCCGCACCGGCTGGGACGCGTGGTCGCAACCGGAAGCCGATCTGGCCCTCGCCCGCTACGAAGCGCGCAAGGTGCGCAAGAAGCGCGAGGAACAGGACCACGCCGAGCGCATGGAACGCAAGGCGCGCGAGAAGCTCGCGGACCTGCCGGCGCTCACGCACGGCGCCGAAGGCGCGGAGCTCGCGCGCAAGAAGGCGGTGATCGAGGCCGCGCTGGCGCGGGCGCGCGCGAAGCGCGGCGCCTGAGGCGGCTTCGCGCGCACCGCCGACCTGCCTGCGCTTCAACACGGCGTCTTCGTAGGTCGGGGTGAGCGGCGCAGCCGAATCCCGACGCCCGCACTATCTGCGCTGCCGGCGCGCCGCAGCCTGCCGCTCCAGCTCCTTGCCCGTGAGCGATTGCAGGAAGGCCGCGATGTCCCGGCGGTCCGCTTCCGGGATCTCGCGCCCGAGCTGGAAGCGCCCCATCAAGGCGATCGCCTCGTCCAGCGTCTCCACCGAGCCGTCGTGGAAGTACGGCGCGGTCAGCGCCACGTTGCGCAGCGGCGGCACGCGGAAGACGTGCAGGTCCTCGTCCTTCTTCGTCACCAGGAAGCGGCCCTTGTCGGCGTCGACCAGGGCGCCGAGCCCGCGCCTTTCGCGCTCGGCGAAGTAGTCGCCCGCCAGGCCCATCTTCATGAAGGCGTTCCCGCCCACGTTGATGCCGGCGTGGCAGGCCACGCAGCCCTGCGCCTTGAACTGCTCGTAGCCGCGCTTTTCCTGCGCGCTCAGCGCACCGTCGTTGCCCTTGAGCCAGTCGTCGAAGCGCGAGGGCGTGACCAGCGAGCGCTCGAAGCTCACGATCGCATGCGCGGCGTTTTCCTGGGTGACGGGTTGCTCGCCACCGTAGGCCGCCATGAACTCGGCCACCATGGGCGGATCGGCGGCCAGCACCTGCACCACCTTCGCCCAGTCGTGCGCCATCGTGTCCGCATTGCCGACGGAGCCCTTGATCTGCGACTCCAGGTCCTTGGTGCGGCCGGTCCAGTTCAGGCCGGAGGTGTTGTAGCGGACGTTGAAGATGCTGGGCGAGTTGATCGGCCGGATCTTGCCGAAGGCGCTGACCGAATGGCGCCGCGGATCGGCCCCACCCGCGTCCGGCAGGTGGCAGGACTGGCAGGAGACGCTGCCGTCCGCGGAGAAGCGCTTGTCGGCGAACAGCTTCGCGCCCAGCGCCACCTTGGCGGGCTCGACATCGGTCACCTCGTCGGGCAGCGGCAGGATGGGTTCCTGGCGGGGGGTGCCCTGCGCCACCACGATGGCCTGCACGCCGGCGGCCGCAAGCACGACGACAAGGGCGACGCGCGCCCCTCGAGTGCGGATCATGATGCCTCCCCTGGCCCTGAGGGCCCTTGTGAGGCGCGAGTCTGGAGCGCGCCTGGCGGCGAATCAAGCGTCGGATTGCAGCAGCTGTGCCAAGCCGTAACCGCTCAGCCCAGCGCGTCGTTCACCTGCTCGTTGAACTCCGCTTCGCCCAGCGCGGCGCCGATCTCGCGCGGCAGCGCGTCGCGGATCGAGAACACCCCGAGGATCCTGCGGTCGGCCGCCACGATGGGCAGGTGGCGGAAGCCGCGTTCCAGCATGATCAGCACGGCGTCGGACACGCGCATCTCCGGCGGCACGCAGCGCGGCTGCGGCGTCATCACCTGCGCCAGCGTGGTCTGTTGCGGATCGAGCGCGCGGGCGAGCACGCGGGTCATCAGGTCGCGCTCGGTCACGATGCCCGCCAGGCGGTCGGGCGGCTCCATCACCAGCACGCTGCCGCAGTTGGCGCGGGTCATCGCGCAGGCGGCCTCGCGCACGGTGGCGTGCGGCGCCAGGCTCAGGACGTGGCGCTTGGGGATCGACTGGAAGACGGTGCGTTCGGGCATGGCAGCCTCCGGGATGAACGCGCGCGGCGGCCGGGCCGCGCTACCGCAGGGATTGGTTGATCTTCTCCAGCACGCCGGCGCCGGGACAGAGTTCCGGCGCCTCCAGCGTGTTGAGCGGCCGCGCCGTCGTGTTGAGCGCGGTGTGCAGGTCGGTGGCGAGCGGGTCCACGTACAGCAGGCCGGTGAGGATCTCGCCGCGCGCCTGGTGCGCCTGCATGAAGGCCATGGCCGCGTAGCGGTCGGTGGCGTCGTAGTCGGGATGAAGGCTGCGCAGGCGCAGCAGCGTGCCGTCATGCTGCCGCACATCCACCACCTCGCCCGGCCCTGACTGGACGGTGATCTCCTCGCGCGGCGCGATGAAGTCGATGCGGCTCACCGCCTCGTTGTGCTCGCGCACGTGGTCATAGCTCTTGGTGCTGCCCGGGTGGTTGTTGAAGGCGACGCAGGGACTGATCACGTCGATGAACGCGGCGCCGCCATGCGTCATCGCACCCTTGATCAGCGGAACGAGCTGCGCCTTGTCGCCGGAGAAGCCGCGCGCCACGTAGGTCGCGCCCAGCTGCAGCGCCATCGCCACCAGGTCCACCGGGCTGTCGCTGTTGACCGCGCCCTTCTTGCTGCGCGAGCCGCTGTCCGCCGTGGCCGAGAACTGGCCCTTGGTGAGACCGTAGACGCCGTTGTTCTCCACGATGTACGCCATGCGCACGCCCCGCCGCATCGCATGCGCGAACTGGCCCAGGCCGATGGAGGCGGAATCGCCGTCGCCCGACACGCCCAGGTACAGCAGGCCGCGGTTGGCGAGGTTGGCGCCGGTCAGCACCGAGGGCATGCGCCCGTGCACCGTGTTGAAGCCGTGCGACGCGCCGAGGAAGTAGTCCGGCGTCTTGCTGCTGCAGCCGATGCCCGACAGCTTTGCCACGCGGTGCGGCTCGATGTCCAGTTCCCAGCAGGCCTGGATGATGGCCGCCGAGATGGAGTCGTGGCCGCACCCCGCGCACAGCGTGGAGATCTTGCCCTCGTAGTCGCGGCGGGTGTAGCCGACGCGGTTCTTCTCCAGCGTCGGATGGCGCAGCGGCGGCTTGGCGATCCAGGTCATTGCACCTTCTCCCCCGCGCGGGCGCGCGCCGTGATCGCATCGGTGATGAAGCGCGCGGTGATGGGCGTGCCGTCGTAGTGCAGCACCTTCACCAGCCGCGTGGGATCGGCCTCGAGCTCGTCGACGAGCAGGCTGCGCATCTGCGCGTCGCGGTTCTGCTCCACGACGAAGACGCGTTCGTGGCGGGCGACGAAATCCGCCACGCTGTCCGGGAAGGGATAGGCCCGCAGGCGCATCGCGTCCAGGTGGATGCCGCGTGCGGCCAGTTCCTCCAGCGCCTCCTGCATCGCCGGGCTGGTGGAGCCGAAGTAGATGACGCCCAGCTCCGTCTCCTGCGCCGCGAGCCGGATCACGGGCGGCGGCACCAGCGTGGCGGCGG
The DNA here is from genome assembly GCA_023438115.1 of Pseudomonadota bacterium. GTDB lineage: Bacteria > Pseudomonadota > Gammaproteobacteria > Burkholderiales > Burkholderiaceae_C > Ramlibacter. Next base: position 26,791 of record JAEZEB010000255.1, on the reverse strand, counting down.
TGCGGAACTTCCGCAGCAGCCGCTCCATGTTGTAGACATAGTCCGGGCCCCGCTCGGAATAGCGCGCGTAGGGATCACGCGTCGTCCCGCGAGTGAAGTAAGAGCCCTTGGTCGGGTGCGTGCCGGGCAGCGTGCGCCAGGGAATGCCGTCGCCGTCGACGTCCTTGTAGCGCCCGAAGTCGCGGCCGGCCTCCAGCTCCTCGGCCGACATCACCTTGCCGCGGTCCAGCGCCCGGCCCTCTTCCCACGCAAAGGGCTTGCACAGGCGCTGGTTCATGCCGATGTCCAGGTCGGTCATCAGGAACACAGGCGTCTGCAGGCGGTCCGCGAGGTCCAGCGCCAGCGCCGCGTGCTCGAAGCACTCGTGCGGGTCCTCGGGGAACAGCAGCACGTGCTTGGTGTCTCCGTGCGAGGCGTGCGCGCAGGCCAGGATGTCGGCCTGCTGCGTGCGCGTTGGCATACCGGTGGAAGGCCCGCCGCGCTGCACGTCGATGATGGTCACCGGGATCTCCGCGAAATACGCCAGGCCGATGAACTCCGTCATCAGAGAAACGCCGGGCCCCGAGGTCGCCGTGAAGGCGCGCGCGCCGTTCCATCCCGCGCCCACCACCATGCCGATGGAGGCGATCTCGTCCTCGGCCTGCACGATGGCGTAGCGGTTCTGGCCGGTGTCCGCGTCCACGCGCAGCTTGCCGCAATAGCGCTGGAAGGCTTCGGCCACGGAAGACGAAGGCGTGATCGGGTACCAGGCCGCCACCGTCGCCCCGCCATACACGCAACCCAGGGCCGCCGCGCTGTTGCCGTCGACGAAGATGCTGTCGCCCACCCGGTCGGCGCGCCGCACGCGGATGCCCAGCGGCCAGCGCAGGTGCTCCTGCGCGAACTCGCGCCCCAGCTGCAGCGCCTGCACGTTGGACGCGAGCAGCTTCTCCTTGCCCCTGTACTGCTCGCCGAACAGCTTCTCGATCTCCGCCGGGTCGATCTCCAGCAGCACGGACAGCGCGCCCACGTAGACGATGTTCTTGAACAGCTGGCGCTGCCGCGGGTCCGCGTAGACGGCGTTGCAGATTTCGGTGAGCGGCATGCCGATCACGTGCACGTCGTCCCGGAACGCCGCCGGCGGCAGCGGCCGGGTGTTGTCGTAGAACAGGTAGCCGCCCGGCGACAACTCCTCCACGTCCGCATCCCAGGTCTGCGGGTTCATCGCCACCATCATGTCGACGCCGCCCCGGCGCCCGAGCCAGCCCTGCTCGCTGACGCGCACCTCGTACCAGGTCGGCAGGCCCTGGATGTTGCTGGGGAAGATGTTGCGCGGGCTCACCGGCACGCCCATGCGCAGGATCGCCTTGGCGAAGAGCTCGTTGGCGGACGCCGAGCCCGAACCGTTGACGTTGGCGAACTTGATGACGAAGTCGTTGACGGCGGTGATCGCGTTCATGCCGCCTCCGCGGTGCGCTGGCGCCGGGCCGAAGCCGCCAGCGCCGTCTTGAACTGCAGCTTCTGCATGTCCCATGCGCCCGTGGGACAGCGCTCGGCGCACAGGCCGCAATGCAGGCAGACGTCCTCGTCCTTCACCATCACGCGGCCGGTCTTGAGCGGATCCGAGACGTACAGGTCCTGCGCCGGGTTCAGCGCGGGCGCCTTCAGGCGCTGCCGCAGGTCCGACTCCTCGCCCCCGGCGGTGAAGGTGATGCAGTCCATGGGACAGATGTCCACGCAGGCGTCGCACTCGATGCAGGTGCCCTGGTTGAAGATGGTCTGCACGTCGCAGTTCAGGCAGCGCTGCGCCTCGCGGAAGGCGGTGGCCGCGTCAAAGCCGAGCTCCACCTCCACGCGGATGCTGGCCAGGGCCTTCTCCGCCTGGGCCCAGGGCACGCGGAAACGCGCGTCCAGTGAAGTGGCGTTGTCGTAGCTCCACTCGTGGATGCCCATCTTCTGCGACAGCAGGTTGGCCTCGGGCGAAGGCCGCTTTCGCGGGTCCTCGCCATCGAGAAGGCGCGCGATGGACACCGCCGCCTCGTGCCCATGCGCCACCGCCGTGATGATGTTCTTCGGCCCGAAGGCCGCATCGCCGCCGAAGAAGACATGCGGCACGGTGGACTGGAAGGTCGCGGCATCCAGCTGCGGCAGGCCCCAGCGGTCGAAGGCGATGCCGCAGTCGCGCTCGATCCAGGGAAAGGCGTTCTCCTGCCCCACCGCGATCAGCACCTCGTCGCAGGGGAAGAAGGGATCCGGCTCACCCGTGGGAACGAGCGTGCGGCGCCCCTGCGCGTCGTACTCGGCGCGCACCACCTCGAAGGTCATGCCCGTGAGCCGCCCGCCCTCGTGCACGAAGGACTTCGGCACGTGGTAGTTGAGGATGGGGATGCCTTCGTGCATCGCATCCTCCTTCTCCCAGGGCGAGGCCTTCATCTCCTCGAAGCCGCTGCGCACGATTACCTTCACGTCTTCGCCGCCCAGGCGGCGCGCGGAACGGCAGCAGTCCATGGCGGTGTTGCCGCCGCCCAGCACGATCACGCGCCGGCCTGTGCTCGTCACGTGCCCGAAGGACACCGAAGCCAGCCAGTCGATGCCGACATGGATGTTCGCCGCCGCCTCCTGCCGGCCCGGCAGGTCGAGGTCACGCCCGCGCGGCGCGCCGCAGCCGACGAAGATGGCGTCGAAGCCCTGCCGCAGCAGCCACTGCATGGATTCGATGCGCTGCCCCGCCACGAAGCGCGCGCCGAGGTCGAACACGTAGCCCGTCTCCTCCTCGATCACCGACTCGGGCAGGCGGAAGCGCGGGATCTGCGTCCACATGAAGCCGCCGGGGCGCTGCTCGCCGTCGAACACGGTCACCTCGTAGCCCAGCGGCGCGAGGTCGCGCGCCACCGTCAGCGAGGCCGGCCCCGCGCCCACGCAGGCGACGCGCCGGCCGTTGCGGGGCACCGGCTGCGGCATGCGGGCGCGCACGTCCTCCTTCATGTCGGCGGCCACGCGCTTGAGGCGGCAGATGGCCACGGGTTCCGGCTGCCCGGTGTTGCTCTGCTCGACGCGTCCGCGGCGGCACGCGGGCTCGCAGGGCCGGTCGCAGGTGCGTCCCAGGATGCCGGGGAAGACGTTCGACACCCAGTTGACCATGTAGGCGTCGCCGTAGCGGCCCTGGGCGATGAGGCGGATGTACTCGGGCACCGGGGTGTGCGCGGGGCACGCCCACTGGCAATCCACCACCTTGTGGAAGTACGCCGGGTCGGCGATGTTCGTCGGCTGCAAGGGGCCTCCTGAACGGACGGCCCGGATGGGCCCGCGGCCAGTCTACGCCCGTGCCGCGGGGCCTGCCTACTCCGTGGATTCCACTAGGAGCCGGTGCGGCAGGCTCCTACTCGCCCGGCATGGGCACCCGCTGCGGCTTGCCGCTGCGCGTGAGCCACCGGGCCGCGAAAGCCAGTCCCGACAGGGGTTCCGAGAAGATGCGGCCCTGCGCCTGGTCCCAGCCGTGCTTGCGCAGGAAGTCCAGCTTGGGCGCGGTGTCCACGCCGCAGGCCACGCAGGTCAGGCGCAGCCGCCGGCCCAGGTCGCCCACGCCCAGCAGCATGGCCTGCAGGGTGCCGTCCTGCTCCAGCTCCTGCATGAAGGAGGCGTCCACCTTGATCTCGTCGCAAGGCAGGCGGCGCAGGTGCGCCACCGATGCCGTGGAGCCGAAGCGGTCGATCGACAGCTGCACGCCCTTCTTGCGCAGCGCCAGCAAGGGCGCCGTGTCCTTCGCCGGCAGCAACTGCAGGCTCGCCACCTGCTGCAGTTCCAGCGACAGCAGGCGCGGCTCGATCCCGCCGGCGATGGCGGCGTCGGCCAGGTGCGCCAGGTCGCGTGGCCGCATGTGGGCCAGCGACGCCTTCACCCCCGCGGGCACGGGCTGCAGCCCGGCGGCGCGCCAGTTCTTCACGTGCCTGCGCATCTGCTCGAATACCCACTCGGTGAGCGCCACGTCCATCTCGGAACTGCCCGCCAGCTCCATCAGCTCGTCGCCCTCGATCACGCGGCCGGAGGCATGGTTCCACCGCACGATGGTGCCGGCGCCCACCAGCCGGCCGGTCGCGAGCTCCACGACCGGCTCGTAGAGCAGCTCGATCTCGTCGCGGCCGATCGCGTGGCGCAGCTCGGCGCTGAGATCCAGCCGGCTCTTGGCCAGCTCGTTGAACTGCGGCGAGAAGAACTCGTAGCGGTGCGGGCCGGCCTGCTTGGCATGTCGCAGCGCCAGGCCGGCGTTGCGCATCAGGACATCCGGGTCGAGCCCGTCGCCCGGGAACACCGACACGCCGATGCTGCAGGTGACGAACAGCTCCGGCGCGTCGTGGCGCCGGTAGCTCACGGTCGCGTCCTCGAGCAGCTTGTTGATGAAGGCGGCGGCGCTGTGCACGCCTTCCATGTAGGGAACGATCACGGCGAACTCGTCGCCATCGAAACGGTACAGCGTCGGCTGGTGCTGCTCCGAGGACAGCTCGCCACCGGCCTCGGTCTGCACGCAGCTCGCGAGCCGCTTGGCGATGCGCTGCAGCAGGTGGTCGCCCGCCGCGCGGCCCAGGGCGTCGTTGATGCGTCCGAGCGCGTCGACGCCGATGTGCAGCAGCGCCCCCGAGTGGCCGTTGGCCGTGGCCTCGACGAGCACGTCCGCGGCTTCCTTGCGATAGCGCTGCTTGTTCGGCAGGCCGGTCAGCGTGTCGTGGTGGCTCAGGTAGTCCCGGTACGCGCTGGCCGCAAGCGTGTTGCGGATGCGCAGGCCCAGCTCGCTCGGGTCCACGGGCTTGGACAGGAAGTCCATCGCGCCCAGCGCCAGCGCCTTGAGCTTCACCTGCGGATCGGTGCTGATCGTGAGGACGATCACCGGCACGTGCCGCAGCACGGGGTCGTCGCGCATCGCGGCCAGGATCTCCAGCCCGCCCACGCGCGGCATGCTCAGGTCCAGCAGCAGGACGCCGGGTACCTCGCGGCGCATCATGGGAATGGCCTGTTCGGGCTGGTCGGTGTGGACGAACTGCCGGTAGCCGGCCTCCATCAGGAAGGCCTGCGTCATCTCGATGTTCAGCATCTCGTCGTCGACCATCATGATCAACGCCTGCGAGAGCGCGGGCACGGAGCGGTGGCTCCAGACGGCTTCCTGCGGGGACAGCGCGCGCAGTTCCTGTTCGCTCAGCTTGTCCTCGCCCGGTGCGAACACCGTTGGCGTGCTCGTCAGGCTGTCGCGCTCGCCTCCGCGCGTCGACATGCCTCCCGAACCTGAATCCCTGGCGGTCATGGCTGGATTGTGCCCATGGTTGCGTTGATTGCCACTGCCGGCACTTCCAGCTGCCGTCCCATGCGCACCAGGCGTTGCAGGACCGCCTGGGCGAGCGCTGCGTCGCCGGCCTTGGCGGCAGCCTCCACCTCCAGCGCCGGCTCGGTGAAGGCGTCGTAGCCGACCGTGCCGGCGGCGCCGGCCAGCCAGTGTGCCAGCCGCTCGACCTCGGACAGGTCGCCCGCCTCCATCGCCTCGCGGGCCACGGCCAGCTGCTGCTCCAGGCGCGCGGCGAACTTGCGCACGATGGGCACCAGCTTCTGGTTGCCGGCGAAGCGCGAGCGGATCGGACCTTCCGCGCCCGATGCCTGCGCTTCCTCCACGAACAACGAAGCGATGTGCGCGGCCGGCGCCTCGACGGCCTCGCCCCCCAGCAGCTGCGCCACCTCGCGCAGCAAGGCGTCGATGTCGACGGGCTTCGTGAGGCAGGCGGTGCATCCGGCCGCCAGCACCTCCGCCTCGAAGCCCTTCATGGCGTGCGCGGTGAGCGCCACCACGGGAAGCTGCAGGCCGCGGCGGCGCAGCTCGCGCGTGGCGGTGTAGCCGTCGACCACCGGCATCTGCATGTCCATGAGGACGAGGTCGTAGCTCTGCGCCGCCAGCTTGTCGAGGGCGACCTGGCCATCCTCCGCCTCGTCGATCCACAGGCCATGCTCCGTCAGCACCAGCGAGATCAGTTCGCGGTTCTCCGCGCCGTCGTCCACCACCAGCACCCGCGCCGACGGGATCTTCCAGCGTGTGCGCCCCGACGGCGCCGGCGCCTCCGCGGCCCGCGCGAGCGCGGCCGCATCCAGCAAGGGCACGTCTTCCAACGCGCCGGTGGCGAAGCTGAAGATCATGGTCGTGCCCACGCCGGGCTGGCTGGTCGCCGTGAGGTCGCCGCCGAGCGCGCGGGCCAGCCGGCGGCTGATGGCCAGCCCCAGGCCAGTGCCGCCGAAGCGCCGCGTGATGGAGGCGTCCGCCTGCGTGAAGGGATCGAACATCGCCTCCACGCGCGCGGGTTCCATGCCGATCCCGGTGTCGCTCACTTCCACGGTGTAGACGCCGTCGCTGCAGGCCAGCACCACTTCCACGCCGCCCTGCTGCGTGAACTTCACGGCGTTGCTCAGGAGGTTCAGCACCACCTGCCGGATGCGCGCGGGGTCCGAGTGCACGCGCTCGGGCACGGACCCCAGCAGGCGCAGCGACAGTGCGATGCCCTTCTCCCGCGCCTTGAGCCCGAGTTCCGCCAGCGCGCCCTGCACCACCTCGTGCGGCGCGCAGGACACCGTCTCCAGCGTGAGCTGCCCCGCCTCCACCTTCGAGAGGTCGAGGATGTCGTTGATCAGGCCCAGCAGGTGCCGCCCGCTCTGGTGGATGGTGTCCAGGTAGCGCGAGGACTCGCGCTCGCTCTTGCCGAAGCCCCGCCGCAGCAGCTCCGTGAAGCCCAGGATGGCGTTCATCGGGGTGCGGATCTCGTGGCTCATGTTGGCGAGGAATTCGCTCTTGGCACGGTTCGCGGCCTCGGCCTCGTCCTTCGCTTCGGCCAGCTCGACGCGGCTTTCCTCCAGCAGCGTGATGTCCTCGAGGCTGATCAGCGCGCCCGAGGGCTTGCCGCCGCCGGCGATCACGGGCGAACAGCCCACGCTGAAGGTGCGCAGGCGCCCCTCGGTGTCCTGCAGCTTCAGGTGCAGGTTGCGCTGCACCCGGCCCTCGGCGAGCGCCGCGGACCACGGCTGCGCCTCCTGCGCGAGCGGCGCGCCGTTCGCATCCAGCCAGGGCAGCGCCGCCACGGGCGTGCCCGTGAGCGCCTCGTTGCTGCGCCCCAGCAGGCGCACGATGGCCTCGTTCGCCAGCACCACGGTGCGGTTGCGGTCGATCACCACCAGGCCTTCCGCCAGGGCATCGAGGGCCGAACGCACGCGCCCCGGGATCGCCTTGCTCGGATCGAGGTGCCGCAGCACGCGCGTGAGGTAGACGTGGAAGCCGAGGAAGCACAGCGCGGAGCAGAAGGCCAGCAGCGGCACCAGCGGTGTCTGCAACAGGCCCAGGAGGCCGTGCGGCACCAGCGGCTCGAAGCGCAGCTCCAGTTGCCCCCAAGGCTGGCCGCCGGCCTGCAGGTTCACCTGGATCTGCGCATCGCGCGCGCCGCCGCTGGCGATCGGCACCCACTCGCGGGCGTGGTCGCCGGTCGCGACGACCAGGCGGCCATCGCGGGTGCGCAGCCCGACGGAGCGCAGGTCAGGGTTGCGCTTCTGCACGAAGCGCAGCACTTCCTCCAGCGGCCGCGGGTCGGAGCTGCCCAGGATCGCCGTGCTGGAGGCGGCCAGCGCCTCGGCGAGCGCGACACGGCCATCACGCACCGCGGCCTCGCGGTCCGGCACCAGGCCGAAGAAGGAAGCGGCCAGCAGCACCGTGCTCACCAGGGAAACGAGGCCCAGCGCGATGTAGGTGCGCGTGCCGAGGAACCTCATCCGAAGCCCCGCAGCGTGTGGCGGCTGCCGGGGCCGTCCGCGTCCAGGGGTTCGTCGTCCTCTTCGCCTTCCTCGTCCGAACGCGCCAGCACGGGCAGCGGGTCGAGCATGCGCCAGGCGGGCAGCGCCGAGAGATAGCTTCCGAGCAGCACGCCGCCGCGGATCAGCCACAGCACGTAGACGAAGGACAGGCCCAGAGAGACGCTGACGACGGAGATCGTCACCGACTTGTCGAAATCGAGCTCCTCGCGCACCGCTTCGCGCAGGCGGTCCAACTCCTGCTCGAACGCGGGTGAGCGGATCGAACGCTGGAACTCCGCGAGGTGCGAGGCTCCCGAGCGGCTCTCGATGCCGAACTGCGCCAGCGCGAAATCGGTGCCCTGCGCCGCGATCAGCTGCAGGCCCGCGCGGTCGAAGACCACGCTGTCCACCACCCGGCCGCCCTCGGCCTGCAAGGCCAGCCGCGCGGCCGGCGCGCCAAAGGACATCGCGCTCGCGTTGAGGGTGGCGATCGGCGATTCAGGCGCCGGGCCCAGCGCTTCCTGCAACGACGGCGTCGGCCGCGGCGCGCGTTGCGCCGTCGCGCTCTCGCCTTCCGGTTGCGCGGCCGGTGCGGCCGGTGCGGCAGTCACCGGCGGAATCGCGGATGCGGCACCGCTTTCCACGGGAGCGGGCGCCGGGCTTTCCGCGGCTGGAGGCGGCGCGGGGACCGGCACTTCCGGCTCTTGTGTCGGAGGTGGTGCGGGCGGGGTCGGCTCCGTGCCGCCAGGGGGCGAAGGCGCTTCCGGCAGTGCGGCCACGTCGATCGCCACGGGCACCACGGTGGCGAGAGACCCGTCGCTCACGGTATACGTGAAGCCGGCGGTGCCCGCGAAGCCCGCATCCGGGCGGAAGGTGATGCTGCCGTCCGCGTTGAGCGTCACGGTTCCGCCCGTGCCGGCCGTCACGGCGGACACGAAGAGCGGACTGCCTTCCACGTCGGTGTCGTTGGCGACCAGTGCGCCGGGGGCGATGGTGAGCGGCCGGCCTGCATCCGTGGCGAGCTGGTCGGCGTTGCCGACCGGGGCGTCGTCGAGCGGCGTGACGGTCAGGTCCGCGGTGGCCGCCGTCGTGGCCCTGCCGTCGCTGATGCCGTAGGTGAACGTGACGTTGCCGTGGAAGTTCGCGTCCGGGCGGAAAGTCCAGGTGCCATCGCCGTTGGCGGTGACGGTGCCGTTGCTGGCCGTCAGGCCCGTGACCGCCAACGCATCGCCGTCGACGTCCGCCGCGTTCCGCAACAGGTCGGCGGGGGTGATCACCAGCGCGCCGTCCTCCTCCAGGTCCGCCAGCATGACCGGCGTGCTGGTCGGTGCATCGTTCACCGGAGTCACCACCAGCGAGGCCGAGCCCGCCACGTCGGCCGTTCCATCGGAGATCGTGTACGTGAACGTGACCGCGCCGTGGAAGTCCGCGGCCGGACGGAAGGTCCAGGTGCCGTCGCCGTTGGCGGTCACGTTGCCGTTGCTGGCGCTCAAGCCGGTGACTGCCAGCGCGTCGCCATCCACGTCACCGGCGTTCCGCAGCAGGTCGGCCGGCGCGATGACGAGGCTGGCGTCCTCCGCCACGTCCGCCAGTGTCACGGGACTCGTGGTGGGCGCGTCGTTCACCGGCGTCACCGTCAGCGACGCGGAGCCGCTCACCGTCGCGGTGCCGTCGGTGATCCCGTACGTGAAAGTCACGCTGCCGTGGTAGTCGGCAGCCGGACGGAAAGTCCAGGTGCCGTCGCCATTCAGGGTCACGGTACCGTTGCTCGCGCTCAGGCTGGTGATGGCCAGCGCATCGCCCTCCGCGTCGGCTGCGTTCTGCAGCAACTCGCCAGGCGTGATGACCAGGCTGCCGTCTTCCTCCACGTCGGGAAGCACGACCGGACTCGTGGTCGGCGCCTCGTTGACCGGAAGGATGCGGATGATCACCGTCCCGGTCGCCTCGTTCACCCCGTCGCTGACGACATACGTGAAGCTGGCCGTTCCGTGGAAGTCGGGATCCGGATCGAAGTGGATGGTGCCGTTGATGCCGTTGCCGTTGAGGCGCACGGTGCCGCCGCTCGCGCCGCCCACGCTGACGATGGACAGTTGCGCGCCTTCGGCATCGACATCGTTTCCGTACAGATCCCCAGGCGCGATGACGAGCTTCTCGTCTTCCAGGATGGTGAAGCGATCCAGCACGGCGACCGGCGCATCGTTCACCGGCGTCACCACCATGTCGAACGAACCCGTGTCCGCACTGAACGCCGTGCTCCCGCCGTTGCGCGTGGTGTCCACACGCGTCCCGGCCGTTCCCGCCGACCGGTCCCAGGCGCGAAAGCTCAGCGCCTGCGCGATCGTGCCGCTGTAGTCCGCATTGGGCGTGAAGCCGATCCGGGCGATGCCGTCGGCCGGCAGCAGCAGTGCGGCCCCGGCCGAGACAGCGCCGATGTCGATCCAGGTGCTGCCGTCCAGCGTGTACTGCCAGGTGCCGCGCGTGGCATCCAGGCCCGTGATCGCGATGCCCGCGACGTCGCCATCCGCATCGGTGGCGTCAAGCAGGCCGGCCACGGTGATCGACGTGCGCCCGCTGTCCTCCTCCACCGCGCCCGGCGCGTTCACCCCCACCAGCACGGGGGCTGTGTTCATGTTGAAGGCGGCCACCAGCGCGTCGGTGTTGGACGGCGTGCCCTGGTGCGCGCCCGGCATGGCGTGGCCGGCTTCCGCCGTGCCCCCGGACACGTACACCTCGCGCCCGTGCACCGCCACGCCGCCGGCCGTCATCTCCTTGCCGTGGAAGGTGCCGTGGACGAGGTCCAGGCTGCCCTGCCCCGCCGGATCGATCACCACCACGAACAGCGCGTTGTTCTCGTTGTCCGCGCCCGTCGTCGTGGGGAAGCTGTCCGAGTTGGAACGGCCGACGATCACCGCCCGCCCGTCCATCACGGCCACGTCGCTCGGCCGGTCGCCGTCCTCATGCCCCAGCAAGGTGGAATACAGCAGCGAGCCCGCTCCGTCCTGGTTCGTGTCGAACAGCCGCAGGAAGCCGATGGTGTCGTTGGTGTCGGCATTCGACGTCGTCTGGTAGGCACCGGTGGTCGTGGTGAGGTTGCCGCTGTTGCGGAACCGCGTCTCGCCCACCACGTAGACCTGGCCGTCCGCCGCGATCGCCACGCCCGTGGCCGCATCGTTGTCGCCGCCGCCCACGAAGGTGGCATAGACGGAATCGCCTGCGCCGTCCAGGCGCACGAGGAATCCGTCGGCGGCGCCCGACAGGCCGGCATCGTCGCCGTTCATGGTGATCGTGTCCGAGTTCAGCGCCAGGCTGCCGGATCGCGTGCTGCCCACCACGTAGGCGTTCCCAGCGGCGTCGACTGCGAGGCCGGTCGCATAGTCCACGCCCGTGCCGCCCAGCAACTGGTCGTACAGCAGCGTGCCGGTGGGCGAATACTTGTTGATGAAGGCGTTGTCCGAGCTTCCGAGCAGCGGCGAGAGGATCGGCAGAACCAGCCCACCCGACGACGCCTGGCCCGCGGCGTACACGTTGCCGGCGGCATCGAAAGCCACGGCATTGCCCGAGTCGGTGTCCTCGTTGCCGCCGAAATAGGTGCTGAAGACGAGGCCGCCGTCGGCATCCAGCTTGAAGATCACCGCGTCCTGCACGGGAACGAGGAGGCCCGTGCCCATCGTGCTGTCCGCTGCGTTGAGCGTCGGGAAGTTGGTCGATTTCGTCCAGCCGGTCACGGCGACGTTGCCGTTGGCATCGACCGCGATCGCATTCGCCTGTTCGTCGGCGCTGCCCCCGATGCGCGTGGACCAGACCACCTGCGACAGGTCGGCCGTGAGCTTGGCCACGAAGATGTCGCCGTTGCCACGCGTGCCCTGGCCGGGAAGCTCGTTGGCCAAGCCGGGGAAGCTGGCGCTGGTCGTGCGTCCGGTGATGTAGACGAAGCCGTCGGCGCCCACGGCCACGTCGGTGGCGATTTCGCTGGCCGCGCCGCCGAAGTAGGTGGCGTAGTCCAGCACCGGGTCGATCACGAGTTCGCGGCCGCGGTCGTAGGCGCCCAGGACGAAGCCTATGCTGCCGTCCGCGTGGATCGCGTACGCGCTGGCCACTGCCTGCAGCGCGCCGTCGTCGCCGCGCTGGTAGCTCACGGGCGCCTTGAAGCGCAGCTCGCTGTCCGTGCCCTCCACGCGCAGCAGGAGGTCGCCGTTCGCATCCAGGCTCGCCTGCGCGCCGTCGAAGCGCAAGCGGATCTGCCCCGCGTCCGCGCCGGCGGCGACGATGAAGTCGTACTCCAGCTGCCGCTGGTTGCCGTAGTAGCGCACGTCGATGCCGTCGTATACGCCGCGGTAGGCGACCGCCTGGTAGTTCGCGAGGTTGGTCGCCCAGCGCGAGGCCTCGCCACCCACCAGGTAGTTGCTGCGCGTCGCGAGCAGGCCTTCGCCTCCGGCCTGCACGCCCTCGCGCGCGCCCACCAGTTGCAGTTGCACGGTGCGCGCGCCGCTTTCGGTGGCCAGCGCCAGCCAGGCATGGCCGTCATCCAGCGCGATGCCGTAGCCGCCGCCGTGGGCAATGAAGTCGATGCCCTCGCCCGCCTGCCCCGCGTTCGCCTCGAAGCTCATGGGCAGTGCGGCGTAGGTCGTCGCGGCCGTCGTCGTTACGGAACTCGCGTATTCCCCCGCCGCCGTGAGGGTGCGGTGCTCGGCACCGGCCGCGGCGTCGGCGCCGAGCAGCAGGCCGCCGGCGAGGTCGGCGGAAAAGAGCAGCCGCGGCTCCATGCCTTCGGCGACCGGCGCATGGCGCGCACGGGAAGCGGAACGGAAGCTGCGCAACCAGTCGATCACGCCCGCCTCCGCCTCAGGACCGGGGACCCGGTGCTTCCACCCGCACCGGCTCGAGTTGCAGGCGCGGCGGGTTGCCATCGCTCAAACCCGCCGGCGCGATGCGCGGCGCGGGCGGGCGCGCGGGCTGCGCCGGAGCGATCGCGCCACCGAAGTCCGCCGTGCAGCGCAGGCCCGCGGGCAGCGCGTGGTCGGCGTTCGGGAGTTCCAGGCGGACGCGGAAGGTGTTGCTCGCGCCGTCGATCACGCGGTCGACCAGCGTGATCCTGGCCTCGCGCGGATTCGCGCCGGGAAAGTCCGGTGCCACCGTCGCCTTCATGCCCTCGCGCACCGCGCCGTAGGCATGGGCCGGCAGCACCACCTCCACGCGCAGCGGATGCACCATCGCCACGCGGTAGACGGGCTTTTCCTCGACGCGCTCGCCCACGGAGAGATAGCGCTCGACGATGACGCCGGTGATCGGGCTGCGGATGGTCCGCAGTCCCAGCTGCGCCTGCGCCAGCGCGTGCTCGCGCGCGTAGACGTCACGCTGCTCGCGCGCTTGCGCGAGTCGGTTCTCCGCGACCGCTGCTTCGGCGCGCGCCTGCTCCAGCGCCTGGCTGGAGATGAAGTTCTGGCTGGCGAGGTCCTTCGCGCGGGCGAACTTCTGCCGGGCGAGTTCGGCGTTGGCTTCGGCGGCGCGCAGTTCGCCCATGGCTTCGGCCTTGGTCTGGGCGACGGAGAGGGTCTGGCGTTCGACGTCCGCGCGCAGCGTGGCGAGCACCTGGCCGGCCTGCACGCGCTGGCCGCGTTCGGCCGGCGTGGACTCCACCACCCCGATGACGGGCGAGCCGACGTCGGAAACGCGCCAGGGCTCGATCAGGCAGCCGAGCGCCTGCGCAAGGACCGCGGCAGGGAGCGACCCGGCCGCGAAGACCACCCAACGAGCCCATTTCTTCATTGCAGCACCTGCCGGCTGAACGTCAACTCGCGTTCGAGGGAATCCGCGATACGGCTGAGTTTCACACGGGCATGGCGGTGCGTAAAGGATTCGCTGCGTTGGGCTAGGGAAACTGCTGCATCCACCACGACAGACGGGCATCCGGGCCGGGCCAGGGCGCGCAGGAACCAGGCCGGCCACCACCGCCGCAGCACCGGGAAGTCGGCGGCCAGCAGGCGCTGCACGCTTCCGGGCTGGCCTTGCCGGCCCGCCCGACCCAGGAATTGGCGGTCGATGCGCGCCGATGCGTTCACCTGGCAGAGGATCACGTACAGGCCGCCGCGCGCGAGCACCGAGGGGTCGCAGGGGATGTCCGTGCCGCGGCCGGCCATGCTGGTGGCGACGGTGATCCGCCCCGGCTCCCCGGCCGCGGCGATGAGACGGCTCTCCTCGCCGTCCTGGCGGGCGTTCAGCACCTGGTGCGGCACGCCGCGCTGCGCCAGCACGCGCGACAAGGCTTCGGACTGGGCGACCGTCTCGGTGCCTACGAGCACTGCGCGGCCCTCCGCTGCGAACCGTGTCGCCTCGACGGCGACCGCGGGCCAGAGGACCTCGCTCGTCTCGAACAGGCGCGTCGGAAGTCGCTCCACGCCCCAGGGCACGCGCCGCGGAACGACCACCACCGCGAGGCCATACACCTGGCGCAGTTCGGCGCGGGCCTCGGCCAGGGTGCCGCTCGCGCCCGCCAGCCGCAGGTAGCGCGGAAAGAAGCGCTGGAACGTGAGCTGCGTCATGGTGGAGTGGCGCCGGGACGCAGGAACGCCCTCCTTCCACTCCACCAGCTGGTGCAGCCCGGCCGACCAGGCGCGGCCCGGGGCGGCACGCCCCGTGGTCTCGTCGACCAGCATCACCTCGCCCTCGCGCACCACGTAGTCGTGATCGCGTTGCAGCACGTGCAGCGCCACCAGGGCTGTTTCCACGGCGGCTTCGCGGTGGGCGCGGTGACCGAGCAGCGGATGGTCCGCGGCGGGCCAGGCGGCCAGGCGCTGGCGGCCGCGCGGCGTCAGCGCGAACTGGCGGCCCTCGCCGCGCGGCTGGAAGTCCTCGCCCGCAACGAGGCCCTGTGCAACGGCCAGCGCCTGGCGGTAGAAATCGGCCTCAGCCAGGGAGCCTTCGAGCTGTGACAACACCAGGGGCACGCGCGCCTCGTCGACCAGCACGGTGTCTGCTTCATCGAGGATCGCCATGCACAGGCCGCGCATGACAGGCGTGTGCGTTTCCTGCGTGCCGCCCATGCGCCGCGCCCTCTGCTCCAGCGGCGACAGGTCGGCCGGTCGCGCCACCGCGTCACGCAGGTAGTCAAAGGCCAGTTCCTTGGCGGTGCAGTACGTGACATCCGCCGCGTACGCTTGGCGGCGCTGCGCCGCCTGCAGGGGCTGCGTCACGCAGTCGACGCGCAGGCCGAGGCTCGCGTAGAACGGACGCAGCGCGTCGGCATCGCGTTGCGCGAGATAGTCGTTGGCCGTGACGACGTGGACCGGAGTGCGGGCCAGAGCAGCGACCGCCGCGGCGATCGCGATGGCAGCTGTCTTTCCTTCGCCCGTCGCCATCTCGGCGAGGCGCTCGTCCAGCAGCACGCGCGCGGCGAGAAGCTGCTGGCGATGCGGCACGCGGCCGGTGGCAAGCGCGAAGGCGGACGCCGCGACGACCACCGCTTCGAGCAGCCAGGCGCCGTCGTCCGGCTTGCGCTCGCGCAGCGCGGCAAGGCGCGTAGCCAGTTCGGATCCTGCGATCGGAATCGCGGCAGCCGCCGCATCCGCGAAGCGCTCGAAAGCGGCGCGCCCCAGGCGGCCGCGGCGCGACACACGATCGCGCGGGCGCCGTGCCCTCTCCGGATATTCGCCCCAGACCGGCCCCGGAACGGGCCAGCCCTGCGGCCCGCCGCTCACGCCTGCCCCGTGGGACTGAAGTCCCGCAGCAGCCACTGCCGCAGGGTGCGCACCGCCTGCCAGCCGAGCGGCTCGGGCGGCAGCACCAGCTTCACCCAGGCGCGGCCGCCGACCTGCGCCGCCTGCAGATCCGGCACGACGACATCGAGCAGGAACACGGGCAACTGCGTGCGCAAACCGTGCTCGTCGGCCGGGTCCACGGCGATCGGGCCACCATGGCGATCGGCGAGCGCGGCGCTGGGCAACTCGCGCGTGGCGGCCGGTGTTTCCTGCCCCAGCGTCGCGGAGTGCGTGATGCCGGGCGCGGACGCGAGACGGACCTCCGCCGAGCGCACGCGGCCGCGCAGGCGCAGCAGGTCCTCGTCGCGCAACACCGCACGCACCTGCACGGGATGCGGTCCGAGCACGTAGCCCACCATCGTCCCGCGCTTTGCGTAGGCGCCGGCCATGTCGCCTTCGCGCGGCCACACGGCGCGCCCCGGCACCTGCGCCCGCACCTGCAGCGCCGCCACCTGCGCCTCGGCGTGGCGCAGCTCCGCGGCATTGCGTTCCAGCTGCTCGTTGAGGTCGCCGGCCCGCGCCGGATCGTGCAGCAGCGCCTGGTACTGCTGCGCCAGCAGGCCCGAGCGCTCGCTGGCGGACCGCTCGTGCTCCGCCAGCAGTTCCGGATCGGCGAGCTGCAGCACGACGTCGCCGCTCGCCACGGCCTCGCCGTCGCGCACCACCTGCTCCGCGATGAAGCCGCCGGTCTCCGGGCGCAGCTGCGCGTGTTCGGGCGGCCACACCACGCCACGCGCGATGACGCTGCTGGGAGCGGGAACAACGAAGAGCGCCAGCAGCAGCAGGCCCCCGATGCCTGCGGCCGTCACCAAAGTTCGCCGCCGCGATGCGAGGTCCGGCGCGCCGGCCGCCGACCGCAGCAGCGCCCGCACGCCGACGGTGACGCCCCAGGCGAGCAGCGCCGCCGCGGCCACCGCGCCCAGCAGCCAGGAATGGTGGCCCACCCAGAACACCAGCGCGAACAGCAGGGCGACGCGGTAGGCCCACGACATCGGCGCATAGGCCACCAGCCACTTCGTTTCGCCGCGGGCCAGCGCGCCGGGCGGCAGCGCCTGCTCCATGCCCACCAGGCGGCGCCAGGCTGAGGCCCACCAAGCCTGGCTGCGCGTGGCCAGGTTGGGCAGCTGCAAGGCATCGCACAGCAGGTGGTAGCCGTCCAGTCGCACCAGCGGATTGGCGTTGAAGACGATGGTGGACACCGAGCAGATCAGCACCACCACCATGGCCGCATCGCGCGCGAAGCCGGGCGCGAGCACGCTCCAGGCACCGAGCGCCAGGGCGGCGAGCGCGAGTTCGACCATGATCCCCGCTGCGCTCACCAGCGCGCGCTGGCGCGCGAGCGGAAACGCGCTCGCGGCGCTCGCGTCGACATACGGCGCGGGGGTCAGCATCAGCAGCGAGATGCCCACCTCGTGCACGCTGCCGCCGAAGCGCCGCACGGCCAGCGCATGGGCGAGTTCGTGCAGCGACTTCACGAGCGGATAGGCGAACCACGCGACCGCGTAGCTGGAAGGCGTGGCCAGCACCCGCAGCGCGTCGGCGCGCAACTGCGGCAGCGCGATGGCCGCGGCCAGTGCGCCGAGGAGCACCAGCGCCAGCCACGACGCGAAGGCCGGCCAGCCGGCCAGCGCACGCCCCAGCGGCGCGAGCCGGTCCAGCATGCGCGTGGGATCGAACAGCCGCATGCGCAGCATCAGCGGATTGATGAAGGCGCGGCGCTTGCGTCCCTCGTCCTCCTCGCGCCGCGCGAACAGCAGCGACAGGTGCGGCGCCGCATCGAACTGCAGCATGCCGGCGCGGAACATCTGCGCGAGCAGGCGCAGCACGTCGTCCTGCGCCGGGGCGTCCTCGCCCTGTTCGCGCAGCAGCAGCTGCCAGAGTTCCTCGACGCTCGCGCGCCCGTCGCAGCGGCCGGCGAAGGCATAGGCGGCGGGATTCAGTCGCAGCTGGCGGCCGGAGCCGGGCTCCACCAGCACGTGCCACAGCTGGTCGCGCACGCGCTGGCGCACGATGCGCAGCCCGGGCACGAGCGCCGGCTTGAGCGTGGCCACGCGGTACCAGGACGCGCTGACCAGCGGCGGCGTCACGGCAGCACGGTCCAGAGTGCGATCCGCAGCCAGTCCGCCGCGCGGTGGAACAGCAGCCATCCCAGCGAACGCCGGCCCACCTCGATCTTCGCCACGCCGCTCAGGCCCGGCCGCAGGTCCGGCGGCGCGTCCTCCAGCGCCGCCTCCACCTCGAAGTAGTTGCGGCCGTCCGCCGCGGTGGCGAGCGGCACCACGCGGCGCGTGGTGAAGCGCAGCGCCGCCTCGGGCCGCGCCGCGAGCGCGAGCCGCCCGCCCTGCCCGGGACGCACCGCGGCGATGTCGCCTTCGTCCACCTCCACGATCAGCCGGAAGCTGTCGCTGGGCGACAGCAGCATCAGCACCTCGCCCTTGTGCACCGGCGCGCCGAGGTTCTGCGTGAGGTCGCCCTTGATCACGACGCCGTCGAAGGGAGCAACCAGCCGGCTGCGTTCGAGCTGCGTCTCCGCCAGCGCCAGCAGGGCCTGCGCCTGCGCGGCGCGCGACTGGCTCACCACCATCTGCGCGCGGTCGTTGCGCGCCAGTGCCGCGCGGTAGGCGTTCTCGTGCTGGCGCAGCTCGCTTTCGCGCCGGCGCCGTTCGAGCTCCAGGTCCTGCGAGGAAAGCTGGGCCAGCACCTCGCCGGCGCGCACGCGGTCGCCGGGACGCACGTGGGTCTGCTGCAGGAAGCCGTCGGCCGCGGCGACCACCGCGCGCTGCACCGCGCCTTCGAGCCGCGCGGGCGCGCTGACGCGCTAGGGCAGCGGCACCGCGAGCAGCAGCGCCAGGATCACCACCGCACCGGCCCAAGCGGTGCGCTTGCGACTGCGCGTGGCCAGCCGTCCGCGCAGGCGCTGCAGCGCACGCGCATGCCAGGGCGCTTCGCGTTCCTGCTTCAACAGCAGCACCGGGCCCGCGAAGCTCGCCGCGTCCTCGCACAGGGCGATCTCCGCGGCGGTGAAAGCCGGCGGGTCGGACCGTTCCAGTGTCAGCGCGCCGATCGCCCTGCCCTGCGCCACGAGGGGAACGCTGCACGCGTGGCCCGCACCCGCGAGCTGCCGCTGCGCGATGCCGACCGGCGGCTGCGCGGCCAGCGGTGGCCAGCAGACCGCGAGGCCCTGGTCGATGGATTCGTGCATCGCGGCGACGAGGGCCGCGGCGGTGTCGTGGCGCGGATCCAGGTCGGCGACCTGGGAGCTGCCCGCGACGCGCAGGCGCTCGCCTTCCAGCAGCCCGACGCTCACGCGGGTGCAACGCAGGAGCGTGGCGAGTTCCGCGGCGAGCGCCGTCGCCGCTTCAGCCAGTCCTTCGCGCGCCAGCAAGGCCGCCTGGCAACGCAGCACGGCATCCGCCGGCGCCGTCGCGGCGGCAGCGGAGAGGAGTTGGGGCGGCGCCTTGTCCATGGTCGGGCTGGCCGCGATTCTCGCCCCGGCCGCCGGGACGCGCCAGCGGGTCCGCCCTCGAAAGGCGCCCCTTCGTGACCGCGGCCCGGAGACCGGGCCGCAGGATGCCCGCGCAACGCGGCGCGGGAACAACAGTCCGGCTTTAGGCGGGCATCGCCGCCAGCGCCGCGAAGGCGCGGACCACCTCGGGCGGCGCCTGCACCAGCTCGATCAGCACGCCCTCGCCCCCGATGGGGAATTCCTCGTTGCCCTTGGGATGGATGAAGCAGATGTCGAAGCCCGCGCCGCCGCGGCGGATGCCGCCGGGGGCGAAGCGCACGCCCTGGGCCGTGAGCCACTCGACCGCCTTGGGCAGGTCGTCGACCCACAGGCCCACGTGGTTCAGCGGCGTCGCGTGGACGGCAGGCTTCTTGTCGGGGTCCAGTGGCTGCATCAGGTCGACCTCCACCCGCAGCGGGCCGCTGCCCAGCGCGCAGATGTCCTCGTCGACGTTCTCGCGGTCGCTCTTGTAGGTGCCCGTCACCTGCAGGCCGAACAGCTCCACCCACAGCTTCTGCAGGCGCAGCTTGTCGGGGCCGCCGATGGCGATCTGCTGGATGCCCAGGACCTGGAAGGGGCGCTGCGTCATTCGAACTCCACGATCGGCTGGTCGACGGCGAGGGACTCGCCCTTGCCCGCCAGCACCTTGCCCACGACGCCGTCCGCCGCGGCGAACAGCACGTTCTCCATCTTCATCGCCTCGATCACGGCGATGCGCTCGCCCGCCTGCACCTTCTGCCCCGGCTGCACGGCGATATCCACCAGCAGGCCCGGCATCGGCGAGAGCAGGAAGCGACTCATGTCCGGCGGTGCCTTGAAGGGCATCAGCGCGTGCAGTTCGGCCGTGCGCGGCGTGAGCACCATCGCGTCCAGGCGCGCGCCGTGGTGCACGATGCGGATGGCCAGCGGGTTCTTGCCGACGCCGCGCTCCACCTGCGCGGTGAAGGCGCGGCCGTCCACGGTGCCGCGGATGCGGGCGCCGCCCAGGTGCCAGTTGCTGCAGATCGCGTAGCGGCGGCCGTTGGTCTCCACCACGCTGGAACCCGACTTCGCCTCGAAGTCGCTCACCTTCGCGGCCTGGCGCTCGTGCCGGCCCTCGGCATCCAGCTTCACCACCACGAACTCCTCGCCGACGCGGAACTCGTGCCCGCGCAGCTGCCCGCCGATGCCGGCGGAGCGCTGCAGCGCGCGCCGGTTGGCATAGGCGGCCAGCGCCACGAGGAAGTCGGGATCGTCGTGGACCACGTCCTCCGCCTTGAAGCCGCCCGCGTAGTGCTCCGCGATGAAGCCCGTGTTGAAGTCACCGGACACGAACTTCGGATGCGCCAGCAGCGCCGCCTGGAAGGGGATGTTGCTCGCGATGCCGCGGATCACGAAGGCGTCGAGCGCCTCGCGCATCTTCGCGATCGCGTCGGCGCGGTCGGTGCCGTGCACGATCAGCTTGGCGATCATCGAGTCGTAGTACATCGGGATCTCGCCGCCCTCGCCCACGCCGGTGTCGACGCGCACGCCCAGCAGGTGCTCCGTGTCGGAAGCCCACATGCCCGCCTTGGGCGGCTGGAAGCGCACCAGCCGACCCGTCGAGGGCAGGAAGTTGCGGAAGGGATCCTCCGCGTTGATGCGGCACTCGATCGCCCAGCCCTCCCGCTTGACCTGGGCCTGCGCGATCGGCAGCTTCTCGCCGGCCGCGACGCGGATCATCAGCTCCACCAGGTCCAGGCCGGTGATGCACTCCGTCACCGGGTGCTCCACCTGCAGGCGGGTGTTCATCTCGAGGAAGTAGAAGGACTGGTCCTTGCCGACCACGAACTCCACCGTGCCCGCGCTCTGGTACTTCACCGCCTTGGCCAGCGCCACGGCCTGCTCGCCCATCGCCTTGCGGGTGGCCTCACTGATGAAGGGCGACGGCGCCTCCTCGATCACCTTCTGGTGCCGGCGCTGGATGGAGCACTCGCGCTCGTTCAGGTAGATCACGTTGCCGTGCGCATCGCCCAGCACCTGGATCTCGATGTGGCGCGGCTCCTCCACGAACTTCTCGATGAAGACGCGGTCGTCGCCGAAGCTGTTGCGCGCCTCGTTGCGGCAGGAGGTGAAGCCTTCCAGGGCTTCCTTGTCGTCGTAAGCCACGCGCAGGCCCTTGCCGCCGCCACCGGCCGAAGCCTTGATCATCACGGGGTAGCCGATGTCGCGGGCGATCTGCACCGCGCGCTCGGCGGACTCGATCGCGTCGTTCCAGCCCGGGATCGTGTTGACCTTGGCCTCCTTCGCCAGCTTCTTGGAGGCGATCTTGTCGCCCATGGCCGCGATCGAATGGTGCTTGGGGCCGATGAAGACCAGGCCCTCTTCCTCCACCCGCTTGGCGAAGCCCTCGTTCTCCGACAGGAAGCCGTAGCCGGGATGGATGGCCTGCGCGCCGGTCTTCTTCGCCGCCTCGATGATCTTGTCGGCGACCAGGTAGCTCTCGCGCGAGGGCGCGGGGCCGATGGGGACGGCTTCGTCGGCGAGCGCCACGTGGCGGGCATCGCGGTCCGCCTCGGAATACACGGCGACAGTGGCGATGCCCATCTTCTTGGCGGTTGCGATCACCCGGCAGGCAATCTCTCCGCGGTTGGCAATCAGGATCTTGGTGAACATGATTTTTCTTACTGGAGACCCAGCTCCTTGCGCATGGCCATGTTGCGCGCTTCGGCGCGCTGCAGGGCGGGCCGGGCCTCGAGCCGTTGGATGTAGGCGTCGAAGACGGGATGCGGTTCGATCTGCTTGAAGCCGATCATGAAGCGCAGCGTGCCGCCCAGCACGACGTCGGCCATGGAGAACTCGTCGCCCAGGACGAAGGGGCCCTTGGCGATGGCGCTCTGCGCCGCGGCGATCATGGCGGGATAGGTGCCCCAGCCGGCGGACACTTCCTTCACCTCCCAGCCGGAACCCTTCGCCATGACGGCGGGCTCGATCACGCTGGGCGAGAAGAAGGACCAGCGCAGGTAGGTGCCGCGCCGCGGATCGTCCGGCGCGGGCGCCAGGCGGCCGGCTGCGTAGCGGTCCGCGAGGTAGAGCGCGATCGCGCCGGCCTCGGTGATGACGACATCGTCGTCGACCAGCGTCGGCAGCTTGCCCATCGGGTTGATCGCCAGCAGCGAAGGATTCTTCTGCTCGCCCTTGAGGATGTCGACGACCTTCAGTTCATAGGGCTGTCCCGCCTCTTCCAGCGCCCAGAGGGTGCCGGCCGCGCGGGAATACGGGTGGTAGTGGAGCGTCAGTGCCATGGCGGTTCCTTCCTTCTCACGGTTCAGAGCGGAATGTTCCCGTGCTTGCGCCACGGGTTCTCCACCTTCTTGTCGCGCAGCATCACCAGCGAGCGGCAGATGCGCTTGCGGGTCTCGTGCGGCAGGATCACGTCGTCGATGAAGCCGCGCGCGCCGGCCACGAAGGGATTGGCGAAGCGCGCCTTGTACTCGGCCTCGCGCGCCGCCAGCTTGGCGGGATCGCCCTTGTCCTCGCGGAAGATGATCTCCACCGCGCCCTTGGCGCCCATCACCGCGATCTCCGCGTTGGGCCAGGCGAAGTTGACGTCGCCGCGCAGGTGCTTGGAGCTCATCACGTCGTAGGCGCCGCCGTAGGCCTTGCGCGTGATCACCGTGATCTTGGGCACGGTGCACTCGGCGTACGCATAGAGCAGCTTGGCGCCGTGGCGGATGATGCCGGCCCATTCCTGGCCGGTGCCGGGCAGGAAGCCGGGCACGTCGACGAAGGTGACCACCGGGATGTTGAAGGCGTCACAGAAGCGCACGAAGCGCGCGGCCTTGATGCTGCTGCGGATGTCCAGGCAGCCGGCCAGTACCATGGGGTTGTTGGCGACGATGCCCACCGTCTGGCCTTCCATGCGCGCGAAGCCGATCACGATGTTCTTCGCGTACTCCGGCTGCAGCTCGAAGAAGTCGCCGTCGTCCACCACCTTGGCGATCAGCTCCTTCATGTCGTAGGGCTTGTTCGGGTTGTCCGGCACCAGGGTGTCGAGCGAGTAGTCCAGGCGATCCGCCGGATCGTTGCTCGGGCGGATCGGCGGCTTCTCGCGGTTGTTCAGCGGCAGGTAGTTGTACAGGCGCCGCAGCATGATCAGCGCCTCGACGTCGTTCTCGAACGCGAGGTCGGCCACGCCGCTCTTGGTGGTGTGCGTGCCCGCCCCGCCCAGCTCCTCGGCGGTCACCTCCTCGTGCGTCACGGTCTTCACCACCTCGGGGCCGGTGACGAACATGTACGAGCTGTCCTTCACCATGAAGATGAAGTCCGTCATCGCGGGCGAGTAGACGGCGCCGCCCGCGCAGGGGCCCATGATCATGCTGATCTGCGGCACCACGCCGGAGGCCAGCACGTTGCGCTGGAACACCTCGGCATAGCCGCCCAGCGAGGCCACGCCTTCCTGGATGCGCGCGCCGCCGGAATCGTTCAGGCCGATGACCGGGGCGCCGACCTTCATCGCCTGGTCCATCACCTTGCAGATCTTCTCGGCGTGCGCCTCCGACAGCGCGCCGCCGAAGACCGTGAAGTCCTGGCTGAAGACGAACACGAGGCGGCCGTTGATCATGCCGTAGCCCGTGACCACGCCGTCGCCGGGCACCTTGTTGTCGGCCATGCCGAAGTCCGTGCAGCGGTGCTCCACGAACATGTCCCATTCCTCGAAGGTGCCCTCGTCCAGCAGCAGCTCCAGCCGCTCGCGCGCGGTGAGCTTGCCCTTCTTGTGCTGCGCATCGATGCGGCGCTCGCCGCCGCCCAGGCGGGCGGCCGCGCGCTTCTTCTCCAGTTGCTCCAGGATGTCTTGCATTCGTTCTCTCCAGGTGTCTCGTTCAGTGCGCCTGCCGGCGCAGTGCCCACGCGTGCAGCAGCGCCGCCGCCGCCTGCGCGCTCACGATGTCGCGGCCCCAGGGCTTGCGCTTGCTGGGCAGGTGGCGCATCCATCCCATGCGCCGCACGGACGCCAGCATGCCCGCGGCGTCGGAGCCGGCCGGCGCCACCTGTTCCCAGGTCACCAGCAGTTCCGCATGCCCTTGCGGCAGCATCCAGACGGTGGACTGCAGGTAAAGCAGCCAGTCGCGCACCTGCGCTTCGGCCAGCGTCAACACCTGCAGCGGGTCATCCTCGAAATCGATCGCCGCCAGGCCGGTGGGCGTGACAATCAGGTTGCGGGCGCTGGCCTGGCTCAGGCACTGGCCGCGCGCGTGCACGTCCTGCAGGAAGCGCAGGCCCTGCTCCCACAAGGCCATCGCGTCCTGCGATCGCGCGTCCAGGCACTCGGCCAGGCTCTTGCCGGCGAAGCGCTCCATCACGAAGAACTCCGCGTCCACGTGCACGACCGCCGGTACGCGCACGCCGGCTTCGCGCAGGCCGACCAGGCGCCGCAGCTCGATCGCCTGCCCTTCGGGGCCGCCGGGCGCCGGCACGGGCTTGATCTCGGGCGAGCGCGCGATGCCGGCCAGCAGCTCCAGCGCGAAAGCCGCGATGGCTGGACGCGCCGGCCGCTGCGCCTTCACGATCACGGGACCGTCCTCGGTCTCGAACGCTTCGGTGCGATGGCTGCGCCAGCCTTCGGAGGCGCGGATGCGCTCGAGGTCCTGCGCGTTCATGGCGTGGGGTCCAGCATGGCGGCCAGCAGCTGGCGCGCCGCGGTGGACGAGGCGATGCGGCCTTCCTCCACCTCGCGCGTGAGGCGCGGCAGCAGTTCCTTCACGCCCGCGTGCTGGCGGAAGGCCTGGCGCAGGCCGCTTTCGATGCGTTCCCACATCCAGGCCAGGGCCTGCTGCCGGCGGCGCGCGGCCAGGCGGCCGCTCTTTTCCTGCAACGTGCGGAAGCGCGTCACGGTCTCCCAGAACCTGTCCACGCCGTCGCCGGTGAGGCCGCTCAGTTGCAGCACCTGCGGATGCCACAGCGTCTCGTCGTGATGGGCGTGGTCGGGATGGCCATGCTGGCCCAGGATGCGCAGCGCGCTGGTGATCTGGGCCTGCGCGCGGGTGGCGGCGTCGCGGTCGATGTCTGCCTTGTTGATGGCGACGAGGTCGGCCAGTTCCATCACGCCCTTCTTGATCGCCTGCAGGTCGTCGCCGGCATTGGGCAATTGCAGCAGCACGAACATGTCCGTCATCCCGGCCACCGCCGTCTCGCTCTGGCCCACGCCCACCGTCTCCACGATCACGATGTCGTAGCCCGCGGCTTCGCACACCAGCATCGCCTCGCGCGTCTTGGCGGCGACGCCGCCCAGCGTACCGCTGGACGGGCTGGGACGGATGTAGGCCTGCGGATGCACGGAGAGCTTCTCCATGCGTGTCTTGTCGCCGAGGATGGAGCCGCCCGAGACGGTGGACGACGGATCGATCGCGAGCACCGCGACGCGATGGCCCTGCCCGATCAACGCCAGGCCCAGGGCTTCGATGAAGGTGCTCTTGCCCACGCCCGGCACGCCGCTAATGCCCAGGCGGAAGGAGTTGCCGGTGTGCGGCAGCAGTTCCGTCAGCAGCGCGTCCGCCTGCGCGCGGTGGTCGGCGCGGGTGGACTCCAGCAGCGTGATGGCCTTGGCGACCGCGCGCCGCTGCTGCGGCCCGGGTGCGCCCAGGAGGGACGAGGCGATCTGCATGCGCGGATTCTCGCCCCGCTTACCGGATCGCCTGCCGGATCTGCTCCAGCACGTCCTTCGCGCTGGCCGGGATCGGCGTGCCCGGGCCGTAGATGCCCTTCACGCCCGCGTTGTAGAGGAACTCGTAGTCCTGCTGCGGGATGACGCCGCCGACGAACACGATGATGTCGTCGGCGCCCTGCTTCTCCAGTTCCGCGATGATCGCGGGCACCAGGGTCTTGTGGCCGGCGGCCAGCGTGCTGATGCCCACCGCGTGCACGTCGTTCTCGATCGCCTGGCGGGCGCACTCCTCCGGCGTCTGGAACAGCGGTCCCATGTCGACGTCGAAGCCGAGGTCCGCGTAGGCCGTGGCCACCACCTTGGCGCCGCGGTCGTGGCCGTCCTGGCCCAGCTTGGCGATCATCACGCGCGGACGCCGGCCCTGCTCCTCCGCGAAGGCGGCGATCTCCTGCTTCAGCTTGTCCCAGCCCTCGGCCGAGTCGTAGGCGGCTGCATACACACCGGTCACCTTTTGCGTATCGGCGCGGTGGCGCCCGAACACCTTCTCCAGCGCGTCGCTCACCTCGCCCACCGTGGCGCGAAGGCGGATCGCCGCGATGGACAGCTCCAGCAGGTTGCCTTCGCCACTCTGCGCCGCGGCGGTGAGCGCCTCCAGCGCCGCCTGCACCTTGGCACCATCGCGGGCGGACTTCACGCGCTGCAGGCGAGTGATCTGCTGCTCGCGCACCTTGACGTTGTCCACCTCGAGGATCTCGATCGGATCCTCCTGCGCGGGCTTGTACTTGTTGACGCCCACGATCACGTCGCGGCCCGAGTCGATGCGCGCCTGCTTCTCGGCGGCCGCGGCCTCGATCTTCAGCTTGGCCCAGCCCGAGTCCACGGCGCGCGTCATGCCGCCCATGGCCTCGACTTCCTCGATGATCTTCCAGGCGGCGTCGGCCATGTCCTGGGTGAGCTTCTCCATCATGTAGCTGCCGGCCCAGGGGTCGACCACGCTGGTGATGTGCGTCTCCTCCTGCAGGATCAGCTGCGTGTTGCGCGCGATGCGCGAGGAGAACTCGGTGGGCAGCGCGATGGCCTCGTCGAAGCTGTTGGTGTGCAGCGACTGCGTGCCGCCGAACACCG
>JAEZEB010000230.1 GCA_023438115.1 Pseudomonadota bacterium | reverse complement strand
GCCCCGCAGTTCGCGGCCGCACAGTTCGAGCACCCGCTCGGGCGCACCCTTGGCCAGGATCCAGGGCGCGCCCTCCGGGTCCCGGTGCGCGGTGGCCATCATGCGATGCTCGGACTCGAAGGGGATCACGTCCAGCCGCGGCCACTGCGCGGCGGCCTCGTTGGCGTGCAGGCCGGTCTTGGCCCCCAGCACCAGCAGCGCGCCTTCCGTGGGATCGCCGTCGACGAACCAGAGGTCGCCGTCCTGGCGCAGCGAGGAGTCGTTGCATAGCACCCCGGTGCGGATCGCCAGCGCCAGCGCCGGCTCGCACGCGAGATCGACCTCGCGACCCTCGACCCGCACCGCGCCGGCGGGGGCATAGCCCACGCCGCCGACGTCGAAGCCACGGCCGTCGCAGACGATGCGCTGCACCGTCATCTCGTTGCGCGTGAGCGTGCCCGTCTTGTCGGTGCAGATCACGCTGACGGCGCCCAGGGCTTCCACCGCCGGCAGGCGCCGCACCACGGCATGCCGGCGCGCCATGCGCTGCACGCCCAGCGCCAGCGTGATGGTCATGACGGCGGGCAGGCCCTCGGGGATCGCCGAGGCCGCGAGCGCGACGACCATCATGAACATCTCGGAAGCCGGATGCCCGAACACCTGCGTGCCCAGCAGCCAGGTGCCGGCGGCCAGCACGACGATCGCCGCGGCGAGCACGTGGCCGAAGCGGCCGATCTGGCGCAGCAGCGGCGTCGCCGTGGTCGCCACGCCGCTGACCAGGCGCTCGATCCGCCCCAGTTCGGTGTCGCGGCCCGTGCCGACGACGACGCCGGCCGCCTGGCCGTACACGACCAGCGTGCCGGAATAGGCCATGCCGCTGCGCTCGGCCAGCGGTGCGTCGGCGGCGCAGGGTGGCGCGGATTTCTCCACCGGGACGGATTCGCCCGTGAGCGCCGACTCGTCGACGCGCAGTTCGCGCGTCTCCAGCAGGCGCAGGTCGGCGGGCACGCGGTCGCCCGAAGCGAGCAGGATCACGTCGCCCGGCACCAGGTCTGCCGCATCGAGGTCGCGGCGGACGCCGTCGCGCAGCGCGATCGCGTGCGGCGCCAGCATCGAGCGGATCGCCTCCATCGCCGATTCGGCCTTCCCTTCCTGCACGTAGCCGATCAACGCGTTGACCAGCACGGCCGCCAGCAGCACGCCCGTGTCGACCCAGTGGCCGAGCACCGCCGTGACCGCGGCGGCGGCCATCATGATGTACAGCAGGACGTTGTGGAACTGCAGCAGCAGGCGCATCGCCGCGCTGCGTCGCGGGCCGGCCGCCAGCGTGTTGGGGCCGTAGCGGGCGAGCCGCTCCTGCGCCTCGGCCGCGGACAGGCCGCCGCGCGCGGCGTCCAGCCGCTGCAGCGCGGCCTCGGCCTCGAGCGCGTGCCAGGCGGGCGGAGGAATGTCCGTGCCTTGCGGCCGCGGACGGGCGGGCGATGGGGGGTGGTCGGGTTGGGCCATGCGTGCGACCCGAAAAGGGTACACGCGCCGGCGGCGCGGCGCAGCCCGTGGATACGGCCGGGCTTGTGCTACGTCAAGCCGGGGCGCATCCGCGCGCCTTTGGTGCCCAGGAGAGGACTCGAACCTCCACGGAGTTACCCGCTAGTACCTGAAACTAGTGCGTCTACCAATTCCGCCACCTGGGCATCTCAGGAGGCACGGATTCTAGGTCCGAGCCCGGGCCCAAGCTGAAGCGTTCCTGAATCTCGCGTCAGCCCGGCGGGATGTCGAAGTGCAGCACGTCCTCGCGCGTGCCCAGCTTCGTGTAGAGGGCGACCGCCGGGTCGTCGCCGTGGTCGGCCTGCACGAACATCACCCAGGCGCCGCGCTCCGCCGCGATGCGGCCCAGTTCGCGGATCAGGCGGATGGCCAGGCCGCGGCGGCGGTGCGCCTGCGCCACGGCGAGGTCGTAGATGTAGACCTCGCTGCGCTCCTGCTCGAACTTCTTCAGCTCGTACGCCGCGAGGCCGCCCACGACCTGCCCGCCCTCCAGCGCCACCAGGGCGATGAAGGTGTCGCTGCGCAGGAGGCCACGCAGGTAATCGGGGCCCGGGCGCCGTGCGCCGTAGGTTTCCGCGTCCTCGAAGGCCTCGCCAAAGCAGGACAGCAAGCCTTCCATCAGCGCCAGGTCGTCCGCGCCGATGCGCCGGAGGGTGTACGGATCCGGCGCGCTCATGCGGCCGCCCTGGCGGTGACCGCCAGCCTGTGCGCGGCTTCCGCCGCCATGCGCTCGACGATGATTCCCGCCGGCTCGATCGTGTGGATGATCCCCGCGGCCTCGCCGAACCAGACGGCCGTCTGCTCGGGGTCGCCGGCCTCGAAGGCTTCGCGGTAGCGCGGGCCCTCGGTCGCGACGGCGTCGGCCAGCGCCTGCTCGCGGCCGTGCCAGCGCTCCGTGAAGGCATTGCGCCGGATGCGGGCGGTGAAGCCGGGCGGCCAGGGCAGTTCGCGCACGATGTCGGGAAGGCGGGTGCGCAAGGTGCCGTCGCCGCCGGTGGCGAGGATGGCGCGGTGGTGTCCCTCCTTCACCAGCGCCTCGTTGGAGGCCCACAGGCGGCTGCCCACCAGCGCGCCGTCGGCGCCGAGCACCAGCGCGGCGGACAGGCCGCGGCCGTCGGCGATGCCACCC
>JAEZEB010000181.1 GCA_023438115.1 Pseudomonadota bacterium | reverse complement strand
AGGCGCTGGAGCGCGTGAAGCCCACGGCCGCCGAGGTCGCGGCCAACCCGCGCGCGCGCAGCGCGATCATGCGGGTGGCCGAGAGGACGTCCGTATGACGCGCCTGAATCTCGTGCTGCTGCTCGCGCTGCTGGCCAGCGCGCTGTACCTGGTGCAGGTGCAGTACGACTCGCGCCGCCTCTACACCGAGATCGAACGGGCGCAGAACGACTTCCGCAAGCTCGAAACCGAGCACGAGCGCCTGCAGGTGGAAAAGCGCGCGCACGCCACGGCCTCGCGGGTGGAGAAGCTCGCGCGCGAGCAGCTGCACATGCGGCCCGCCACGCCGGCGATCACGCAGTACGTCACGCTCAAGGACGTGGCGGGGGAGGTCTCGCAATGAGGCACGGCAAGTCCGTCCCCTACGCGTCCAGCCCGCTGCTGGCGAGCCGCACGCCCGTGTGGCGCAGCAAGTTCATCGTGGCCGGCATCGCGTTCGCCTTCATCGGCCTGGCCGGCCGCGCCGCCTGGGTGCAGGTGTTCGGCAACGACTTCTACCGCAAGCAGGGCGAGGTGCGCTTCGCCCGCACGCTGGAGCTGCCCGCCAACCGCGGCCGCATCTTCGACCGCAACGGCCTGCTGCTCGCCACCAGCGTCCCGGCGCCCAGCATCTGGGCGATCCCGGAAGACGTCGAGCGCGACAAGCGCAAGCTCACGCGGCTGGCGCAGCTGCTGCAGATGTCCGTCGGCGACCTGATGGCCAAGCTCGACGACGAGGACAAGACCTTCGTCTGGCTCAAGCGCCAGGTCGACGAGTCGGTCGCGCGCGAGATCGCGGAGCTGGACCTCAAGGGCATCTACCAGCGCAAGGAATACCGCCGCCGCTATCCGGAAGGCGAGGCCGCGGCGCACGTCGTCGGCTTCACCAACGTGGAGGACAAGGGGCAGGAAGGCATCGAGCTCGCGTTCCACAAGGACCTCGCGGGCCGCGCCGGCTCGCGCCGCGTGATCAAGGACCGGCTCGGCCGCATCGTCGAGGACGTGCGCGAGCAGGTGCCGCCGGTGGACGGGCAGGACCTGCAGCTGTCCATCGACAGCAAGGTGCAGTTCTTCGCCTACCAGAAGCTGCGCGACGCCGCGCTGGAGCACAAGGCGCGCGCGGGCAGCGTGGTGGTGCTGGACGTGCGCACGGGCGAGGTGCTGGCCCTGGCCAACTATCCCAGCTACAACCCGAACGACAGGCGCAACCTCTCGGGCGGGCAGCTGCGCAACCGCGCGCTCACCGACACGTTCGAGCCGGGTTCGACGATGAAGCCCTTCGTGGCCGCGCTCGCGCTGGACAAGGGCGTGGTCAAGCCGGGCACGACCATCCAGACCGGCAACGGCCGCATGACGATCACCGGCTCCACCATCCGCGACACGCGCGCGCACGGCGCGCTGACGGTGAGCGAGGTGATCCAGAAGTCGAGCAACGTCGGCACCGTGAAGCTCGCGACGATGATGGAGCCGCGCGACATGTGGGAGATGTACTCCCATGTCGGCATCGGCCAGCGGCCGCAGCTGCCTTTCCCCGGCGTCGTCAGCGGCAAGCTGCGGGCGTACAAGACCTGGCGGCCGATCGAACACGCGACCATGAGCTACGGCTACGGCCTGTCGGCCAGCCTGTTCCAGCTGGCGCGCGCCTACACCGTGTTCGCGCGCGACGGCGAGCTCGTCCCCGTGACGCTGCTCAAGACGGACGAGGCCGCCGCCGGCCTGCGCGTGATGAAGCCGCAGACCGCGCAGGCCGTGCGCGAGATGCTGCACCGGGCCACCCTGAGCGGCGGCACCGCCCCCAAGGCGCAGACCCTGGGCTACTCGGTGGGCGGCAAGTCCGGCACCGCGCGCAAGCAGGAAGGCAAGGGCTACGCCGAGCGCAAGTACCGCAGCTTCTTCGTGGGCGTGGCGCCGGTGGAGAACCCGCGCATCGTCGTGGCCGTGATGCTGGACGAGCCCACTTCGGGCCACTACTACGGCGGCGACATCGCCGCGCCCGTGTTCAGCGCCACGGTGCAGCAGACGCTGCGCATCCTGGGCGTGCAGCCGGACATGAACGTCAAGCCGCAGATCGTGGTCGAGGCGGTGGAGGAGTCGTTCTGATGCAGGTGCTGCGCACTCCCCAGGAAGCCGCGCAGTGGCTGCGCGCGCGTGGCGTGGCCGAGCTGCATTGCGACAGCCGCAAGGTCGGCGCGGGCGAGGGCTTCATCGCGTGGCCCGGCGCGGCCACGGACGGTCGCAAGTTCGTGCCCGACGCGCTGCGCCAGGGCGCGAAGGCCTGCCTGGTGGAACACGCGGGCAGCGAACCGTACGAATTCGCCGGGGAGGCGGTGGCCGCCTACGAAGGCCTCAAGGCCGCGACCGGCCCGATCGCCGCGCTCTTCTACGGCGAGCCGACGCGCGAGCTGGACGTGCTCGCCGTCACCGGCACCAACGGCAAGACCTCGACGGCCTGGTGGCTCGCGCAGGCGCTCAGCCAGGTGCAGGTGCCCTGCGGCATCGTGGGCACGCTGGGCATCGGCCGGCCGCCGCACGTGGAGCACACGGGCCTGACGACGCCCGACCCGGTGATGATGCAGCGCCACTTCCGCCGCTTCGTGCAGGAGGGCGCGCGCGCCTGCGCGATCGAGGCGTCCTCCATCGGCATCGTCGAGCGCCGCATGGACGGCACGCGCATCCGCATCGCGGGCTTCACCAACTTCACGCAGGACCACCTGGACTACCACGGCTCCATGGAAGCCTACTGGGCGTCCAAGGAGGAGCTGTTCCGCTGGCCGGGCCTGGAAGCGGCGGTGGTCAACGTCGACGACGAGAAGGGCCGCCTGCTCGCCGCGCAGCTGCAGGGCGGCGCGCTGGACGTGTGGACCGTCTCCTGCCGCGACGAGGCGCGCGTGCGTGCCGAGGACATCGGCTACGGCGACGCCGGCCTGCGCTTCACCGTGGTGGAGGGCGGCGAGCGCCATCCGCTCGAGACCAACGTCATCGGGCAGTACAACGTCTCGAACCTGCTCGGCGTGATCGGCATGATGCGCGCGGCCGGCGTGCCGCTGGCGCGCGCGGTCGGCGCCTGCGCCGACCTGCTGCCGGTGCCCGGCCGCATGGAGCGGTTGAACGAACCCGGCAAGCCGCTGGTGGCCGTCGACTACGCGCACACGCCCGACGCGCTGGAAAAAGGCCTGCAGGCGCTGCGCCCGCTCGCGCAGCAGCGCGGCGGCCGCCTGTGGTGCGTCTTCGGCTGCGGCGGCGACCGCGATCCCACCAAGCGTCCGCTGATGGCGACCGTGGCCGAGAAGAACGCCGACCGCGTGGTGGTGACCAGCGACAACCCGCGCAGCGAGAAGCCGGAGGCGATCGTCGCCCAGATCCTGCTGGGGCTCTCGCACCGCGAAAGCGTGGAAGTGCAGGTGGACCGCGCCCGCGCCATCGCCGAGACCGTGCAGGCCGCCGAACCCGCCGACGTGATCCTGCTGGCCGGCAAGGGCCACGAGGACTACCAGGAGGTCGCGGGCGTGAAGCATCCGTTCAGTGACCAGGTGCATGCCGCGCAGGCGCTGGAGGCACGGCGATGAACGCCATGTTCGACCTGCGGCAGGCGGTGGCCTGGACCGGCGGCAAGCTGGTGGGCGAGGGTGCGGTACAGGTGCAGCGCGTGCACACCGACACGCGCACGCTGCAGCCGGGCGACCTCTTCGTCGCGCTGAAGGGCGAGCGCTTCGACGCCAACGATTTCATCGCCGACGCGATCGGCAAGGGCGCGGTCGCGGCGATCGCCCATCCGGGCCGGTTGCCTGCGGGCGTCGCGGGCATCGAGGTCGACGACACGAAGCTCGCCCTGGGCAAGCTCGCCAATGGCTGGCGCGGCCGGTTCACGCTGCCGCTGATCGCCGTCACCGGCAGCAACGGCAAGACCACGGTCACGCAGATGATCGCCTCGATCCTGCGGGCCTGGCAGCCGGACGCGCACCTGGCCACGCAGGGCAACCTGAACAACGACATCGGTCTGCCGCTCACGCTGCTGCGCCTGCGCGCGGAGCACCGCATCGGCGTGATCGAGCTGGGCATGAACCATCCGGGCGAGATCGGCTACCTGGCCGACGTCGCGCAGCCCACGGTGGCCCTCGTCAACAACGCCCAGCGCGAGCACCAGGAATTCATGGCCACCGTGGAAGCGGTGGCCCGCGAGAACGGCAGCGTGTTCCGCGCGCTGCCGGCGGCCGGCGTGGCGGTGTTCCCCGCCGGCGACGCATTCACCATGCTCTGGACGGGGCTCGCCGACGCGCGGCCCTGCATGACCTTCGGCGACGCGGGCAGCGGCGCCGACACGGTTCTGGCCGGGTCTGAATGGCTACAGGGGCACTGGCAGGTGCGGGCGGATTCGCCCGCGGGCGCCATCGCGTTCCGACTCCATATCGCCGGCCGCCACAACGTGCGCAACGCGCTCGCCGCGGCCTCGTGCGCGCTCGCCGCGGGGGTGCCCCGCGAAGCCGTCGAGCGCGGCCTCGAAGCGTTCGAGCCGGTGAAGGGCCGTTCGCGCGCGTTGGCCGTGCGCCTGGGCACGCGCACGCTGACCCTCGTGGACGACACCTACAACGCCAACCCGGATTCCGCGCGCGCCGCCATCGACGTGCTGGCCGAACTGCCGGGTCCGCGCCTGCTGGTGCTGGGCGACATGGGCGAGGTGGGCGACCAGGGTCCGGCCTTCCATGCGGAGGTGGGCGACTACGCGCGCGAGCGCGGCATCGAGCAGATCTTCACGCTGGGCGAGCAGGCCGCGGGCATGCGCGGCCGCCACTTCGCCGACGCCGGGGCGCTGAACGCCGCCGTGCTGCAGGCGCTGGAGCGTGGCGCCGAAAGCGTGCTCGTCAAGGGTTCGCGCTTCATGAAGATGGAACGGGTGGTTCAAGCCATCACGGGCCACGCAACACAACAAGAACACGAGGAGAAGCCGGATGCTCGTTAGCCTGGCCGCGTGGCTGCAGACCCTGGGGCCGGAGTTCGGCTTCCTGCGCGTGGTGCAGTACCTGACCTTCCGCGCCGTGATGGCCGCGATGACGGCGCTGCTGATCGGCATCATCCTGGGCCCGTGGGTGATCCGCCGCCTGACGGAACTGAAGATCGGCCAGCCGGTGCGCGGCTACGGCATGCAGACGCACCTGAAGAAGAGCGGCACGCCCACCATGGGCGGCGTGCTGATCCTGCTGTCGATCGCCGTTTCCACCATCCTGTGGTTCGACTGGTCCAACCGCTTCGTGTGGATCGTGATGCTGGTGACGTTGGGCTTCGGCGCGATCGGCTGGGTCGACGACTGGCGCAAGGTGGTCAACAAGGACCCCGAGGGCATGCGCTCGCGCGAGAAGTACTTCTGGCAGTCCGTGATCGGCGGCATCGCGGCGCTGTACCTGGTGTTCAGCATCTCCGAGAGCTCCAACATGCGCGTGCTGGAGCTGTTCGTCACCTGGGTGCGCTCCGGCTTCGACGTGAGCCTGCCGCCCAAGGCCGGCCTGCTGGTGCCCTTCTTCAAGGAAGTGAGCTACCCGCTGGGCGTGTTCGGCTTCATGATCCTCACCTACGTCGTGATCGTCGGCTCCAGCAACGCGGTGAACCTCACCGACGGCCTGGACGGTCTGGCGATCATGCCGGTGGTGATGGTCGGCTCCGCGCTGGGCGTCTTCGCCTACGTCACCGGCAACAGCGTCTATTCGAAGTACCTGCTGCTGCCGTACATCCCGGGCGCCGGCGAGCTGATGATCTTCTGCGCCGCCGTGGCGGGCGCGGGCCTGGCCTTCCTCTGGTTCAACGCCCACCCGGCCGAGGTGTTCATGGGCGACGTGGGCGCGCTGGCGCTCGGCGGCGCGCTGGGCACCATCGCCGTGATCGTGCGCCAGGAGATCGTGCTGGCCATCATGGGCGGCATCTTCGTGGTCGAGGCGCTGTCGGTGATGGCGCAGGTCGCCTACTTCAAGTACACGAAGCGCCGCTACGGCGAGGGCCGCCGCATCCTGCTGATGGCGCCCCTGCACCACCATTTCGAGAAAACCGGCTGGAAGGAAACGCAGGTGGTGATCCGCTTCTGGATCATCACGATGCTGCTGTGCCTGGTCGGCCTGTCCACCCTGAAGTTGCGGTGATGGAACAACTGCGCGACAAGAACGTCCTCGTCCTCGGCTGCGGCGCCTCCGGGCTGGCCATGGCGCGCTGGTGCGCGTCGCACGGCGCCCAGGTGACCGTGGCGGACACGCGCGAGGCGCCGCCGCAACTGCCGCAACTGCGCGAGCAGGTGCCGCAGGCGCAGTTCGTGCACGGCGAGTTCTCCGCCGACCTGGCGCAAGGCCGCCAGCTCGTGCTGCGCAGCCCGGGCCTGACGCCGGCGCAGGTCGCACCGGTCGCAGAGGCTGCTCGCGCCGTGGGCATCCCGGTGCGCGGCGAGCTGTGGCTGTTCGCCGATGCGCTGGAAGCCATGCGGCAGGCCGACGGCTACCACCCCGCCGTGCTGGCCGTGACGGGCACCAACGGCAAGACCACCGTCACCGCGCTGACCGGGCAGCTGGTCGAGCGCAGCGGGCGCACCGTCGCCGTCGCCGGCAACATCGGCCCGACCCTGCTGGAGACGCTGGCGCAGAAGCGCGAGGCGGGTGCGCTGCCGCAGGTGTGGGTGCTGGAGCTCTCCAGCTTCCAGCTCGATGGCGTCACGGGCTTCGAGCCCACGGCCGCCACGGTGCTGAACGTGACGCAGGACCACCTGGACTGGCACGGGACGATGCAGGCTTACGCCGAGGCGAAGTCGCGCGTGTTCGGGCAGACGGGCACGATGATCCTGAACCGCGACGATCCGCTCGTCATGCGGATGCTGCCGGAGCCGGTGCGCCTGAAGGGCGGCAAGTACGAGCAGCGCAGCCACGTCACCTTCGGCGGCGACCTGCCGAAGCGGCCCGGCGACTTCGGCCTGGAAGTCGTGCACGGCATGGCCTGGCTGGTGCGCGCGCACGAAGCCGACGAGACCGAGAAACGCAGGAAGGACGAGGAAGAAGAGATCCACCTGCAGCGCCTGATGCCGGCCGACGCGCTGCGCATCCGCGGCCGCCACAACGCGATCAACGCGCTGGCGGCGCTGGCGCTCGCCACGTCGGCCGGGTGCCAACTGGCGCCCATGCTGTACGGCCTGCGCGAGTACCGGGGCGAGCCGCATCGCGT
Source organism: Pseudomonadota bacterium (assembly GCA_023438115.1). Classification (GTDB taxonomy): domain Bacteria; phylum Pseudomonadota; class Gammaproteobacteria; order Burkholderiales; family Burkholderiaceae_C; genus Ramlibacter. The sequence continues at coordinate 2,769 of JAEZEB010000181.1, read as the reverse complement.
GGAGTCGGTGGCGATCGTCAACGACGTCGAGTACTTCGACGACAGCAAGGGAACCAACGTGGGCGCCACGGTCGCCGCGCTGCAGGGCCTGGGCGCCGACCGCAAGCTGGTGGTGATCCTGGGGGGCGACGGCAAGGGCCAGGAATTCGCGCCGCTGGCCGATCCGGTGGCTCGGTTCGCGCGCGCGGCGGTGCTGATCGGCCGCGACGGCCCGCGCATCCGCGAGGTGCTGGAAGGCACGGGCGTGCCGCTGCTCGATGCCGCGAGCATGGAAGAGGCCGTGCGCGTGGCCACGCAGCGCGCGCACGCGGGCGATGCCGTGCTGATGTCGCCGGCCTGCGCCAGCTTCGACATGTTCCGCAACTATCCGCACCGCGCCGAGGTGTTCCGCGCCGCGGTGCAGGCGATCGCCGACGAGGCGGGCGCCATGATGCAGGGAGGCCAGGCTTGAGCCTCGCCGCCGTCCTCAAGGGCTTCCGCCCCGGCAGCGCACCGCGCGAGCGGGTGGCGGGGCCGGCGCGCGTGCACGCCTTCGACCCGGCGCTGCTGTGGGTCACCGTGGCGCTGCTCGCCTGGGGCCTGGTGATGGTGTATTCGGCCTCGGTCGCCCTGCCGGACAACCCGAAGTTCAAGAACTACGCGCACACCTACTTCCTCGCGCGGCACGCGCTGTTCCTGGCGCTGTCCTTCATCGTCGGGCTGCTGGTTTCGCAGGTGAAGATGGAGACCTGGGAACGCATCGCGCCCTGGCTCTTCGTGGGTTCGCTGGTGCTGCTGGTGCTGGTGCTGGTGCCGGGCCTGGGCAAGGGCGTGAACGGCGCGCGCCGCTGGCTCGGCGTGGGACCGGCGAGCTTCCAGCCTTCCGAGCTCGCCAAGTTCGCGGTGCTCCTGTACGCGGCCGACTACATGGTGCGCAAGATGGAGGTGAAGGAGCGCTTCTTCCGCGCGGTGCTGCCGATGGCGGCGGCCATCGCGGTGGTGGGCCTGCTGCTGCTGGCCGAGCCGGACATGGGCGCCTTCATGGTGATCGCCGTCATCGCGATGGGCATCCTGTTCCTGGGCGGCGTCAACGCGCGCATGTTCTTCCTCATCGCGGCGGTGATCGTGGTCGCCTTCGCGCTGATGATCTGGATGTCGGACTGGCGGCGCGACCGCATCTTCGCCTACCTGGATCCCTGGAGCGAGAAGCATGCGCTGGGTCGCGGCTACCAGCTGTCGCACTCGCTGATCGCCTTCGGCCGCGGCGAGATCTTCGGCGTGGGCCTGGGCGGCAGCGTCGAGAAGCTGCACTGGCTGCCCGAGGCGCACACCGACTTCCTGCTGGCGGTGATCGGCGAGGAGTTCGGGCTGGTCGGCGTGGTCACGCTGATCGCGTTGTTCCTCTGGATGACGCGCCGCATCATGCACATCGGCCGCCAGGCGATCGCGCTGGACCGCGTGTTCGCGGGCCTGGTCGCGCAGGGCGTGGGCATCTGGATCGGGTTCCAGGCCTTCATCAACATGGGCGTGAACCTCGGCGCGCTGCCCACCAAGGGGCTGACGCTGCCGCTGATGTCCTATGGCGGCTCCGCGGTGCTGATGAACGTGGTGGCCATCGCGGTCGTGCTGCGCATCGACCACGAGAACCGGGTGATGATGCGCGGAGGTCGGGCATGAAGACCGCCCTCGTCATGGCCGGCGGCACCGGCGGCCACATCTTCCCCGGGCTTGCGGTGGCCGAGGCGCTGCGCGCGCGCGGCTGGCGCGTGCACTGGCTCGGCGCGCCGGGCAGCATGGAAGCGCAGATCGTCCCCGCGCGCGGCATTCCGATCGAGACGGTCAACTTCGGCGGCGTACGCGGCAAGGGGCCGCTGACGCTCGCGCTGCTGCCGCTGAAGCTGCTGCGCGCCTTCTGGCAAAGCATCCAGGTGGTGCGGCGCGTGCAGCCGCAGGTGGTGGTGGGCCTGGGCGGCTACATCACCTTCCCGGGCGGCATGATGAGCGTGCTGCTGGGCAAGCCGCTGGTGCTGCACGAGCAGAACTCGGTGGCGGGCATGGCCAACAAGGTGCTGGCGGGCGTGGCGGACCGCATCTACACCGCTTTCCCGGACGTGCTGAAGAAGGCGCAGTGGATCGGCAACCCGCTGCGCCCGGATTTCCTGCGCCAGCCGCCACCGCAGCAGCGTTTCGCCGGCCGCACGGGGCCGCTGAAGGTGCTCGTGGTGGGCGGCAGCCTCGGCGCCAAGGCGCTGAACGAGATCGTGCCGCAGGCCTTGTCGCGCATCCCGCCGGCGCAGCGCCCGCACGTGCTGCACCAGAGCGGGGCGAAGCAGATCGACGAATTGCGGGCGAACTACCAGAAGGCGGGCGTGCAGGCCGAACTCACGCCCTTCATCGAGGACACGGCCGGCGCTTTCGCCGAGGCGGACCTGGTGATCTGCCGCGCCGGCGCGAGCACCGTCACGGAGATCGCCGCCGTCGGCGCGCCCGCGCTGTTCGTGCCTTTCCCCTTCGCCGTGGACGACCACCAGACGACCAATGCCCGCTTCCTGGTGGATGCGGGTGGCGGCTGGCTGGTGCCGCAGCAGGACCTGACCCCCGACACCCTCGCGCCCATGCTGATCACGCTGACGCGCGACGAACTTCTCGCGCGCGCGCTGGCCGCGAAGAAGCTGCAACAGACCCAGGCGACCGAACGCATGGTCGCCGCCTGCGAGGAACTCGCAAGATGAAACACGCGATCAAGCACATCCACTTCGTGGGCATCGGAGGCTCCGGCATGTCCGGCAT
>JAEZEB010000177.1 GCA_023438115.1 Pseudomonadota bacterium | reverse complement strand
CGCGCGCGCGGCGCGCCTCGGGATCGGGGTCGTTGCGCGAGGGCAGCCGCGAGAACGAATCGAGCAGGGCGCCCACCACGGCATGGCTGTCCCCCTCGCTGTCGTCGCGCGCGGGCGGTGCCGGCAGCGCGCCCAGGATGCGCGGATAGCTGGCCGGGTCGATGGGGAAGCGGTGGTCCCAGTAGCGCAGGCCGAACTCGCCGTGCTCCGCGTCGAAGTGCAGCTGGATTTCGCCGGCCTCCAGCACCTTGCCGAAATGCTCGCCCAGCACCGGCAGCAGCACGCGGCCGGCCATCTCGGGTTGCGCCGGGTTCCACTCGATGTCGAAGGTCTCGGCATGCGTGGAGGCGCGGCCGTGCTCCAGCACGTCCAGCCACCAGGCGTTGTCGGCCTCCAGCACGCCCATGTGGTTCGGAACGATGTCCAGGATCTGGCCCATGCCGCTGCGGCGCAGCGCATGGCACAGGCGCGCATGCGCGGCCTCGTCGCCCACTTCCGGATTGAGCTCGCCATGGTCCACGATGTCGTAGCCGTGCGTGCTGCCCGGGCGGGCGCGCAGGTAGGGCGAGCTGTACAGGTGGCTGATGCCCAGCGCCTTGAGGTAGGGGACGATGCGCGTGACGTCGTCGAAGGTGCAGCCCTTGTGGAACTGCACGCGGTAGGTGCCGCAGGGCACGCTGGCGGTGTCCAGCTCCGGCAGTTCCAGCGGCACGGTGTCCTGCGGGCCGGGGCCGCTGCGCTCGGCGCGCAGCACGGCCGCCACGGAAGCCCAGCGCGCGTCGCTGCCCAGGCCTTCCACGGTCACCGGCAGCTTGCGGCGCCAGTTCGGGAAGCGGTCCTCGGTGGTGCCGGGCACGTTCACCTGCAGCAGCTGCCCGGTGACGTCCTCCAGCTGCACGCCCACGAGCCAGCAAGGCGTGCGGGCCAGGTACGCATACACCGCGTCGACCAATGCCTGCGAGGCGTCGGGCACCGAGGTGGGCTGCACGGAGCTGCCTTCGGGCAGCAGGTCTTCGTGCTGCAGCGCGAGCAGCAGCCGCGCGCGATCCTGCGCGCGGTTCAACACCTGCTCCTCGCGCGCCGACTGGTCCGGGTACAGCCCGAGCTGGGCGGACAGCTCGATGTCCTCGCCCAGCCAGAAGCCGCGCAGCGTGGGCAGGTCGTGCGTGCTGACCACCGCCAGCGCCTTCGCCTGCCACTGCGCGGGTCGGCGGAAACCGCCGTCGTCCTCGCGCTCGAACAGCAGCGGCTTGTACGCCAGCAGGCTGCCTTCGCGCATCGCCTCGCGCATCGCGGGTGCGACATTGCCCAGGTCCTCGCCGATCACCATGCAGCGCTGGCGGCGGCTCTCCAGCGCGAGCAGGCCCATGAGGTCCTGCAGCGGGTATTCGACATACGTGCCGCCGTCCGGCCCGGTCCAGAACAGGCGCATGAGCGCCATCACGTGATCGAGCCGCAGCGCGCCGCAGTGGCGCATGTTGGCGCGCAGCGTGTCGATGAAGGGCTGGTAGCGTGCGGCGCGCAGGCGTTGCGGACTCCAGGGCGGCAGGCCCCAGTCCTGCCCGGTGGCGGCGAGCGGATCGGGCGGCGCGCCGGCGTGCATGCCCAGCGCGAACACCTCGTGCTCCATCCAGGTCTCGGCGCCGCCGCCGTTGACGCCCACGGCGAGGTCGCAGTACAGGCCGATGCCCATGCCGCGGGTGCGCGCGTAGCGCTGGCAGGCTTCCAGCTGCACCTCGGCCAGCCACTGCAGCCAGAAGCGATAGCGCACCTCCGAGGCGTGCTGTTCGCGGAAGGCCTGCACGGCGGCGTCGCGCGGATCGCGGTATGCATCCGGCCACGCGGGCCAGCCCCAGATCGACGGATCGCCCGCGCACAGGTGCTGCTGCAGCGCCTCGAAGAGTGCGTGCGGCCCCAGCGTGTCCTCGCGCTCGCGCATGTAGGCGAGGAAGTGCGCGCCGCGCGAGCGGTCCTTGTCCAGCTCGTTGCGCTCGAAGTGTCGCCACAGGATGCGCAGCACTTCCTCCTTGGCCGCCGCCACGCCGGCGTAGTCGACCATCTCCGCCTCGCGCAGCGCGTGCAGCCGATCCTGGAAGGCTTCCGACTGGACGCGCTGCGTCGCTTCCTCGCAGCCGCTCAGGTCCACCAGCGCCTGCACGTCCAGGTAGATCGGGTTGAGCGCCTTGCGGCTCGAGGGACTGTAGGGACTGGCCGCCTCCGGGTTGTGCGGGAAGAGCGCGTGCAGCGGGCTGAGCCCGATGAAGGATGCGCCCTGGTGCGCCGCGGCGTCGCACAGGCGCCGCAGGTCGCCGAAATCGCCGATGCCCCAGTTGCGCGCCGAGCGCAGCGCGTAGAGCTGGATCGTGCAACCCCACCAGCGCTCGCCCTGCTGCAGGCCGTCGGCCACGTGGCACTGGCGCGGCACCACGGCGACGCGGCAGAACTCCTGTGGCGGCGCGCCCTCCAGCGTCAGGCGGTAGTAGCCGATCGCCAGCGCGGGGGGTAGGGCGATGGCGGCTTCCTGGTAGCTGCGCTGCAGCTCCCCCGTGGCGATGTCCGCGCCGCCTTCTTCCGCCACCAGGCGCCAGCGGGCCGGCGCGTTGTCGTGGTTGCTCCAGCGCAGCACGGCGGCTTCGTCCTCGCGCACCACGGACACGGGCGGCAGGCCCAGGTGCTGGGGCGCGGGCGCGCTGCCCGTGCCGGCCATGGCGGCGACGGCGCGCTGCAGCACCGCTTCGGGGACGATTTCCTCCTTGCCCCAGAAGCCGTGGTAGCGGTCGGAAACGCCGAGGCTGCGTGCCTGCTCCGCCAGCGACAGCGAGGCTTCCGCCACGGTGTTCACAGCGTGATCTCCTCGCCGAGCGTCCAGCGAGCCGCGTAGGCCGGCCAGGTGCCGCGCGGCGTGTCCGCGGGCCAGCGATGGCTGAACACGTGCCCGGCCTCGACGGGGCCCAGGTGCTGTTCCTCGACTTGCAGCGGCTCGCCGCCGAGATTGAGTTCCAGGCAAAGCATGCGGCCGTCCGCGTAGCGCCACTGCACCGACAGGCCGCGCTCGCCCACGCGCTGCGCCGAATGCTTGCCGGTGAGCAGCTGCGCCTGCCGCGGCGTGATCCATTGGCGGCGAGCCGCCAGGGCGGCGCGCACTTCCTCGCGCCATGCGCGGCCCGCCTG
>JAEZEB010000134.1 GCA_023438115.1 Pseudomonadota bacterium | reverse complement strand
CCACCATGAAGCCGGGCGTGTCCACCAGGCTCACCAGCGGCAGCCCGTGGGCGTTGCACAGCTGCAGGAAGCGCGCGGCCTTGTCGGCCGCATCGGCATCGATGGCGCCGCCCAGGTGCTGCGGATTGCTGGCGAGCAGGCCCACCGGCCGGCCGCCGAGGCGCGCGAGCGCGGTGTGGATGCCCACGCCGAAGCCGGTGCGCAGTTCCAGCAGCGAGCCGAGGTCGGCGATGCCTTGCAGCGCCGCGCGGCTGTCGTACACGCGCAGGCGGTTCTCGGGCACCACGTGGCGCAGCGCCTCGGTCTCGGGCGCCTCGAAGTCCGCCACGCTGCCCTGGAAGTAGGAGAGATAGCGCCGGGCGGCGTCCACTGCCTGTGCTTCGTCGTCGACGAGGATGTCGATCACGCCGTTGCCGTGCTGCACGGCCGCGGGCCCGATCTCCTCGGGCCGGAATGCGCCGAGGCCGCCGCCTTCCACCATGGCCGGCCCGCCCATGCCGATGTTGCTGCCGCGGGTGGCGATGATCGCGTCGCAGCAGCCGAGCAGCGCCGCGTTGCCGGCGAAGCAGCGGCCCGCGGCGATGCCCACCACCGGCACCCGGCCGTTGAGGCGCGCGAAGCTGGCGAAGGTGGGCACGTGCAGGCCCGCGACGATGGGCATGTCCACGTCGCCCGGGCGGCCGCCGCCGCCTTCGGCGAACAGCACCACGGGCAGGCGGTTCTCCAGCGCGACGGCCAGGAGGCGGTCGGTCTTCTGGTGGTTGCGGAATCCTTGCGTGCCTGCGAGCACCGTCGCGTCGTAGGCCAGCACGGCGGCGCGCGTGCGTTCCGGCGGGAAGAGATCGCCGTTGATGCTGCCCAGGCCCGTGACCATCCCGTCGGCAGGCGTATTGCGCTGCAGGTCCTCGTCGCTGCGGCGGCTGCGCTGCGCGGCCACGGCGAGCGCGCCGTATTCGTCGAAGGAGCCGGGATCGCACAGGTCGGCGATGTTCTCGCGCGCCGTGCGCAGGCCCAGCGCGTGGCGCTTCGCGACGGCGTCCGGGCGGGCGGCGTCGAGGGTCAGAGCGTGCCGGTCGAGGACGCGCTGGAGATCGGGGCGCGGGCCGGACGGCCCTTCCTTTTCTTCCTCCCTCCCCCTCTGGGAGAGGGCCGGGGAGGGGGCGCCGCGCACGTCCACCACCAGCAGGACCTCGCCCTCCTGCACCGTCTCGCCTTCGCCGAACAGGCGCTCCTTCACCACGCCCGCGGAGGGGCTGCGCACCTCGTGCTCCATCTTCATGGCCTCGAGGATCGCCACCACGTCGCCGGCATGGACGGTGTCGCCGGGGGCGACGAGCCACTGGACGACCTGGGCTTGCAGGGGGGCGCGCAGTTCGGTCATGCGCGCGATTGTGCGGCGGCGCGCGGCCGGAGCTCGTCCGGCCGGCGACACGGCGGTCATCCCCTGGAGCGGGGATGACCGGGAAGGCTTACGCCACCGCCTTCGCGGGTTCGCGCATCAGCTCCGTGCCGGGCGTCCAGTGGTAGGTGGCCGACACGCTTTCCGACGGCGAGCCGCCGGCGTTGACCGCCTCGCGGTAGTCACGCGAGGACTTCGGCTCCTGCGCCTCGTCGACGAACTGCGTGCCGTCCTTGCGCAACTGCACCTCGGTTTCCACCACCTTGCGCACGAACTCGCGCTGGCTCTTCCACTGGATGCCCTGCGGCAGCGCGCCGGTGCCCAGGACTTCGGCCGGGTCGCGCCGCTCGACATCCTTGAACAGCTGCAGCGCGACCTGGAAGTGGCCCAGCTCGTAGTCGAGGAAGCGTTCCCACATCGCCTTGATGCGCGGGTTCGTTTCCTGCTCGGCGCAGGAGGCGTAGTTCCAGATCTCGGTGGCTTCGCAGATCAGCAGCTTCTCCAGCACCGATTCCTCGGGATTGAGCATGCAGCCGTAGTGCGTGATGTGCTGCGACTCCACCGACGCGATCTCCGCATAGAGCTGGCGCGCCATGGGGTCGGCGAACAGCGGGCCGATGTTCATGTAGTAGTCGTGCGTCTGGTACTCGCCGCCCGTGAGCGACAGCGCGTGCATCTTCGTGAGCAGCGGCGCGCCCGGCTCATAGGGCTTGAGCAGCTCGTGCTCCGGCGCGCGGTGGTGGAACAGCGTCGGGCGGCCCGGCACGATGTCCGTGTAGCCCTGCGTGATGTTGTTCGCGTCCTTTCCTTCCAGCCGATCGAGCAGCGCGGAGTAGCGGTACAGGTGGTCGAAGTCCTCCAGCAGCGCGTAGCGGTAGCCCTGCGCGAGGTAGGCATCGGGCTCGGCCTGCGCCACCCAGGCCGTCACCTCGATCGCGACCTGCTCGTAGGCGATGGTCGTTTCCAGCGGCGAGTGGTCGGGCCCGAGCAGCCAGTTGATCGCCGTGGCCTGGTGCTGCTCCACGCGCATCAGCCGGGCGAGCGGCTCGCGCGCCTCGCGGTTGCAGCGGATCGCCGCCTGCTTGGTGCGCACGGAGTCCAGTTCCTGCCCGTTCATCCAGATGATGCGCACGCGCGTCCAGGCGTCGTCGTCGAGCTTGCTGATCGGCTTGCCGACCATGTCCTTCCACGACATGCGCTGGCGGTCGACGGGGGTGCCCTTGTCCTGCAAGAGATTGATGGCCATGTGTGTTCTCCCTGTTCCTGCTTCAGACCGCGGGGCTGCCCGCGCCTTGCGTCACGAGCTGCGTGAGCCAGCCCTTGACGATGGCCAGGTGTTCCTGCTCCTGCGACAGGGCGCCGAGGAAGCGGCCGGCGAGCTCGGTCTCGCCCGCGTCCTCGGCCAGCTGGATCAGCAGTTCCCAGCCGGCGTTGTCGGTCAGTTCCGCGGTGAGCACCGCGTTCAGGCACTGCGCGAGCGTGGTGCGCGGATCGGTCACCACCTGCAGGATGCCCATGTTCGCGGTGGCCGTGACGTCGGCGCAGGGCGTCTGCGCCGTGGGGTCGCCGCCCATCTTCTCGACGGCCATGCCGAGCATCCTGAAGTGCTCCAGCTCCTCGTTGCGGATGCGCATCAGCGTCTGCAGCGGCGCCTCGCCGGGGATGGAGCCGGGCGCGGCCGCGGCGCCGTCCACCGGCGGCAACTGGTCGGCCGGCACCAGCACTTCCTCGCCGAGCGCCTGCACGCCCTGGAACTTGGTGATGAGCGCTTCGTACAGCCGCGTGCCGGAGCGCTCGAAGGCCGCGCGTTCGCCGATCTTGTCGAGGAACACGCTGGGCGCGCCGCCCTTCATCTTGGCCATGCCCGCCTTGAGCACGCCCTTCATCGAGGCCGGCGGCGGGATGGAGCCCACCGTTTCCGATTCGTTGATGTAGCTCAGGCGCTCGGCGTCCATCGCCGCGGTGTCGATCGGCACCGCGGGGCTCAGGGCGTCCGCGGCATCCGTCATGGCCTTGGTGTCCACGGGCGACATCTTGCTGCCCGTGCGGTTCATTCCTATGGTCGTGGCTTCCATGGTTCCCTTTCGCTGCGACTTGCTGTTAGTGCCGGCGGCGCCGGCTGTTGACGTAGAGGAGGAGGGCGATCACCGCGCCCGCGGCCGCGGCCTTGCGGTAGAAGCCGGCGCGGTTGTATTTCCATTCGGCCGGCCCGCCCATCTCGCGGAACAGGTTGGGAACGTGGCCGTGCGCGAGGTCGTCGATGATTCCCTCCACCACGTTCACGCGGTCGGCGAAGAGCAGCATCAGCCAGTGGCGCAGGTCGTTCTCGCTGAAGCGGAAGGCGCCGGCGCGGATCAGGCCGGACACGCCCGAAGGCGGCTGGCCCGTGCCGAAGATCGGCGTGAGGCCCGGGCGCTCGGTGGAGTGGTAGACCTTCACCTTGCGCGGCTGGTGCTCGGGCGCATCCCAGTGCACGTTGTCCAGGCGCGGCGGCGTGCGTTCCATCGGCACGGCGGGCCGCGCCTTCGGGTCGAGGTCGGCGCCCCAGCCCTGGATGTTGGCCGGCGGCTGCTTGGGGTAGGTCTCCGGGTCGGTCTGTTCGACGAAGATGGTGTCGTCGGCGGGATGGTTGCTCATGCGCGCTCCCTTCAGTGCATCGCCGAGGGCGGGATCAGCACCGGCTTGATGCAGTGGTCCAGCTTGCTCGAGAACATGTGGTACGCGTCGGCCACCTCTCCGAGCGGGATGCGGTGGGTGATGATGTCGCTGGGCTTGATGCGGCCGGCCTGCACGTGCTCGAGCAGGCGCGGCAGGTGGCGCTTGACGCTGCACTGGTTGGCGCGCAGCGTCAGGCCCTTGTTGACCAGGTTGCCGATGGGCACCAGGTTGAAGGTGGGCCCGTACACGCCGACCACCGACACCACGCCGCCCTTGCGGACCGAGTTGATGCACCAGTGCAGCACGGTGGCGGCGCCGGCCTGCAGCTTCAGGCGCACGCCCGTGAGCCGCTGCAGCGCGTTGCCCGCCGCTTCGGCGCCCACGGCGTCGATGCAGACGTCGGCGCCCATCCAGTCGGTCATCTTCTTGATGTGGATCGCCATGTCGTCCACTTCCTTGAAGTTGACGATCTCGCACTGCGCGAAGTTGCGCGCGAACTCCAGGCGGTACTCGACGTGGTCCACCACGATCACGCGTCCGGCGCCCATGAGCCACGCCGACTTCGCAGCGAACAGGCCGACCGGGCCGGCGCCGAAGACCACGACCGTGTCGCCCTCGCGGATGTCGCCCATCTCCGCGGCCTGGTAGCCGGTGGGGAAGGCGTCGGTGAGCAGCACCGCGTCGTCCTCGTGCAGGTCGGGCGGCAGCACGGTAGGGCCGACGTCGGCCATGGGCACGCGCACCAGTTCGGCCTGCCCGCCTTCGTAACCGCCCGTGGTGTGCGAGTAGCCGTAGATGCCGCCGACCGCGGTGGCTTCCGGGTTCACGTTGTGGCAGTTGGAGAAGAGCTCCTTCTTGCAGAAGAAGCAGGTGCCGCAGAAGATGTTGAAGGGCACCAGCACGCGGTCGCCCTTCTTCAGGTTCTGCACGGAGGGGCCGACCTCCTCGACGACACCGGTGAACTCGTGGCCGAAGGTCTGGCCCACGCGCGTGTCGGGCACCAGCCCGTGGTAGAGGTGCAGGTCGGAGCCGCAGATGCACGAGCGCGTTACGCGCACGATCGCATCGTTGGGGTGTTCGATCCGGGGCTCGGGTTTCTCTGTCGCGCGCACCCGGTAGGGGCCGCGGTAGCTCATCGCCAGCATCGTTGGTATCTCCCTGTTTCTTTCGCTGGTTCATTCTCCCGATTCGATCCCAGCCATAGGGATCCGTGATGCATCCTGTAGCAATCGGCCCGGCTGCACGAAGCCCGCGCGCACAATGGAGCGCGTGACCACAGTCAGCCTCATCGGTGCGCCGACGGATGTCGGCGCCAGCGTCCGCGGTGCCGGCATGGGCCCCGATGCCCTGCGTGTCGCGGGCATCGCCGAAGCCTTGCGTGCGCACCACCTCGACGTGATCGACCGCGGCAACCTCGCGGGCCCGCCGAATCCCTGGCACGAACCCGTCGCCGGCATCCGTCACCTGCAGGAAGTGGTGGCGTGGAACCGCAGCGTGTTCGACGCCGTGTCCACCGTGCTCGCGATGGAACACGTGCCGCTGCTCATGGGCGGCGACCATTGCCTGGCGATCGGATCGATCAGCGCGGTAGCGCGCCACTGCCGGCAGCACCGGCGCAACCTGCGCGTGATCTGGCTCGATGCGCACACCGACGTCAACACGGAGCAGATCAGCCCCAGCGGCAACATCCACGGCATGCCGGTGGCCTGCCTGCTGGGGCACGGGCCAGCCGATCTGGTCGGCTGGAGCGGCGAGCGAGCGGCGGTCTCCGCCGACAGCCTCGACTTCATCGGCATCCGCAGCGTCGACGCCGACGAGAAGGAGGCCATCCGCCAGCTGGGGCTGCAGGTCTTCGACATGCGCCACATCGACGAGCACGGCATGCGCTACACCATGACGGAGGTGTTGCAGGACGTCGACGCGGACACCCACATCCACGTCAGCTTCGACCTGGACTGCCTGGATCCGATGGAAGCACCGGGCGTGGGCACGGGCGTGCGCGGCGGCCCCACCTACCGCGAGATGCAGCTGTGCATGGAAATGATCGCGGACACGGGGCGGCTGGGTTCGCTGGATGTGGTGGAAATCAACCCGGCGCTGGATGTACGCAACAGGACGGCGGAACTGGCCGTCGAATTCATCCGCAGCCTCTTCGGGGCATCGACCCTGGCACGGTAGAGTCCGGGGGTGGATTCCGCCGCCGCTTCACCCGACGACGATGCCCGGGAGAACCGCCGCATCGCGGCGCTCCATGCCCTCGGCATCCTGGACACGCCCGCCGAGGCCCTGCTGGATGGCCTGGTGCGGGCGGCCGCGGCAGCTTGCGGCATGCCCCTCGCGGCACTGAACCTGCTGGACCGCCATCGCCAGTGGACCAAGGCCCGCGTGGGCTTGGCCGGGCCGGCGGACCTGCCGCGCGCCGAATCCGTCTGCACTTTCGTGGTGGAGTCGGGCGCCTATCTCGAGATTCCCGACACGCACCGCGATGCCCGCGTGGCCGATCGCCGCTGCGTGCGCGAGGCGCCGGAACTGCGCTTCTATGCGGGCGCGCCGCTCGTGGCCCCCGGTGGCGAGGTGGTGGGAGCGCTCGCCGTGCTGGATCGCCGGCCGCACGCGGGCCTGGCGCCGGCGCAGCGCACCGCGCTGGAGGAACTGGCGGGCGCCGCCATGCAGGCGCTGCTGCTGCGCTCGGCCGCGCACCGCGGCGTTCAGGCCTCCAGCGAGCAGATGTACCGGCAGCTCTCGGAGAGCGCGCCGGTCGGCATCTTCCACAGCGACGCGCGGGGGCGGGTGATCTACGCCAACCCCCGCACGGGCGACATCTTCGGCCGCCCGGGCGGGGTGCTCCTGGGCGACGAGTGGGTCAAGAGCGTGCACCCGGACGACATCGCGCGGGTGGTGGCGCGCTGGCGCGCGGCCAACGCCAGCGGCGGCGTGTTCGACCACGTGTACCGCGTGCGGCGCCCGGACGGCACGCCGGTGCACGTGCGCGTGCGGGCGCATTCCGTGCGCCTGCCCGACGGCTCCGCCGGCGGCTTCGTGGGCACCGTGGAGGACGTCACCGCGCAGGTACGGGACCGCGAACGCCTGCACGCAAGCAACGAGTTCCTGGCCCGCGCGGAACAGATCGCCGGCGTGGGCGCCTGGCGCTACGACCTCGTCACGCGCGAGATCGTGTGGACCAGCCAGACGCGCCGCATCTGCGACCTGCCCGGGGACTACCAGCCGCGCGGCGACGAGCACCTGCGCTTCCTGGACGCCGAGGCGCAGGAGACCGTGCGCCGCACCGCGGAAGGCTGCATCGCCGCGGGCGGCACCTGGGACGTGACCGTGCCGATGACGACGGCGCAAGGGCGCCGCGTGTGGGTGCGCTCCATCGGCCAGATCGAGATGCGCGACGATCGTCCCCGCGCATTGGTGGGCGCGCTGCAGGATGTCACCGAGGCGCGGCTCGCGCGCGCGGCGCTGGAGCAGAGCCAGGAGCGCCTGTACCGCGCCCTGGAGGGTTCCGGCCTCGCGCTCTGGGACCTCGACCTGGCCGGCGAGACCCTGTACCTGTCGGAACACTGGGGCGTGATGCTGGGCGGGGCGCCGCGCGAGACGCGCTGCGCCGCGCGCGACCTGCTGGGCCTGGTGCCGCCGGAGGACCTGCCGGCGATCCAGGCCGGGCTGCGGCCGGTGATCTCCGGCCGGTCGGCCGTCTACGTGGTGGAGCACCGCGTGCGGCGCGAGGACGGCAGCCTGCTGTGGATCCACAGCGAGGGCCGCGTCGCCGAGCGCGACGCGAAGGGCGCGCCGCGGCGCATGGTGGGCACGAATCGCGACATCACCGCGGCGAAGCAGGCCGAGCAGGACCTGCGCGAGGCGCGCGACGCGGCCGATGCCGCCAGCCGCGCGAAGAGCCAGTTCCTCGCGACCATGAGCCACGAGATCCGCACGCCGCTCAACGGCATCATCGGCATCACGCGGCTGCTGCTGGACGAGCCGCTCACGCCCGCGGTGCGGCGGCACGCGGACCTGGTCGACCGCAGCGCGCATTCGCTGCTGTCCCTGGTGAACGACATCCTCGACGTCTCCAAGATCGAGGCGGGGCAGATGGAGATCGAGTTCCTGCCCTTCGACCTGCACGAGCTGGTGGAGGACCTCGTCAACCTCTATCGCCTGCGCGCCAGCGAGAAGAGCCTGCTGTTCCGCGTGCGTATCGCGCCGGACGTGCCGCGGCACGTGGAGGCCGACCCGATGCGCCTGCGCCAGGTGCTGGTGAACCTGCTCGGTAACGCCCTCAAGTTCACCCACAGCGGCTGGATCGGGCTGGACGTGCGTGCGCGCAACGACGAGACCGTGTCCCTCATCGAGTTCGTCGTCACGGACACCGGCGTCGGCATCCCCTCCGACGTGCTGCCGCAGCTGTTCACGCGCTTCATGCAGGCGGACAGCTCCACCTCGCGCCGCTTCGGGGGCACCGGCCTGGGCCTGGCGATCGTGCGCCAGCTGACCGACCTGATGGGCGGCTCGGTCCGGGCGGCCAGCGTGGCGGGCAAGGGTTCGCAGTTCACCGTCACGCTGCCCGTGCTCCCGACGCACGAACCGCCCGCGGCGACCAGCTGGCAGGACCTCGCACCCGCCACGCAGTCGGCGCGCGTGCTGGTGGTGGAGGACAACCCGACCAACCAGGTGGTCGCCTTCGGCATGCTGCGCAAGCTCGGCTACGACGACGTGAGCATCGCCAGCGACGGCGGCGAGGCGGTGGTGATGGCGCAGCGCCAGGACTTCGACCTCGTCCTCATGGACTGCCAGATGCCGGAGATGGACGGCTACGAGGCGACGCGGCGCCTGCGCGCCGCGGGCTTCACCGCGCCCATCGTCGCGATGACGGCCAACGCCATCAAGGGCGACCGCGAGCGCTGCATCGCCGCGGGCATGAACGACTACCTCACCAAGCCCATGGACCTGCGGGTGCTGCGCGGCATGCTGGCACGCTGGGGCGGCGGCCAGCCTTCGCGCCTGGCCGACCTGCCGCTGTTCGACGCCGACGCGCTGCAGTCACGCTTCGGCGGAGATCGCGAGCTGGAGCAGGTGGCGCTCAGCAC
>JAEZEB010000087.1 GCA_023438115.1 Pseudomonadota bacterium | reverse complement strand
GTCTTCTCCCACGAGAACTCCGGCTCTTCGCGGCCGAAGTGGCCGTAGGCCGCCGTCTTCGTGTAGATCGGGCGCAGCAGGTCGAGCATCTGGATGATGCCCTTCGGACGCAGGTCGAAGTGCTCTTGCACCAGGGCCGACAGCTTCTCGTCGGAGATGACGCCGGTGCCTTCGGTGTAGACCGTCACGTTCATCGGGCGGGCCACGCCGATCGCATAGGCGACCTGGATCTGGCACTGGCGCGCGAGACCTGCGGCCACCACGTTCTTGGCGACGTAGCGCGCGGCGTAGGCGGCCGAGCGGTCGACCTTCGACGGGTCCTTGCCCGAGAACGCGCCACCGCCGTGCGGGCAGGCGCCGCCGTAGGTGTCGACGATGATCTTGCGGCCGGTCAGGCCGCAGTCGCCCTGCGGGCCGCCGATGACGAAGCGGCCGGTCGGGTTGATCAGGTAGTTGGTTTCCTTGAGCCACTCCTTGGGCAGGACGGGCTTGATGATCTCTTCGATGATGGCTTCGGTGAACGAGGCCTTCATCTTGTTCTGCGTCTCGCTCTGGTCGGGGCTGTGCTGGGTGGACAGCACCACGGTGTCGATGCTGAGCGGCTTGCCGTCCACATAGCGCATCGTCACCTGGCTCTTGGCGTCGGGGCGCAGGAAGGGCAGGCGGCCATCGCGGCGCAGCTGGGCCTGGCGCTCGACCAGCCGGTGCGCGTAGTAGATGGGCGCGGGCATCAGCACCGGCGTCTCGTCGCAGGCGTAGCCGAACATCAGGCCCTGGTCGCCGGCGCCGATGTTCAAGTAGTCGTCGGAGGCGTGGTCCACGCCCTGGGCGATGTCGTTCGACTGCTTGTCGTAGGCCACGAGCACCGCGCAGCCCTTGTAGTCGATGCCGTACTCGGTGTTGTCGTAGCCGATCTTCCTGATCGTGTCGCGCGCGACCTGGATGTAGTCGACGTGCGCGTTGGTGGTGATCTCGCCGGCCAGCACCACCAGGCCCGTGTTGGCCAGGGTCTCGGCGGCGACGCGGCTGCGCGGGTCCTGCTCGAAGATCGCGTCCAGGATCGCGTCGGAGACCTGGTCGGCCAGCTTGTCGGGGTGCCCTTCGGACACCGATTCGGACGTGAAGAGGAAATCGTTCGCCATTTGAATAAACTCCGTTGACTGCTGGGAAGGCGCGTTGCCTGCCGCCGGAGCTTGGGCGAACGCTTTAGCAGAATTCTTTAACGTCGCCCTGCAAGTAGTTCCATAACTCGGCGACGCCGCCATTTTAGATCGAGTGAAACCGCTCTTCCAACTGCTTTCCGCATGGCCCTTGCCCGTGTTGCATTTTTTCGGCGCGGCGGCGGGCTGGCTGACGTGGCTGCTGTCGCCCACGTACCGCCGGCGCTTCGCGCAGAACGCGCGCCAGGCCGGCCTGGGTTTCGGCCAGGTGCGAGCGGCCGTGGCGCAGGCAGGGATGCTGGTGGCGGAGACGCCGCGCCTGTGGTTCGGGCCACCCGCCGTCGTGGAGTGGGACGGGGACGAGGCGATCGAGCAGCTGCGCGCCCAGGGACGCGGCCTGCTGTTCCTCACGCCCCACCTGGGCTGCTTCGAGGTGACCGCGCAGGCCTATGCCGCCCGCTTCGGGCCGATCACCGTGCTCTTCCGTCCCGCGCGCAAGCCCTGGCTGCGTGAGCTGGTGGCGACCTCGCGCAACCGCCCCAACATGGCCGCCGTGCCGACCACCCTGGCCGGCGTGCGGCAGATGCTGCGCGCCCTGCGCGCGGGCGAGGCCGTGGGTTTGCTGCCCGACCAGGTGCCGCCGCAAGGGCAGGGCGTCTGGGCGCCTTTCTTCGGCCGCGAGGCCTATACGATGACACTGCCCGCGCGCCTGGCGCGGCAGACCGGCGCGGCCGTGCTCTTCGCCTGGGGCGAGCGGCTGCCCGCCGGCCGCGGCTACCGCGTGCACGTGCGGCGCTTCGAGGGGGAGCTCGACAGCGATCCCCAGCGCGCGGCGGCACAGGTCAACGCCGAAATGGAGCGGCTGGTCCGGGCGGGCCCGCATCAATATCTCTGGGGCTATGCGCGCTACAAGCAGCCGCGCGGGGAAGCAATCACGTGATCAGCCATCTCGGCGTTCTTTTCATGCGCGCCATCGCGCCGCTGCCCTTGTCGTGGATACGCGCGATGGGCCGGGCACTGGGCCTGGCGCTCCACGCCGTGGTGCGCTCACGCCGCAAGGTGGTCGACACCAACTTGCGGCTGTGTTTCCCGCACTGGAGCGAGGCCGAGCGGCGGCGCGTGGGGCGCGAGGTGTTCGTGCACGTGGCGCAGTCCTTCCTCGATCGCGCCTGGCTGTGGCACGCCGACCCGGAGGTGGTGCGCGGGCGCCTCGCGCTCACGGGCGCCGTCGACGAACTGGCCGGCCACGAGCCCACGATCCTGTTCTGTCCGCATTTCGTGGGCCTCGATGCGGGCGTGACCGCCGTGACGCACCAGGTGCCGCGCCGCTTCGTGGGCATCTACACGAAGCAGAGCAACCCGGTGGTGGACGCGTGGGTGCTCAAGGGCCGCTACCGCTTCGGCGATGCGCGGCCCATGAGCCGCTCCGAGGGCGTGCGCGACCTGGTGGCGGCGCTGCGCGCGGGCGACGTGATGTACCTGCTGCCCGACATGAACTTCGGTCCGGAGGAATCGATCTTCGTGCCCTTCTACGGCGTGCCGGCGGCGACGGTGCCTTCGCTGCCGCGCTTCGCGCGCCTGGGACGCGCCAAGGTCGTGCCGCTGCTCACGCGCCTCACGCCCACGGGCTACGAGGTGCGCGTGCTGGAGGCCTGGAAGGACTATCCCACCGGCGACGTCGAGGCCGACACGGCGCTCATGAACCTGCGGCTGCAGGACTACGTCGATGCGATGCCCTCGCAGTACTACTGGGTGCACAAGCGCTTCAAGACGCGCCCGCCCGGGGAGCCCGGGGTCTACTGAGGCTGCGCGAGGAAGGCCGCGAGCCGCTCGATCACGAAGGCCGGCCGCTCGTGCACGATCCAGTGCGACGCGCCGGGCACCCTCTCCAGCGTGAGCCGCGGCACGTAGTCCTCGAGCCCGTCGACCAGTTCCGGCAGCAGGGCGGTGTCTTCCATCGCCCAGAGCACCAGCGTCGGCAGGTCCACGGTGAGCATCTCGCGCGGCAGCGTGATCGCGCCGGCGCCCGCATCGCCTTCGCGCGCCGGCCGCAGCGGGGAAGCGCGGTACCAGTTCAGGCCGCCTGTGAGGCTGCGGTCCCAGATCGCGCGGTAGCGCGCCTTCAGGTCCTCGGTGAGCCAGGGCGCGCCGCCCCAGCTGGTGAAGAACTTCCACAGCCGCGCATAGCCGTCCTCGCGCAGCAGCACCTCCGCGTCCGGGCGCACGAGGAAATTCATGTACTGGCTGGCCGCCTGCTGCGCGGGGCTGGATTGCAGCGCGCGCAGGAAGGTGCCCGGGTGCGGGGAGTTGATGATGGCCAGCCGCTGCGCGAGCTGCGGCTGCTGGTTGGCGAGGTTCCAGGCGACGGCGCCGCCCCAGTCGTGCGCCACCAGGCAGGCGAGCGGCGCGCCCTCGGCCTGGATGAGGGCCACGATGTCCTGCACCAGGTGCTTGGCGCGGTAGGCGGCAACGTCCGTGGGCTGGGACGACTCTTCGTAGCCGCGCAGGTTGGGCGCCACGCAGCGATAGCCGCCGTTCGCGGGGTGCGCGAAATGTTCCAGCAGTTCGTCCCACACGAAGGCGGCTTCGGGAAAGCCGTGCAGGAACATCAGGACCGGGCGGCCGCGCTCCCCGGCCGCGCGGCAACTGAGGGTGATGCCGTGGGGAAGCGCCTGCTGCCGGGTTTCGATCATGGTGACTCCGGTTCCGGATGGGCCCACTGCCACAAAAGGAGCGAGGCCTCCTCCACGCCCTGCTTCTTCAGGGCGGAGAACAGTTTCACCTCGCCGCCCGCGGTTTGCAGTCGCGCGATGGACAGGGCCTTGTTCGCCTCGGTGCGGTTGAGCTTGTCGGCCTTGGTGAGCAGCACCAGGAACTTCATGCCTTCCTCGACGCGCGGGCGGATCACCTCCAGCAGGATCTCGTCCAGCTCGGTCAGGCCATGGCGCGGATCGACCAGCATCACCACGCCCGCGAGGTTCTCCCGCGTGACCAGGTAGTTGGCCATCACCTGCTGCCAGCGGATCTTGTCCGCCTTGGGCACGGCCGCATAGCCGTAGCCGGGCAGGTCCGCCAGCACCGCGTCGGTCACGCCCTGCTTGCCCAGGGAAAACAGGTTGATCGCCTGCGTGCGCCCAGGCGTCTTGGACGCGAAGGCCAGGCGCTTCTGCTGCGTGAGCGTGTTGATGCAGGTCGACTTGCCCGCGTTGGAGCGGCCGACGAAGGCGATCTCGGGCACCCCCACGTCCGGCAGGTGCTCCAGGCGGGGCGCGGTGGTGAGGAAGCGCGCGGTGTGCAGCCAGGCCACGGCCTGGGCGGCGGCGGCCTTGGCCTCGGGGGCGGCGGGGGCGCGGGGGCCCGGGGGGGAGGTCATTCGGGCTCGGGGAGGGAGGAAAGCGGCCCATTGTAGAATCCCGGGGTTTTGCGCCAACAAGTCCAATCACCGTGATCAAGTCGTCTGCCTCCCTGCTGCTCGCTTCCGTCCTGGCAGCTTTCGCGCTCTCGACCTCGGCCCAGCAGGGCTCCGCCACGTCCGGCCCGGATGCGGCCACGCAGGCGCCGACCGCCCCCGCGGTGCAGGCGGCCGCGGCCCCGGGCAAGCCGGACATCGCGGCCGGCGACGCGAAGTACACCGCGGTGTGCGCGGCCTGCCACGCGGCGGACGGCAACTCCGGCACCCCGGCCAACCCCCGGCTCGCGCAGCAGCACCCGGCGTACATCGTCAAGCAGCTGCAGGAGTTCAAGAACGGCAAGCGCCCCAGCCCCATCATGCAGGGCTTCGCCGCGCAGCTGACCGACCAGGACATGGTCAACATCGGCGCCTTCCTGGGCCAGCAGCAGGCCAAGCCCGGCTTCGCCAAGGACAAGGAACTGGTCATGCTGGGCGAGCAGATCTACCGCGGCGGCCTGATGGACCGCCAGCTGCCCGCCTGCGCCGGCTGCCACAGCCCCAATGGCGCCGGCATCCCGGCGCAGTACCCGCGTCTTTCCGGCCAGCACGCCGACTACACCGCCGGCCAGCTGGTCGCCTTCCGCGATGGCGCCCGCCCGAACAGCCCGCAGATGTCGCAGATCGCCGCCAAGATGAGCGACCGCGAGATCCGCGCCGTGTCCGACTACATCGCCGGCCTGCGCTAGTGCGGCGGCTTGCGCTGCATCAAGCGCACCGTTGAACCAACCGCCGAGAACCAACACCAATACGGGCGGGCACCTCGCAGGAGGGCCCGCCTTTTCACATCTGGAGCCCATGGACACAACGACCGCCGGCCGCCGACCGGACGAGGGCGCGCCCGCGATGCGCGCCCTGGTGGAGCTCGTCTCCTCCATGCGCTTCGCCATCGCGCTGCTCACGGTCATCTGCATCGCCTCGGTGATCGGCACGGTGCTCAAGCAGCACGAGCCGCTGGCCAACTACATCAACCAGTTCGGTCCCTTCTGGGCGGAGCTGTTCATGGCGATGAAGCTCAATGCCGTGTACAGCGCCTGGTGGTTCCTGCTGATCCTGGCCTTCCTGGTGGTGAGCACCTCGCTGTGCATCGCGCGCAATACCCCGAAGATCCTCGCGGACCTGCGGGCGTACAAGGAGAACATCCGCGAGAACAGCCTGCAGGCCTTCCACCACAAGGCCGAAGGCCGGCTCGCCGGCGCGCCCGGCGAGGAGGCGCGCCGCGTGGGCGAGGCCCTGGCCAAGGCGGGCTGGAAGGTGCGCCTGCAGGAACGCGGCAACGGCTGGATGGTGGCGGCCAAGGCCGGCGCGGCCAACAAGATCGGCTACATCGCGGCGCACAGCGCCATCGTGATGGTGTGCCTGGGCGGCCTGCTCGACGGCGACCTGATCGTGCGCGCCCAGATGCTGTGGGGCGGCAAGGCGACGTATTCCGGCGGCGGCATGCTCGCCGACGTGCCGGCGCAGCACCGCCTGCCCTCGACCAATCCGACCTTCCGCGGCAACCTGCTGGTGGCCGAGGGCACGCAGTCGTCCACCGCCATCCTGAGCCAGTCCGACGGCGTGCTGCTGCAGGAACTGCCCTTCGCCATCGAGCTGAAGAAGTTCGTGGTCGAACACTATTCGACCGGCATGCCCAAGCTGTTCGCCAGCGACATCGTGATCCACGATCGCGAGACGGGCGAGAAGATCCCGGCGCGCGTGGAGGTGAACCACCCGGTGCGCCACCGCGGCATCGAGATCTACCAATCGAGCTTCGACGACGGCGGCTCCACGGTGAAGCTCAAGGCCGTGCCCCTGGACGGCAGCGGCCGCAGCTTCGAGGTGCAGGGCGTGATCGGCGGCTCCACGGAGCTCACGCGCGGCCAGGCCGAGGGCAGCGAGAAGATGCGCCTGGAATACACGGCGCTGCGCGTGATGAACGTGGAGAACCTGGGCAACGCGGGCGGCACCAGCGTCGATCCGCGCAAGGTGGACCTGCGTTCCTCGCTCGAGTCGCGCCTGGGCGCCGCCAACAAGGGCCTGACGAAGAAGGAACTGCGCAACGTCGGCCCCAGCATCACGTACAAGCTGCGCGACGCGGCCGGCCAGGCGCGCGAGTTCCACAACTACATGCTGCCCATCGACCTGGGCGAGGGCGTGCCGCTGTTCCTCCTGGGCCTGCGCGACTCCCCGGCGGACAACTTTCGCTACCTGCGCATCCCGGCCGACGAAAAGGGTTCGCTCGACGGCTTCCTGCGGCTGCGCGCGGCGCTGCTGGATCCGCAGGCGCGCCGCGCCGCGGTGGAGAGCTACGCGCGCCAGGCGACCGATGCGTCGCGGCCGGAGCTCACGCAACAGCTGGTCGCATCCACGTCGCGCGCGCTGGGCATCTTCGCGGGCGCGGAGGCCGGGCCGGGCAAGGCGCCGGGCGGCCTGCAGGCCGTGTCTGAATTCCTGGAAGCCAACGTGCCCGAAGGCGAGCGCGAGCGCGCCGGCGAGGTGCTGGTGCGCATCCTCAACGGCGCGCTGTTCGAGATGGCGCAGCAGGCGCAGCAGCGCGCGGGCCTGCCGCCGCTGCCGCGCGACGAGCGCACCCAGGCCTTCATGTCCCAGGCGGTGCTCGCGCTGAGCGACGCCTGGCTCTATCCGGTCCCCATGGCCTTCGAGCTGGAGGACTTCACCCAGGTGCAGGCGAGCGTGTTCCAGGTGACGCGTTCGCCGGGCAAGCTGATCGTGTATCTTGGCTGCGCCTTGCTGATCCTGGGGGTTTTCGCCATGCTGTATGTTCGCGAGCGCCGCCTCTGGGTATGGCTCAGCCCCGCCGGCACGGGCTCGGACGCGCGCATGGCCCTTTCGAGCAACCGCAAGCTGCTGGACGTCGACCGCGAGTTCCAGCGGCTGCGCGACAAGCTGCTGGGAGAGAAGCGATGAACACCGCCACCACGACGACCACCATCACGCTGCACGAGGGCTTCTTCTCGCGGCGCGGCCTCTACGACTGGATCTTCGCCGTCATCGTGGCCGCGGGCGGCCTGTATGCCTTCGCCAACTACGCCCAGTACATGGACGTGTACGAGAAGGGCATCCTGCTCGGCGCGATCCCGTCGGCGATCTGGCTGGGCTGGTTCTGGGGACCGCTGCGCACGCTGATGCTGGTGGTCGGCGGCCTCTCGCTGCTGGGCGTCATGTCCTACCAGGGCCAGCTGGCGCGCGGCGACGAGGTGTTCTGGCTCAAGTACTTCCTGTCCAGCCAGTCGGCCATCCTCTGGATGAGCGTGCTCTTCGTCATGAGCACCGTCTTCTACTGGCTGGGCATGTTCGTGCGCGGGCAGGGCGCGGCGATGGAGGCGATCGGCTCGCGCATGGCCTGGGTGGCGGTCGGCGCGGCGCTGGTGGGCACCATGGTGCGCTGGTACGAGAGCTACCTGCTCGGCCCGGACATCGGCCACATCCCGGTGAGCAACCTGTACGAAGTGTTCGTCCTCTTCTGCTGGATGACGGCGCTCTTCTACCTGTACTTCGAGCAGCAGTACGACACCCGCGCGATGGGCGCCTTCGTGATGCTGGTCGTGAGCGCGGCGGTCGGCTTCCTGGTCTGGTACTCCGTCGCGCGCGAGGCGCACGAGATCCAGCCGCTGGTGCCGGCCCTCAAGAGCTGGTGGATGAAGCTGCACGTGCCCGCGAACTTCGTCGGCTACGGCACCTTCGCGCTGGCCGCCATGGTCGCCTTCGCCTACCTCGTCAAGCAGCAGGCCTCCGAGACGCGCTGGTACAAGCTCGCGCCGCTGTGGCTGCTGGGCGTGGTGCTGTGCTTCGAGCCGGTGGTGTTCCGCCAGAAGGCCGAGGGCAGCAGCAGCTACTGGATCGTCTACATGGGCGTGTCGGCGCTGATCGTGGCCGGCATCCTGTTCGCCCGCCGGCGCATCGCCGAGCGCCTGCCGGCGCTGGAAGTGCTGGACGACGTGATGTACAAGGCCATCGCCGTGGGCTTCGCCTTCTTCACGATCGCCACCGTGCTGGGCGCCCTCTGGGCCGCCGAAGCCTGGGGCGGCTACTGGAGCTGGGACCCCAAGGAGACCTGGGCGCTGATCGTGTGGCTGAACTACGCGGCCTGGCTGCACATGCGCCTGATGAAGGGCCTGCGCGGCACCGTGTCCGCCTGGTGGGCACTCGTCGGCCTGGCGGTGACCACCTTCGCCTTCCTGGGCGTCAACATGTTCCTCTCGGGCCTGCACAGCTACGGCGAGCTGTGAGGCCGGCCGGCGGCCGCTCAGGCCGCCGGATCGTCGTCCTTGGGCGCGTCCGCATGATGGCGCGCCGCCCGGCGCAGGAATCCCAGCTGTGCCTCGAAGTGGCGGCAGTTCTGGCAGGCGAACAGGTGCGCCTGCAGCGGCCAGCGTTCCTGCAAGGCCAGCGGCCTGTCCTGCGCTTCCGACAGCAGGCGCGTGGCCTGGCGGCACGGCATCCTCAGCATGCGGCGGCCTCCTTCGCCCCGGGGGCGAACCAGCCGCGTTCCAGGCATTGCCGCAGCGCCATGCGCGCGCGGTGCAGGACGACGTGGCAGTGGTTGGCGGTGATGCCCAGCTCCCGGCAGACCTCGGGCGTCTCGAACTCCAGGAACTCGCGCATCATGAACACGCGCGCCGTGTTCTCGGGCAGGTGGTTCAGGCAGGCGTCGAACACGTTCCAGAAGTCCTGCTGGTGCAGCGCGGCGTCGGGGTCGTTCCAGCCGAAGGGCCGGGCCGAGAGGCTCCAGTGGCCGCTGGCATCGAAGAGGTTCTCCAGCGTGCGATCCAGCTCCTCGCCTTCCGCGCCCAGCGCGGAGGTGTTGATGCTGCGGCCCTGGTGGCGGATCAGGTCCACGATCTTGTGCCTCAGGATGCCGAAGACCCAGGCCTTGGCCTGCGCGCGGCCGGCGTACTGGCGCGCGTTGCGCAGCGCCGCGAGCAGGGCCTCCTGCACCGCGTCCTCGGCGGCGGCGGCATCGCGCAGCTGCAGGCGCGCGAAGCGCAGCAGGTCGGGACGCAGGGCGGCGATGAACGCGTCGTCGAGCATGGCGTCGGGATCATAGGTCTGGAGCATCTTGGGCCTGCTTTCTCCACAGTCGCCGGTCGGGGCCCTTTTCTTACGACCGGCCGTAAGTTTCCGGGCCCGCGGACCGACTGTGCTGCGGGCCCGCCTTCCGCCGGGAGGCGCCCGCAGACAAGGAGACCGCGATGAACCCGAGAAACTGGATCCTGCTGGCCGCCGCGGCGCTGGTGGCCGGAACCGCACTGGCGCAGGCCGCCCCGTCCGGACAGCCCATGCCCGCCGCAGGGATGAAGAAGGAAGGTAAAAAGGACATGATGATGGACGGGGACAAGGCCGCCATGCCGGACGGGAAGAAATCCGGCGGCATGATGGGGCAGGATTCCATGCCCCGCGAAGGCATGCCGATGCCCGCGTCTTCCGGTGGCTCCGGCGGGTCGGGCCAGTCCGGCAAGTCCATGCCCAAGATGTGAAGCGGCGCGCCGCCGACCTGTGTTGCGAAAGAGGAGTTCTCCATGCTGATCCGCCCCCGCGACGATGGCTTCGTCCACCCCGTTCCCAGCGAGATCACGCCGCGCGCGGTGTACGAGGACAGGCGCCGGCTGCTGCGCTGGTTGGCCGGCGGCGCGGCGGGGGCGGCGCTCGCCGCCTGGGCGCAGCGCGAAGCGCTGGCCCAG
>JAEZEB010000057.1 GCA_023438115.1 Pseudomonadota bacterium | reverse complement strand
GGCGGCGGGCGCAGCTTGGCTGGTGCCCGGCGTCGCGGTGGGCGGCGTCTGCGCCGGTTGCGTGACGGCCTGGCGCTTCATGCCGGCGGACTTGGCGCCGCCCAGGCGGCGCGCTTCGGCGTCCACGGTCAGGCCGAGGCCCAGGGCCAGGACGAGGGCCATCAGGCCCAGGCTTTTCTTCATGGTTGTCGTTCCTCTTTGGCGCATGGAAATGAGGCGCTCAGGGTAGCCGCGCGGAAGGGAAAGAAAAAGCAGAGCATGGCTGCAAGTCCATCAGGAAAAACAGGATCATTCGCCATCGGCGCCAGAGGGCCGGAGACGGGCGCGCCGCGGGATGGACTACCATCGTCCGATGGACCTGTCCCGCTTCCCCCGCCGGCGCTACACGCCCTTCGCCACCCCGATCGAATTCCTGCCCAACTTCAGCCGCGCGCTGGCCGCCACCTGCCCCGGCGGCAAGGGGCCGCGCATCTGGATCAAGCGAGACGACATGCTGGGACTCTTCCCAGGCGGCAACAAGACGCGCAAGCTCGAGTTCCTGGTCGCCGACGCGCTGGCGCAGGGCGCCGACACGCTGGTGACCTGCGGCGCGCCGCAGTCCAACCACTGCCGCATCACGCTGGCCGCCGCCGTCAAGGAAGGCCTGAAGTGCCGCTTCGTGATCGAGGAGCGGGTGCCGGACAGCTACGACCCCGAGGCGAGCGGCAACAACTTCATGTTCCGCCTGATGGGCGTGGAGAAGATCGCCGTCGTGCCCGGCGGCAGCAACATGGCCGCCGAGATGCAGAAGCTCGCGGACGAAGTCGCCGCCGAAGGCCGCAAGGCCTACATCATTCCCGGCGGCGGCTCCAATGCCATCGGCGGCCTGGGCTACGTGGCCTGCGCGCAGGAACTGCAGCAGCAGATGTTCGAGCAGGGCCTCGCCATCGACCGCGTGGTCGTGGGTTCGGGCAGTTCCGGCACGCACGGCGGCCTGGTCGCGGGCTTCCTCGGCAACAACATCGACATCCCGATCATCGGCATCGGCGTCAGCCGCGACCTGCCCGACCAGCAGCCGCTGGTGCTGAAGGAAGCGCAGGCCGTGCTGGACCTGCTGGGCGTGGACATCCGCGTGAAGCCCGAGCACGTGGACTGCATCGGCGGCTACTGGCAGCCGAAGTACTCGGTGCCCAATGCGCGCATGGTCGAGGCCGTGCAGATGCTCGCGCGCACCGAAGCCATCCCGCTCGACCCGGTGTACACCGGCAAGATCATGGCCGGCCTGATCGGCCTGGCGCGCGAAGGCGTGCTGCGGCCCGACGAGAACGTGCTGTTCCTGCACACGGGCGGCCTGCCTTCGCTGCATGCCTACGAGGGCGTGGTGCTGGGCGAAGCGAAGGACCTGCCCGCCTGACGGCCGGGCGCACCGCCCCCCGGCGATCAGGTGCGTCGGGCATACTCTTCCGCGCTGCGACCTGAAGTCGCGGGGAAACGCGATCCATGTCAGGCGCCGCCAGCAAGCAATCCGGATTCATCCGCCTGGGCGTCGAGCGCGGGCGCGATTCGGCCGCGCGCAGCCTGCGTTCGCTGCGCCTGTACATGGGCGCCAGCGCGCTCGTGGCACTGGCGCTGTTCGCCGCCTTTGCCGCCTACCGCCAGCAGCAGCTCGAACGCGAAGCCCTGGTGCGGCTGCAGAACACGCTCACCATCGCCGAGGAGCACGCGCTGCGCGTGCTGGACACCAACGAGGTCCTGCTGCGCTACACCGCCGCGCTGGTGCGCGACCTGGGCGATGCGCGCATCCGCGAGCAGCGGCCCGTCCTGCATGCGCAGTTGCGCGAGATGGCGGACCGCAAGCCGCACGTGCAGTTCATCCGCGTGCGGGCCGCCGACGGCAGCGCGCTGGTGGACAGCGTGGAGGCCGAGCCCGTCGCGACCGACGCTTCCGAACGCGATTTCTTCGCCTGGCACCGTGACAGGCGCGGCGGCGTCTACGTGGGCGCGCTGCGCCGCGAGCCGCAGGGCCCCTCCTTCAACATCAGCCGCGGCCGCTACCGGGCGGACGGGGAGTTTGCGGGGGTGGTGGCGGTGGGGCTCGACGCCGACTATTTCCAGCAGTTCCACTCCCAGCTGGCCGCCGACGAGCCCGGCCTCGCCATCACGCTGTTCCGCGGCGACGGCGTGGTGTTCGCCCGCTGGCCGGAACTGGAGCGGCAGCCGGAGCGCATGTCGCCGCGGGGCGAGCTGCTCACGCGGGTGCTTGCGGGCCAGGACAGCGGCATGATCCGCAGCGTCTCCAGCCTGGACCGGCAGGAACGCATCATGCTCTACCGCCGCCTGGGAGGCTATCCCGTCTACATCGGTGTCGGCCGCGAACTCGGCGCCCTGCAGGCGCAGTGGCTCGCCGAGCTGGGCCAGGTCGCCGGCTTCGTGGTGGCGCCGGTCCTGCTCCTGGTGCTGGCGGCCTACGTGGCCCTGCGGCGCACGCGCGAGGCGCTCGACACCGCGCGGCGCCTGCAGGAGGAGTCGACCGCGCGTCGGCAGGTCGAGGAGGCGCTGCTGCAGGCGCAGAAGATGGAGGCGCTCGGCCGCCTCACCGGCGGCGTGGCCCATGACTTCAACAATGCGCTGATGGTCATCGCCGGCAACCTGCACCTGCTGCGGCGCACGCAGCCCGGTGCTCCGGCCAAGTACCTCGATGCGATCGCGCGCGCCGTGGATTCGGCCACCAAGCTCACGCGGCAGTTGCTCGCCTTCTCGCGGCGGCAGCCGCTGGCGCCGGAGGTGATCGCGCTGCAGGAGCGGCTGCCCGCGCTGCGCGACCTGCTGTCTCCCATCCTGGGCAGCCGCGTCCGCCTGGAGATCGAGGTCGATGCCGCCACGCCGCCCGTGCGCGTGGATCCGGCGGAGCTGGAACTGGCCCTGATCAACCTGGCCGTCAACGCCAAGGACGCGATGCCCGAGGGCGGCAGCTTCCGCGTGCGCGCAGGCGGGGAGCGGAACAGAGGGGGCGGGCGCGTCTGGATCGAGGCGTCCGACACCGGCACGGGGATGCCGCAGGAGGTGGCGGCGCGCGCCTTCGATCCGTTCTTCACCACCAAGGCCCTCGGCCGCGGCACCGGGCTCGGGCTGGGACAGGTCCAGGCGTTGTGCCGGCGGGCCGGTGGCGAGGCCACGCTGGCCAGCGCGCCGGGGCAGGGCACGCGCGTGCGGCTGGAGTTTCCGGCCTCGCCGCAGGACCCCGAGCCCACGCCTCCCGGCGAGCGCCCGCGGGAGGCCATCCGCCAGTCGGTGCTGCTGGTCGAAGACAACCCCGGGGTGGCCGCCGTCGTCCTGCCGGTGCTCGAATCCATGGGCTGCACGGTCGTGCATCGCGACAGCGCCGACGCCGCGCTGGCCTGGCTCGAGGAGCCCGGGAACGCGGTGGACCTCCTCCTGACCGACGTGGTCATGCCCGGCCGCTCGGACGGCATCGCGCTGGTGCGGGCCGTGCAGCAACGCTGGCCGTCGTTGCGGGTGCTGGTGATGACCGGATACGCCGAACAGATCGACGCCATCGCGCGCATGGGCTACGAAGTGCTGGCGAAGCCTTTCTCCCCCCAGGGGCTCGCCGACGCGATCGACCGCGTGCTGAAGTCACGCACAGGCGCGGTTCCGGCGGGCGGATAGCGTTCCGTCCTACATCCTTTTCGTGCGCTAGTTCCTAGATTGGCTGCATGAGCACGAGGAACGGGCCGCACGCGCGCGCGAATGCGACCGAGGACAAGCACGCCAGCACCGCGCGCGCCGCCGGGAGCAAGACCATGCGATACAGCCGCGCCGAATACGCCAAGGTGCTCGCGCTGCAGGACGAGGTGGCCCGCGCCGACGCGGACTACCAGCGCTTCCGCAACGCCTACATGGAGATCGTGCAGGCGGACCCCACGCACGAGGTCGCGCTGGCCATGATAGGCGCGGACATGGACCGCGCGCACGCGCGCCTGCAGGCGCTGATCGGCCTGCCGCGGCTGCCCTTCACGCACGAACCCAGCGCCGTCATGCGGCGCGAGGCGCAGCGCGGCACCGACGACAAGCACTGAGGGCCGCTCCTTCCCAGATGACCAACACGATCAAGTCGCCGACGCACCCCGTCGAGCCCGAGCCCTTCCCGCCCGGCGCGGACAGTCCCGAGCCGAACCCGACGCAGCTGCCCATCGAGCCGGAGTTCGGCCAGGCGCTGCCCCCGGCGGAGCCGGAAGACCCGGGCGTGCAGAAGCCGGCGATCTGAATCCACCGCATTCCAAGTTCCAGGAGTCCGCCATGCCATCCCTGCGCACCCCCCGGGGCATCACGCCCCCCGCACCGGGCCTCGAGCGTGAAGAGCCGACCTTCGTGCCCGAGCAGGACATCCCGCCTGCGGATGCGCGCGGCAACGCGGGGGGCGAGCGCGCCGGCGGCCCGCGCGAGGAGCGCGCGCAGCGCGCGCCCGACGGCGAATGAGTTCGCACGCCCCGGCGTCCAGCCCGCCCCCGGCCGACGCGCCCAAGCCCGCGAACCCGGAGCCGACGGCCCCGCCCACCGACCCCGAAAAAGGCCGCGTGCACACGGACCCGGAACCGGGCGAGTCGGAACATCCGAAGCAGGACGGCGAATCCTCGCACTCGTAGGTCGGCGGTGAGCGCGCAGGCGAACCCCGACGCCCGAACGCCTACGCCTCCCCGAGCAACCCCTGCGCGTCCTCGTCACTCCCCGCCACCGGCGTCGCCTTCGCGAGCGCCATCCACACCCCGAACGGCAATCCCGCCCGCGCCGGCCGCAACGCCGGCCTAGCGACCACGAGCCGTTCGCCCTGCACGACCAGCACGCCGCAATCGCCGGGGATCTCCTCCGGCTCCGCGATCGCCCGCCCGCGCGCATCGCAGCCGAGCACGTACCAGCATTCGCCGAGATCGCGGTAGGCGCCCCGCTTGCTTTCCTGCCGCAGGTCGGCCAGCAGGTCGGCGCGGCGCACCTTCACCTCGTGCACGATGGGCTCGACGTAGCTTTCCACCGAGGTGTGGCGGATGGAGAAGACGTCCGGCCGCGCGATGCACCAGCGCAGGGGCTTCTGCGGATCGCCGGTGGCGACCTGCGCGCGCAGGCCGAGGCCGGTCCACGCCAGCCGGCCGGCACGCGCCATCTCCTGCGCCACCCGCTGCACCAGCGCCTCGTGCGCCGACAGCGCGGCGCGGTTGCGCGCCAGCACCGTGGCGAGCCAGCGCATGCCTTCGTCGGTGACGCGCAGCGTCTCGTGCCCGAGGGGAGAGCGCCGGCGCTCCAGCAGCCCGGCGGCCAGCAGGTCGATCTCCAGCGGGTCCTGGCTGGGCCATCCGGCCGAGCGGTAGATGTCGCGCAGCCGGCGTCCGTGCGCGCGCGTGAGCGCGGCGGGCGGCAGGGCGGACGGGTCCTCGGCTGGCATGGGAAAAGCACCAGTGTACGTGGGGATGGTAGGCAGGCCCCTACGCGGCCACGCGCGCTCGGCTTATCGTGGCGCCTGAGTGGGTGCCCACAATGTGCCGCATGGTTGAGAAATCGATGGAGCCCTCCGCCGCGTCCGCCCGTCTTGCCGCCCTGGCGCAATCGCCCGTGCCCTCCGTGGTGTACGGCATCACCGCCGTGCGCATGGAAGACGGCCAGGTCACCGAGGTGATGATGGGGATGGTGGACCGCAGCCTGGAACACTGGGACCTGCGCCCCGCGCCCACGCGCCTGGTGGAAGTGGTGGACCGCCTCGTCGAAGGCGACACCATCGTGACGCTGTTCCCCACCGAAAGCGGCCGCCTGCAGCTCGGGCCCGAGGTGCAGGTCGACGTGCTGCCGAACGGCGTCGAGAAGCTGGCGCTGGCCGAAGAGCGCGCGGGGCAGCGGCTCGCGGACCTCCCGCGGTTCTGAAACTTCAGGTCTTCTGCGTGCGCAGCGTGGGCACTTTCAGCAGGCCCGTGGACAGCGCCGTTCCCAGCACCACCACCGCACCCCACATCAGCATCCACGGCGTGACGTGCTCGCCCAGGAACAGCACGCCGTAGACCACCGCGAACACGGGGATGCAGAAGGTCACGGCCAGCGCGCGCGCCGGCCCGGCCTGTTCGATCAGGCGGAAGTACAGGATGTACGCGACGCCCGTGCACAACACGCCCAGCACCGTCACCGACAGCCAGGCCTGCGTGCCCGGCATCTGCTCGGGCCGCAGCCACAAGGCGGGCAGGGCGAGCGCCAGCGCGGCGCCGAACTGGCTGCCCGTGGCCGTCACCAGCGGCGGCAGCCCACTGAGATAACGCTTGGTGGCGCTGGCCGCGATCGCATAGCAGATGGTCGCCCCGAGGCAGGCCAGCACGGCCCACGCGGGAGCGATGCCCGAAGCGTCGGGCCGGAAGCTCGCTTCGTCCCACGCCAGCATCGCCACGCCGAAGAAGCCGATCACCAGTCCGAGCAGGCGCGATCCGGTCGGCCGATCCTTCAGCCACGCCCAGGCGACCAGCGCGCCGAACAGGGGCACCGTCGCATTGAGGATCGCCGACAGGCCGGTGGTGATCGACAGCAGCGCGAAGGCGAACAGGAGGAAGGGCAGGCCCGAGTTGAGGATGCCGACCAGGCAGATCTTCCAGAAGTTCCGGCGGAAGGTCGCGCCATGTCCTTGGAACAGCATCAGCGGCACGAGGAAGGCGGCGGCCACCGTCACCCGCATCGCGGCGGTGGCCACGGCGCCGAAATCGGTGACCGCCAGGCGCATGAACAGGAAGGATGCACCCCAGATCGCCGCGAGCGCGATGAAGTCGATGATGGAAGCGAAGGACATGAGCGGCGCTAGTGTGGGGGCAAACGGGCGGGCGGCCACGCGCGACTGATGAAAGTTGCGCGGGCCATTGATTCCGCCTTCACATCAATGCGCCTTCCAGCCGCAGCAGCGCCGTCTTGCGTTCCAGCCCGCCGGCATAACCGGTCAGGTCGCCGCCGGTGCCCAGCACCCGGTGGCAGGGCACGACCACGCTCAGCGGATTGCGCCCGACCGCCGCGCCGATCGCGCGGGCCGCCTTCTCGCGCCCGAGGCCGCGTGCCAGCGCGGCATAGCTGGTCGTGCCGCCGTTGGGAATGGCGAGCAGCGCGTTCCACACGCTTTGCTGGAAGGGCGTGCCCGCCTGCAGGTCCAGCGGCAGGTCGAAGGTGGCGCGCTCGCCGGCGAAATAGGCGCGCAGCTGCGCGATCGCCTCCACCAGCACCGGATGGCTCGCATCTTCGCGCCAACCCGTGGTGTCCGGGCCGTGGCGCTGCCCTTCGAACCACACGCCCGCCAGGCCGCGGTCGGTGGCGGCCAGCAGCATGCGGCCGAGGGGGCTGTCGAAACAGGTGCAGGCATGCACGTTGAGTCGGTTCATTTCATGCTCCTTGGGCCAGGGTCGTCCAGGCACGGATGACGGCATAGCTGCGCCAGGGCTTCCACGCCTGCGAGGCCGCTTCCGCCTCGCGCGCCGGCTGCTTCATCTGCTGCACGCCCAGCGCCTTGTGCAGGGCCACGTCGCCGGCCGGGAAGGCGTCGGGCCAGCGCAGCGCGCGCATGGCGATGTATTGCGCCGTCCAGTCGCCGATGCCCGGCAACTCCTTGAGCGCGGCGATCGTGGCGGGCACGTCGGCGCCGGGATGCAGTTGCACGCGGCCTTCGGCGACCGCCCGCGCGATGGCGACGATCGCCGCCTGCCGCTGGCGCACGATGCCCAGCTGCCCCAGCGCGTCGCCTTCCGCGGCGGCCAGCACTTCGGGAGCGGGAAAGAGGTGGTGCAGCGCCGGATCGGGCGTCGCGATGGGCGTGCCGAAGCGCTGCACCAGGCGTTGCGCCAGCGTGCGCGCCGCGGCCACGGTGATCTGCTGGCCCAGCACGGCGCGCACGGCGAGTTCGTAGCCGCTGAGCGAGCCGGGCACCCGCAGGCCGTCGCCGAGCGGAAAGCTGCCGTGCAGCCGCGCGTTGATCGCATGCGGATCGGCATCGAGGTCGAAGGCGGCCCGCACGCGGCGGATCACCAGCGGCAGCACGCCATGCAGCGAATCGGCCACGCGCAGCACCAGCTGGCAGTGCGCCTCGTCGAAGCGGGCCACGATCCAGCCTTTCCAGCGGCGGCCGCCGGCGTCGAGGGCCAGCGTGCGCGCCAGGTGGCGCTCGCCGATGACTTCCATGCCCGCGATCGCGCGCGTGCGGAAGAAGCCCAGCATCGCGTCGGCGTCGTAGGGCGGCCGCCAGCCGAGCCGCACTTCGCATCCCGGCTCGGCGCTGCCGCCGGCGCGCCGCAAGGCGCCGGGGCTGAGGCCGTAATGCGCCAAGAAGGCCGCATTGAAGCGCCGCACGCTGCCGAAGCCGCTGGCCAGCGCGATCTCCGTGACCGGCAGTTGCGTATCGGCGAGCAGTTGCTTGGCCGTGAGCAGGCGGCGCGTCTGCAGGTATTGCAGCGGCGTGACGCCCAGCTGCTGCTCAAAGATGCGGCGCAGGTGGCGGTCGCTGATGCCCAGCCGCTTCGCCAGCGCTTCCACAGAAGGCGGTTCGCCCGACCAGGCTTCCGGCTCGTCGAGCAGCCGCGCCGCCTGCTGGGCCAGCACGGCGCTGGCGTCGTTGAGGCTCCAGCGCAGCGCCTGCGGCGCCAGCTCGGGGCGGCAGCGCAGGCAGGGCCGGAATCCTGCCCCCTCGGCTTGCGCCGCGCAGGCGAAGAAGCGGCAGTTCTCGCGCCGCGGCGTGCGCACCTTGCACACGGGACGGCAATAGATGCCGGTGCTCGTCACCCCCGTGAAGAAGGCGCCGTCGAAGCGGGCGTCGCGCGTCTTCAGCGCGAGGTAGCACGCGTCGGGGTGCAGCGGCGGCTCGGCGGGTGTCATGCAGCCATGATACGCAGCGGCCTTCGCGGAACCAGCCGTTTCCGGACATGTTCCTGGAAGCCCGCAGCCTAGAATCGGCCGGACACTCCATCAGGAAAAAAGCGCTCCGTCATGCAGCTCAGCCCCAGCATCTTCAAGGCCTACGACGTCCGCGGCATCGTTCCTTCCACGCTCACCGAAGAGGTGGCCGAGGCGCTCGGCCGCGCCTTCGGCCAGCTTGCCCGCAAGGAGGGCGAGCAGGCCGTCGCCGTCGGCCGCGATGGGCGCCTCAGCGGCCCCAGCCTCAGCGCCGCGCTCATCCGCGGCCTGGTCGCCAGCGGCGTCGACGTCGTGGACATCGGCGTGGCGACGACGCCCATGCTCTATTTCGCCGCCAGCACCCTCGCCAGCAGCGGCATCCAGGTGACGGGCAGCCACAATCCGAAGGACTACAACGGCTTCAAGATGGTGCTGGCCGGCCGCGCGATCTACGGCGAGGAGATCCAGGGCCTGCGCCGGCTGATGGAAAGCGGCGGTGGCGAACCGGCGGCCACGCCGGGGACCGTGCGCAACGTCAACATCCTCGCCCCCTACCGCGACCGCATCGCCGGCGACATCAAGCTGGCCCGCCCGCTGAAGATCGTCGTCGATTCCGGCAACGGGGTCGCCGGTGCTTCGGCGCCCGGCATCTTCCGCGCCATCGGCTGCGAGGTGATCGAGCTGTTCAGCGAGGTCGACGGCAACTTCCCCAACCACCACCCCGACCCCAGCAAGCCCGAGAACCTGCGCGACCTGATCGCGAAGCTGAAGGAGACCGGCGCCGACCTGGGCCTGGCCTTCGACGGCGACGGCGACCGCCTGGGCATCATCACGCGCGGCGGCAACAACATCTATCCGGACCGGCAGATGATGCTGTTCGCGCAGGACGTGCTCTCGCGCGTGCCGGGCGCGCCCATCCTCTTCGACGTCAAGTGCACGCAGCGCCTGGCGCCCGCCATCGAGGCGGCCGGCGGCAAGCCCATGATGTACAAGACCGGCCACTCGCTGATCAAGGCGAAGATGCGCGAGGTGGATTCGCCGCTGGGCGGCGAGATGAGCGGCCACATCTTCTTCAAGGAGCGCTGGTACGGCTTCGACGACGGCACCTATGCGGGTTGCCGGCTGCTGGAGATCCTCTCGCGCCACCCGGACCCGAGCGCCGTGCTCGACGCGCTGCCCACCAGCTTCTCCACGCCGGAACTGAACGTGAAGTGCGAGGAGGGCGAGCCGCACCGCGTGGTGGGCGAACTCGTGGAGAAGGCGAGCTTCCCCGACGCGCAGGTCTCCACCATCGACGGCCTGCGGGTGGACTGGCCCGACGGCTTCGGCCTGGTGCGCGCGTCCAACACCACGCCGGTGCTGGTGCTGCGCTTCGAGGGCCACACGCAGGAGGCGATGCACCGCATCGAAGGCGAGATGCTGGCGCTGCTGCGCACCGTGAAGCCGGACGCGAAGATCGGGGAAGCGGCCCACTGAGCGGGCACAATAGCCGCCGTTCCCGCGCAGGCGGGACGACGCGAACTTGAACATCCTCATCGTCAAACTCTCCTCGCTCGGCGACGTCGTGCATGCCATGCCGGCCGTGCAGGACATCCTGGCCGCGCATCCGGGTGCCCGCATCGACTGGGTCGTCGAGCGCGGCTTCGCGCCGCTCGTGCAGCGTTGCCGGGGCGTGCGCCGCGCCATCCCCTGCGAGCTGCGCAGCTGGCGCAAGTCGCCGCTGGCCGGCGCGACGCGCATCGGCTGGCGGGCCTTCCGCGAGGACCTGCAGCGCGAGGCCTACGACGCCGTGATCGACCTGCAGGGCCTGACCAAGTCGGCGCTCCTCGCGCGCATGGCGCGGCTTGCGCCCGGCGGCAAGCGCTACGCCATGGCCAACCGCACGGAGGGTTCGAGCTACGAGGCGCCCACGCGCTGGCTGGCGGACGTGGCCGTGCCGGTCGAACCGCATTCGCACGCGGTGCAGCGCGGGCGCGAGCTCTGCGCGCGCGTGCTCGGTTACGTCGCCGAAGGTGCGCCGCGCTTCGGATTGCAGGGCGCCGATGCGCAGGCCCGCGGCGAGACCGTGGCGCTGATCCACGGCACGTCGCGCGACGACAAGTGCTGGCCCGAAGCGCACTGGGTGGCGCTGGCCTGGCGGCTGGTGGACGCCGGCTACCGCGTGGGCCTGCCGCACGGCAACGAGGTGGAGCGCCAGCGCAGCGAAAAGCTGCAGCAGATCGTCGGCGAGCGCGCCGAGGTGTGGCCGCGGCTGTCGCTGGACGCGCTGACCGAGCGCATGGCGCACTGCGCGGGCGCCATCGGCGTCGACAGCGGCCTGAGCCACATCGCCGTGGCGCTGGACCTGCCGCACGTGCAGATCTACAACTTCGACACCGCCTGGCGCACCGGCCCGGCCGAGGGCGGGCGCCAGCGCAGCGTGTTCGCCACGCCCACGCCCGACGTCGACGCCGTCTGGCAGGCCTGGCAAGCGGTCACAATCGCGCGATGATCCGGCCCCTCTACTCGCTGGTGGTCATAGGCGCGCAGCCGCTGCTGCGGCGCAAGCTGCGCCGGCGCGGCAAGGCCGAGCCGGGCTACCTGGAGCATATCGAGGAGCGCTTCGGCCGCTACCACGGCACGACGGAACCCGGCCGCCTGTGGATCCATGCCGTCTCGCTGGGAGAGACCCGCGCCGCCGCCATCCTGCTGGACGCCTTGCGCACGCTGCAGCCGGACCTGCGCATCCTGCTCACCCACGGCACGGCCACGGGCCGCGAGCAGGGCAAGGCGCTGCTGCGCGAAGGCGATGCGCAGGCCTGGCTGCCCTGGGACACGCCGCGGGCCGTGCGCGGCTTCCTCGATCACTTCCGCCCCGGCGCCGGCGTGCTGATGGAGACCGAGGTCTGGCCCAATCTCGCCGCGCTGTGCCGCGCGCGGGGCATCCCGCTCGCGCTGGCGAACGCGCGCCTGTCCGAGAAGTCGCTGGCGCAGGCGCTGCGGCTCGCGCGGCTGTCGCGTCCCGCGTATGCGGCGCTGCAGGCCGTGTGGGCGCAGACGGCCGACGATGCGCGCCGCCTGGCCGTCGCCGGCGCCACGGTGCAGGGCGTGTTCGGCAACCTCAAGTTCGATGCCGCGCCCGATGCCGCGCAGCTGGCGCAGGGCCGCGCATGGCGTGCCGCGCCGGGCAAGCCGGTGGTGATGTTCGCGAGTTCGCGCGAGGGCGAAGAGGTCGACTTCCTGCGCGCCGCCGCGGCGAACCGGGAGGTGCAGTGGCTGCTGGTGCCGCGCCATCCGCAGCGCTTCGACGTGGTCGCGGCGCTCGTTGCGGATGCGGGCCTCAGCGTGTCTCGCCGCAGCACCTGGAACGGTACGCCGCAAGCCGCCGACGTGTGGCTGGGCGATTCGCTCGGCGAGATGGGCCTCTACTACGGCCTGGCGGACGTCGCGCTGCTCGGGGGCAGCTTCGCGCCCCTGGGCGGGCAGAACCTGATCGAGGCGGCGGCCTGCGGCTGCCCCGTGGTGATGGGGCCGCACACCTTCAACTTCAGCGAGGCGGCGCAGCTGGCCGAAGAGGCCGGGGCCGCGCTGCGCGTGGAAACCATGGAAGAGGGCGGGCGCCGGGCCGTGGCGCTGGCGGGCGATGCCCCCGGGCGCCTGGCCACCGCCGAAGCCGGCGAGCGCTTCGCCGCCGCCCACCGCGGCGC
>JAEZEB010000320.1 GCA_023438115.1 Pseudomonadota bacterium | reverse complement strand
ACGTAGCGACATAGGTAGTATCGTAGCGTTCTCCCGGCGTCCGCCGCTCAGGGTTAAACAGGAGATTCCGAGTGAACAAGATCTATCCCGACGCCGCCGCCGCGCTCGACGGCGTCGTCCGAAGCGGCCAGCTCATGGCCGTCGGCGGCTTCGGCCTCTGCGGCATCCCGGAGGCGCTCATCGAGGCGCTCAAGGCGAGCGGCGCGAACAACCTCACCGTGATCTCCAACAACGCGGGCGTCGACGGCTTCGGCCTCGGCAAGCTGCTCGAGACGCGGCAGATCAGGAAGATGATCTCGTCGTAAGTCGGCGAGAACAAGGAGTTCGAGCGCCAGTACCTGGCGGGCGAGCTGGAGCTGGAATTCACGCCGCAGGGCACGCTGGCCGAGAAGCTGCGCGCCGGCGGTTCCGGCATCCCGGCCTTCTTCACCAAGACGGGCGTCGGCACCATGGTGGCCGAAGGCAAGGAACTGCGCGAGTTCGACGGCGAGACCTACGTGATGGAGCGTGTGCTGGTGCCCGACGTCGCGCTGGTCAAGGCCGACGACGCCGACAAGAGCGGCAACTTGCGCTTCCGCCTCACCGCCCGCAACTTCAACCCCGCGGCCGCGATGGCGGGCAAGGTCTGCATCGTGGAAGTGGAGAAGATCGTCGAGGTCGGCGAGCTCGCTCCCGACGACATCCACCTGCCGGGCATCTACGTGCACCGCATCGTGCACAACCCGAATCCCGAGAAGCGCATCGAGAAGCGCACCACCCGCCCGGCGTAAGAGGAGTACGAACATGCCCTGGACCCAGGACCAGATGGCCGCGCGCGCGGCGCAGGAACTCGAGGACGGCTTCTACGTCAACCTCGGCATCGGCATCCCCACGCTGGTGGCCAACTTCACCGGCGACAAGGAGGTGTGGCTGCAATCCGAGAACGGCATGCTGGGCATCGGCCCCTTCCCGACCGAAGCGGAAGTCGACGCCGACCTCATCAACGCCGGCAAGCAGACCGTCACCACCATCAAGGGCTCGGCCATCTTCGGCAGCCACGACAGCTTCGCGATGATCCGCGGCGGCAAGATCAACCTGTCCATCCTCGGCGCCATGCAGGTGAGCGAGAAGGGCGACCTCGCCAACTGGATGATCCCCGGCAAGATGGTCAAGGGCATGGGCGGCGCGATGGACCTCGTGGCCGGCGTGCCGCGCGTGATCGTGCTGATGGAACACGTCGCGAAGAAGAAGGACGGCACCGAGGACCTGAAGATCCTGCCGCAGTGCACGCTGCCGCTGACGGGCGTGGGCGTGGTGGACCGCATCATCACCGACCTGGCCGTCATCGACGTCACGCCGCAGGGCCTGAAGCTGGTCGAGCTGGCGCCGGACGTCACCTTCGACCAGGTGCAGGCGAAGACGGGAGCGAAACTCCTGGCGTAGGCTATCCCTCGTCCTTCCGCGTCGCCACGGCGGCGCAATCCACCCTCGCCGTCGCTGGAGCCTTTCCTCGAAGCCGGCCCGTCCGCGTGGGGCGAACTGCAGGCCTTGCGGCACAGCACGCAGCTGGGCCGTACGCCAGCCGCGTGGGTCCGGCCGTCGGTCCGCGCGGGCGATTCGCCGCCGCGCTGGTAAGGTTGCGTCCACGGCACGTGGACGCGGGAACCGCGCTGACAGCGGGTGACAGACTTGGCTGGCGTGCAAGGCAACGCGCGATGCTCAGCATCGCTGGATCACATCAGGCCGCGCGAGCGGCACGAGGGCGAGAAATGAAACTGAAGACCACGCTTCTCCTGGGCCTGCTGCTCACCGGCGCCAACGCGATGGCGGCGTGCTACACCGTCTACGACGCGAACAACCGCGTGGTCTACCGCGGCTCCGATGCGCCGGTGGACATGAGCCTGCCGCTGCGCGAGGCGGTGGCGCAGCGCTACCCCTCCGGCTCCAGCCTGGTGTTCGACCAGCAGGCCCTGTGCACGCGGGTGGGCATCGCGCAGGTCGCGCGCCCCACCGGCCCCATGGTGCCGCCCAATACACTGCGCATGGAAGGCACGGGCCGCTCGGTCACCTCGCCGGCGCCGGCCTCGCCCACGAGTTCCGCCCCGCTGCTCACCGACCGCCAGACGGCCCAGGCCAACAAGCTGCCGCACACCGTGGTGGCCGGCGACGTGGTGATGGTGCCGGCCCAGGTCGCCTCGCGCCTGGACCTGCCGACCTTCAGCGTGATCCCCTCGGACACCGCCGTCGCCCGCGCGCCGGCCGCCCCGGACACGACGATGATGGGCGCCGGCCCCGCCCGCCAGCCGACGGTGATCACGGAGATGCGTGATCCGCCGATGACGATCATCCAGCGCGGCAACCGCACGACGGTGGAGCGCTGACCCGCGAAGGAGCAGTACGCGATGACCAAGGACAAGCAAGCCCGCCGCCCCAGCAAGCAGGACCTGCCGGCCGACAAGCTGCACCCGGCGAGCGACATGGGCAAGCGCGCCAAGGGCGGCGACAAGGTCAGCAACCAGGGCATGCCGAAGCGGCAGAAGTCCTCGGGGGCGGTGACGACGCCTTCGAGGAAGCCGTCGCGGCCTTGACCTTCCGTCGTCCCGCCTGCGCGGGAATGGCGTGTCTTGCCATTGCGGGGCTTGGCCCGCAATCCAGGCTGCGGTCGATCAGGCGCTGCATGGATCCCGGCTCGAGGCCGGGATGACAAGTGCCGCGCCCCTTGCGTCGGGGTTCGGCTGCGCGCTCACCCCGACCTACGATTCCCCGACGACAGGATGCGGCCCGTAGGTCGGGGTGAGCG